>NZ_JBEPLH010000011.1:0-328277 GCF_040545135.1 Burkholderia sp. 572 | reverse complement strand
GAACCCATTCGATCACGTCGCCGGTTGATCACCGTCCGAACAGGGTGGGGAATTTTACTTCGACACTTCTGGGGAAATTACGTCCGAGGTTGACACTGACCACCCCGTCGTCGCGGATCTTGACCCGCAGCGCATCGAAGAACACGACCGGATACATCGCCTCGAGTGGGCGGCTCTGCCAGCTTAGCGCCTCGGCCATCACCTCGTCGGTGACCGAGCTGATGAAGTCGGGCGACACTTCGGTGCCGTAGTGCTCGGCCAGAAACCCTTGAATCTCGCGCACGCTCATGCCACGCGCGTACATCGCGATGATGCGTTCGTCGAAGCCGGTGAAGCGGCGCTCGTGCTTGGGAATCAGGATCGGCTCGAAGCTGCCGTCACGGTCACGAGGGACTTCGACACGAACCGGGCCGCGATCCGTGATGACCGTCTTGCCGCTGGCGCCGTTGCGCTCGTTGGCTTGTCCGGCCGGCTTGGACTGGCCCGACGGGTAGCCCAGATGCAGATTCATCTCGGCGCCCATCGCGCGTTCGATGACCGCCTTGTTGAACGCCAGCATCAGATCCTGAACCTCGGTCGGCGTCATCGGCCCCTTGACCAACTGGTCCAGCAGTTCCTTGGGCAACTCGGGCAGCGGCCCGCGGGCCGCTGCCTGACGCGCTACGGTTTGTCTCTTCTTTTTCATCGGCATATCCATGACTTTTATACCTCATGATATGCCCCGCCCACGAAATGACGGATAGGTCCCGCTGCGCTGCATGCGCCTCATCGATCTCTGGTACCGACAATTCAGTTCATCGGGCGATTTGCTCGTGTTGACCGAGCGACAGGAAAAGGCACTCTCATCGCTCCGCTAGCTCGCGTCCAGAATGCGACTACCGCGCTCCTGAAAGAGGGTGTTGATCTTGCGCGAATGATTGATGAAGCGGCGGCCGCTGAGCTGGCGGGGGATGCAGACGGCCAAGCGCTACTCGAACGCCTTCCCGTCAAGCGAATCGCAGAGTCTGACTACGAAGCGGTTTCGCCTTTGGCACTGGAGCTTTACGCCCACGTGCGGGTATTCCACTGTTCTCAAGCTCCCGACTTTGCGGCAATCGGGGACCGCATCACGCGCCACGTGCGGGTGATGAAGCAATGGTCCTCGGACGACGGGACCGTCAGCCTCCTACTTACTGCCGACGAAAATCCGCCCAGCTGGGCAACGTCGGATGTGCTGTCGAACATTCGCCATGATGCATTCCTTTTTATCTATTATCCGACTACCCAGCGGTGTTATATCGGCTCGACACGACGTACAGAGAAAATATACCTTGGGCTAATGAACAAGGTCTGTCCGTCGGCACATCAAGCACTAAGCTATGAAGAAACGAGTCGTGCGCGCGCGGGACTGCAGGCCGTTAAGTTCTATAACGTAGGCCTAAAAAACAATACGTTCAACTCGCAAGCGGAAACCTATAGAACTCTTACAGGGCCAGCCGCAGAGCGGGCGGTGAATGCGGGAGACGGCCGTGCTTACTCTCAAGGCCACTACTTCGGAAGCGGTATAGCTGGTGACATCAAGGAGACCATTGGGGCGAGCAGCAGTTCTCGGATTTGGAGCAATCAGCGACTAACTGTAGCGGAGTTTTTGAGTTGGGTAGGGAGAATAGACACTCGGCTGACAGGAAGTGCACCGTTTGCAGCAACACAGCTGGACCTGGTTCGCGCGACCACAACATTACGTGTGCTTCCGGATACGGTTATAGCGGGAACTTGGCCGAAGGCAGGCTTCAAGGCGAATCACCGCATACGTTACCGCCGTGGTGCCGGAGAGCGACCAATGTACCGACGACTTACTGACTGGGAGTTTTGCAGTTTTGAATCGCGCCCCGCTGAAGCACGGTTGCATTTTTCGGTGACGTCCGAAGATATCAGCGTGCGCATGAGATTCGCAGTTGGCCAGGGCAATATGGTTTCGCAGGCCGAGGAGGATGCAAGGCTGGAAATCGAGTCGGCCATCGACTCGTGGATGCCCCTCGCTGAGTGGTTGTGGAGTTGCCCCTGTAACTCAGGACACGCGGACACCGTTAGGTTGATGACACCGCATTACGCCTGAACTCGCGAGGCGAGCGGTATTTCAAGGCTTTGTGCGGGTGGCGCTCATTGTAGTGTTCAAACGCGATAGCCAGACGCGAGAGCGCTGTTGGTGCGTCAGACTTGTCCATATAGGCGACGTAATTGTCCTTCATGGTCTTCACGAACGATTCCGCCATGCCATTGCTCTGCGGCGAACGGACCGGTGTGGTCAGCGGCTCAAGACCCAGTTCGCGAGCGAAGCTGCGCGTGCGGTGGTCGATGTAGGCCGAGCCGTTGTCCGTCAGCCATTCAATGGGCTGCGCGGCCTGCGTGGTGCCGAAGCGCTGTTCGACGGCGGCCAGCATCACGTCGCGCACCACATCACCGCTATGCCCGCCGGTCGTTGCTGCCCAGCTAATCGCCTCGCGGTCGCAGCAGTCCAGCGCAAACGTCACGCGCAGCGGCGTACCATCGTCGCACCGAAACTCGAAGCCATCGGAGCACCAGCGGGTGTTGCTGCGGTCCACCGCAACGCGACCGTCATGTCGCCGCTTATCTCGCCGCACGCCAGGGCGGCGCAGCAGCAACTGATGCTCCCGCATGACCCGATACACGCGCTTGACGTTGATGCACGGCGCACCGCTCTGCTCCCGACTGCGGCGCAGCAGCGCCCAGACACGGCGGTAGCCGTAGGTGGGAAGGTGCGCCACATGGGCCTGAATCTCCTCGACCAGCCCGGCATCGTTGGTCACGCGGGCACGGCGACCATCGCGCCAGTCGGACGAGCGAGCTCGCTTCACCGCCACGGCAGAGCGCGCCACGCCGAGAACTTCGCAGACCGTCTTCATCGGTCGTCCCCCGGCAGCAAGGGCGAGCGCGCAATCAGGTTTTTTGAACGGCCCCATTCCACGGCTTCTTTCAGGATTTCGACCTCCAGCGTCTTCTTCCCAAGTAGCCGTTGCAGTTCCTTGATTTCCTTGATGGCGGCGGCCAGCTCAGATGCCGGCACAACGGTTTCGCCTGCCTTCACCGCCGCCAGACTGCCTTCCTGGTATTGCTTGCGCCAGCCGAACACTTGGTTGGCGTTGACGCCGTGCCGACGTGCAACGGCCGACACCGACGCTCCCGGCTCCAATGTTTCCTGCACGATGGCGATTTTTTCTTGCGCCGTGCGCCGACGACGGCGCTCCGGCTCGGTCAGAATTTCGATGCTTTCCACGTAATGACTAGGCTTACTGATAGGCACAAGACTATCCCTTATTTTAAGAGAGTCCTCGTGTCCTCAGATACGTGGGGTCGCTCCAGGTTGTCCGAGCATCCCCCCATTTTCTACGCAGCTGACAAATCATCATTTGAAGGGATGAATTTGATGGCGGCGCCACAGCTCCAGACCCGTGCACTCGCCCAAGGTGACGCCGAAGTGATTGACTGGAACGGTTGCGATGTGACCATAGAGTTTCTCGTCGATGATGGGACACCGCGCGCGCTGGAGCGCAGAGCGCAACTTGCAGGGCGCGCGACTGTGCAAGAACACTTGGAGCGACATCTTCTGGACCAGGTAGACGTCATTGCGCTGTTCTACGACCACAGGTCTGGCGAGGCTGCAGACTACATAGCTGTAAGTGTTGGGCAACACGCGGACGTCAAGATTACCCTGTACCACTGCAAGGGGGCGGGGGGCTCCCCGAGTGGTGGGCGGGTTGGCGACGTGTACGAAGTCGCTGGGCAGTTGGTCAAATCGGTCTACTACTGTGATGCGAGCATCCTGCTTGGGCATATGCAAGACAGAATGAACGCCCGTTACGCATCGCCCTCACGATTTTTGCGTGGTAGCTTGGACATGCTTCGGCAATTAATTGAGGACACGATGGCAACGAAGCTAAGCTTTATCGTCGTGGGCGTCCAGCCGGGAATTCGACGCAGCATAGTCAATGAACGTCTGGTCGACCTCATGGTGTTTGGGGTCGACTATGCCCGGCAGGGTGGCGCAGCGAATGCCTATTGGCTGATAAGCGAGTAGTGCCTTGCGCGTCGCGTGAAGCAGTTGCGGCAAATAGGTTTCTGAGAACGACGGATAAGCGGGTCCTATGTTCTTCGTCAGGCGTAAAGGGGCGGCCTTGCGTTGAATGACGCCGTCGTGCAGCTTGGCGAACAGAGCTGGCGCTTCCATTGATGCGGGTTCGCGCCGCGACGGCGGCTCTGGATTTGATCAGCGCTGGGCGGGCGGGTTGAGAGTTCGGATGCCTCATGGAAGATTTATGGTTCAAATGCCGTGCACATGGAAGATTTATGGTGTATGTGGTCGTTTATGGTACCGGTTTCTTCCTTTCGTTTTTGACAAAACGTGGAAGTTATATGGTTGTTTCGCCGGAAGCCAATTGAGTTCCTCCACAATCAGCATCAGCACCGCCGACATCGCACCGATGCCGGACAGCAGCAGGCCGATCTGCTTGCCGGTTGCGTCGCCGATCACGACGAGCGCGGCCGTGATGAACATCACGAGCTTGACGAGCTGCATCGCGCCTTTCAGCGACAGGCGCGGCTGGTCGCGCTGGTACGTGCGATGCGCGTGTTCGAGCGCCGAAAGCGTCGCGCTCACGGTCATCGTCACGAGGAACACGATCAGCGCGAACAGCACCTTGTCGGCGACCTGCGCGGCCGTATCGGGAATGCCGGGCACCACGCCGAGCCCGAGCTTGATCACGACGAACGGGACGATGCGGTTCAGCCACTTGAATGCGCCGAACTCGAACAGCGCGTCGTCGACGCGCGTGGCGGAAAGCCGCGCGAGCCGCGCGACCACGCGGAACAGCAGGAAATGGACGACGGCGGTGATCGCGCCGGCGGCGGCGAGCAGGATGAGGATGCCGACGAGCGGCGCAAACCAGGATTCGTTCAGGGTCATAGGGGCAAACAGGGGCCTTCTCGTGCGTTGAACCGGCGCCGCGACGCGGCGCGCGCCCGGTGAAGGGCGCATGAAAGGGACCGTGATTGTGCCATCGGGTTCCGGGCACGTCGCCGTGAACGCGCGGCGCGCGGCTCCCGGATCGGCTCACCATTGCGCAGGTCTCCTCTGCAATCGGGTGAGGGCGGGTGACGAAAGCGCGTCACCGCAAGCCGGTGCGCGCGCGGGTTGCCGGATGCGCCGCCGGTTCGTCCGGAATCGGCGCGACGCCGCTGCGGCGGGCCTGCGCGCTTCAATGCGCGTGCACGGCGATCCATGCAATCATGCGGGCGTCGCAGGGTTGTCGGCGTGCCGTTCGCCGTTGCGCGCGGGCCATCCGTCGACGGTGAGCGACACGTGCCGCCTTCGCGCACTTGCCATGCGATGCCTGCCGGGGGCACGATGCGCGAACGACTTCGCGAACCACGTCACCCCGTATTCACGCACTTCACGCATGCAAGATTCCAACGAAAGCCGCCCGTCAGGCGTGCGGCTGCTGAAAGGCATCCTCCCGATCCGCCGTGGCGGGGCCGTCCGCGACATTCTCGCGGGCATTTCGCTCGCGTCGATGGACATCCCGCAGGTGCTCGGCTACGCGCGCATCGCCGGCATGCCAGCCGTCACGGGCCTCTACACGGTGTGCCTGCCGCTCGTCGCGTTCGCGATCTTCGGCGCGTCGCGGCATCTGGTGGTGGCCGCCGATTCCGCGACCGCGACGATCTTCGCGAGCCGGCTGTCGTCGATGGCGCCGGCCGGCAGCGCCGAATACGTGGCGCTGGCCGGCATGGTCGCGCTGCTGACCGCCGCGATGCTGCTGCTCGCACGCATCTTCAAGCTCGGTTTTCTCGCCGACTTCCTGTCGCGCACGGTGCTGGTCGGCTTTCTCGCCGGCGTCGGCGTGCAGGTGTCGATCGCGATGCTCGGCGACATGCTCGGGCTGGCCGTACCGTACCCGGCGTCGCGCAGCCTGGCGCAGCTCGACTACGTCGTCACGCATCTCGTCCACACGAACCGGCCGACGTTTGCGCTCGCGGCGCTCGTCGTCGTCGCGATTCTCGCCGGCAAGCGGTTCCTGCCGCGCGTGCCGATGCCGATGATCGCGGTCGCGGGCAGCATCGCGGCGAGCGGCACGTTCGGATTCGCCGCGCACGGCATCGCGGTGCTCGGGCCGGTCGCGGGCGGGCTGCCGCCGCTGCGCTGGCCGTCCGTCACGTGGCAGCAGTTCCTCGATCTCGTACCGGTCGCCGCGTCGTGTTTCGTGATGATCATTGCGCAGAGCGCGGCCGCCGCGCGCGTGTTCGCGCAGCAGTATCGCGAGGACGTCGATACCAATGCCGACATCCTCGGCCTCGCGGCCGCGAACGCCGCGGCGGCGGTGGGCGGCGCGTTTGTCGTCAACGGCAGCCCGACGCAGACGGCGATGGCCGACGGCGCGGGCGTGCGCAGCCAGATCGGGCATCTCGCGTTTGCGGCCGTGGTGGCGGTGGTCCTGCTGTTCTTCAGCACGACGCTGCAGTATCTGCCGCATGCGGTGCTGGCCGGCATCGTGTTCACGATCGCGCTCGGGTTGATCAACGTGCGCAGCCTCGCCGCGATCCGCAGGGAAAGCCCCGGCGAGTTCACGCTTGCGCTGGTCACGGCCGTGGCCGTCGTGACGGTCGGCGTCGAGCACGGCATCCTGCTGGCCGTCGCGCTGTCGCTGATGCGGCACGTGCGCCACAGCTACCAGCCGCACACGATGGTGCTCGAACCGGTCGAAGGGAACGGCAGGTGGCAGCCGGTGCCCACGCGGCGGGGCGCGATGACGGCGCCGGGGCTGATCGTCTACCGGTTCGGCTCCGACCTGTTTTTCGCGAACGATCACCTGTTCGCCGCCGAAGTGACCGAGCTCGTCGATGCGGCGCCGGTGCCGGCGCGCTGGTTCGTCATCGATGCGGGGGCCGTCACCGACATCGATTATTCGGCCGCGCGCACGCTGACCGATCTCGTCAGGATGCTGCACGCGCGCGGGATCGGCGTGCTGTTCGGGCGTGTCAACCGCTACCTGCGCGCGGACATGGATCGTCACCGGATCACGGAGATCGTCGGCGCGTCGTGCATCTTCCCGACGCTGCACCAGGCGCTCGAGGCCGCCGGCACGACGCCGGCGCCGCAGGAGCCGGGCACCGTGTAGCGTCGGCCCTATGCAGCCGCGCGCAGGCGCGCGAAGCCGTTGCGCAGGTGGCGCGCGAGTTCCGTCGCGGCCGGCGTGTGCTGGCCGCGCGGCAGATGAAGGTTGATCGCGAAGTTCGGCAGCGCGGGCAGGCCGCTGCCGGCCGGCAGGATGTCGAGGTCGGCCGGCACGGTCGACGCGAGCCACGCGGTGACGGCGAGGTCGGAGCGCACGGTCGCGGTGGTGGCGTCGATGCTGCCGTTCTCGAACACGGTGCGCCACGCGCGATCGCAGCCGCGCAGCGCGTCGAGCACCGTCGGGCGGAACGCGCAGGTCGGCGCGACCATCGATACGGGCAGCGGCGTGTTCCGGTACGCGGTGCCGCCTTTCGCGCCGACCCAGACCAGGCGGTCGACGGCGATGCACTCGCCGCGTGACGGCCCGACCGGCGCCTCGATCAGCGCGACGTCGAGTTCGCCCTGCGCGAGCCCCCGGTGCAGCTCCGGCGACGCCTCACACACGAGCGTGAGCGCGACCTGCGGATGCGCCTGCGCATAACCCTTCAGGATCGGCGCGAGACAGGTGCCGACGAGATCCTGCGGCGCGCCGAGGCGCACGGGGCCGTCGACCGCGCCGGCCGTCATGTTGGCCAGCAGCGCATCGTGCACGGCGAGCAGCCGGCGCGCCTGCCCGAGCAGCCGCTCGCCGTCCGCCGTGAGCAGCAGGTTGCGGTGCTCGCGGACGAACAGCGGGCCGGACAGCGTTTCGAGCCGCGCGACCTGCTGGCTGATCGCGCCTTGCGTCAGGTGCAGCGCGCGGCTGGCCGCCGTCATGCTGCGATGATCGGCGACCGTGACGAAGGCGCGCAGCAGCGCGATGTCGAGATGACGTGCCATGCGGCGCATTATGAACGCTAATGACAGGCATAAAAAGCTTTCGCTGTCGTAATGGCGGGATCGCGCGTAAAACAGGGCTTCGACGACGCCAACCGGGAGCTTCCGTGCCGTTCCGAGACTACCTGCCGCTGATGCTGTTCGTGATCGTGTCCACCGTGACGCCAGGCGGCGCGACGACGCTCGCCACTGCGTCGGGCGCGCATTTCGGCTATCGGCGTTCGCTGCCGATGATGGCCGGCATCGCGGCCGGCCTGGCGTCGATGGCCGCGGCGGCCGCGGCCGGGCTCGGCGGCGTGCTGCTTGCGCTGCCCGCGTTGCAACTCGTAATGAAGGCGGTCGGTTCGGTGTACCTCGTGTGGCTGGCCGTGCGCATCGGGCGCGGCGGCAAGCCGCGGCTGGATGCCGAGGTGCACCGGCCGCAGGGTTTCATCAGCGGCGTCTGGATGCTCTGGCACAACCCGAAAGGCTGGGCGATGACGCTCGGCGCGGCCGCGTCGTTCGCCGCGCTCGCGTCCGGCCCGGCCCGGCTCGGCATATTGCTCGGGCTGGCGTTCGGCGTGGCCGCGATGGCGTCGCTGTCGCTCTGGTGTTTCGCCGGGCTGCTGTTCGCGCGGGTGTTGCGCACGGAGCGGCAGTGGCACTGCCTGAATGCGGCGCTCGGCGTGCTGCTCGTGATCTCGATCGTGCCGATGTGGCTGCCGTAGCGGGTCGGCCGCACGTGTCGTGCGGCCGACCGAAGGTCAGCGCGAACCGGCGCGCGCGGTGCCGGCCGGCTGCCCGCCCGCACCGGCCGACCACAACGGCAGGCGCAGCGTCGTGACGACGCTTGCCGCGTGCAGCACGCAAAGCAGGCCGAACGCCCACGCATACGCGTTTGCCGGCGTGCCGCCGCCCGCCGCCGATTCGACCTGCAGCCGCCATGCGAGGAACAGCGTGCACACGGTGGTGAACGTCGGGCCGCCGAGACGCTGCACGATATTGAGCGAGGTCGTCGCCATCGGCAGGTTGCGGCGCTCGACCGACGCATACGCGGCGGCGATCGACGGCGCGCCGATCGCGCTCTGGCCCATGCCGCGCAGGAACAGCGCCGGCACGAGCAGGTAAGGGTCGTAGCCGGTCAGCGCGAGGAACACGAACGGCAGCGTCGCGAGGAGTGCGAGCAACGCGCCGGCCGAGGCCAGCCGGCGCACGCCGAACCGGCTCGTCAGTGCGCCCATCGACGGATACGTGACGAGCATGCCGAGGCCCATCGGCGCGAGCAGCCAGCCCATTTCGCCGGGCGTGCGCCCGCACGCCTGGATCAGGAACACAGGAATCAGCATCTGGCCCGCGAACAGCGCGCCGTTCGACAGGAACTGCGTCGACGCGGCCGCGCCGAACACCTTGCCGCGAAACAGCGCAAGGTCGATCAGCGCATCGTCGCCGTTGCGCGTCTCGGCCCGCAGGAACGCGGCGAGCAACAGCGCCGACACGACGATCGCCGCGATGCCGGGCGCTTCGTTGATCCGCTCGATGCCGTACAGGAACAGCACGAGCCCCGGCGACAGCAGCGCGAGGCCGACCCAGTCGAGCGTGCGCCGTTGCGCGTCGTCGCGGTCGGCGAGCAGGAACCGCGCGGCCAGCACGAGCGCCAGCACGCCGACGGGCAGGTTCACGAGAAACAGCCAGCGCCACGACGCGTGTTGCAGGATCGCGCCGGCCACGACCGGGCCGAGGATCGGCGCGAGCAGCACGGGCACGGCCGCATAGCCGATCACGCGCGCCATCTGCTGGCCGGCGACACGCGCGATCATCATCTGCGCCATCGGCGCGAGCAGCCCGCCGCTGACCCCTTGCAGCACGCGGAAGGCGATCAGCGACGGCGCGGACCATGCGAGCCCGCACAGGGCCGACGTGAGCGTGAATACCGAGAAGCACCACAGATACAGCGCCTTTGCGCCGATCCGGTCGACGAGCCAGCCGTTCAGCGGCAGCACCAGCGTCAGCGCGAGCAGGTAGCCGCTCGTCACCCACTGGATCGTCGCGAGGCTCGCGTGCAGGTCGGTCGCGAGGCTCGACAGCGACACGTTGACGATCGTCGCGTCGAGCTGCGACAGCAGCGAGCCGAGCGTGGCGACCGCGCCGACCTTCCAGATCGACGGATCGAGCCGGCCGGCCGCGCGGCCCGGCGCCGGCTGCGCGCGTTCGCCGCTCACACGCCGCGCCGGTCGAGCAGCGCGACGATGTCCTGCGTCGTGCCCGTCTCGCCGAGGCGCGGGAACAGGCGCTCGACGCTGTTCGCATGCGCGTCCGCGTTGAGGTCGGTCATCGCGTCGATGGCGAGCGTGACGTTGTAGCCGAGTTCGTGCGCCTGCCGTGCGGTCGACTCGACGCCGATGCTCGTCGCGACGCCGGCCAGCACGATCTGCGTGACGCCGGCGGCCTTCAGGTGCGCGTCGAGGCCGGTGCCGGTAAACGCGCCCCAGGTCTTTTTCGTCACGACGTGGTCGCCGGGCTGACGGTTCAGTTCGGGGACGAGCTCGGTCCAGTCGGGGGGCAGCGCACCGGTGCGCGCCTGCTGCTGCGTGCGGCCCGGCGCAACGCCGGCGACGTTGACGAGCACGACCGGCAGGCCGCGGCCGCGGAATGCGTCGAGCAGCGCGCGGCTGTGTGCGACCACCGGCTCGACCGGGTGCGCGGTGGGGAGGGCGACGATGCCTTTCTGCAGGTCGATGACGACGAGTGCCGTGTTCGTGTCGAGACGGGTTGCGCTCATGATGGGGGCTCCGTGGAAGGGACGAGGAAAGCCGTGCGCGCGAATGCCGCGAGGCGCGCGGGCCGGGTTCACTGCTCGCCGATGCGGCGGATCAGCGGGATTGCGGCGGCGAGCGTGTCGATGTCTGCGGGGTCGAGCTGCTCGATCGCGGCGCCGAGCCACTTGTGCTTGGCGGCGTTGCGCTTGAGCCGTGCGTCGAGGCCGGCCGCGGTCAGCCGGAACAGGATCTGGCGGCCGTCGGTCGGATGCGGTTCGCGCTCGACGAGACCGTCTTCCTCGAGGCTCGCGAGAATCGCCTTCATCGATTGAGGCTTCATCGCTTCGGCGCGCGCAAGATCGGCGGTCGTCATCGGCCCGTGCCGCTGGAGTCGCGCGAGCGCGCTCGTCTGGGACATGCCGAGCCCGTCGGATTCGATCTCGGAGCGGAGCCGGCGGACCAGCTGGCCGACCGCGAGGGTCAGGTCGGCAGCGACGATATCGGCGGAAACGCCGGATTTGCGTGGAGGGTTCATGCGGCGGATCATAGAACACGACAGCTAAACTTGCAAGTTTAGCTGTCGAATTGACCGCCGGTTCGAGGTACGGCCGGGTGTGCGGTTACGCGCGGCGGAGCGGGACCGGTACGACCTCGTTGTATCTCGGGGTCGCGCTCTCGTGCAGCAGGTCGCCGAGGTATTGCGCGAGTTCGTCGGCGGCGAGCGCGGACGGAATGTGCAGGTTGGCCGCGCGTCGCTTGCCTTCGGTGCCGAGATCGAACACGGCCCAGCGGTCGTCCTTGCGCACGACGGCGAGTAGACGGCCAAATGCGTTGAAGCGGTATTCGTCCTGCATGGCTGCGCTCCCGTAGGTGACTGCGCCGGCCGCCCGCGCGCTCACTGGATCGAGCAGGACAGCCAGCGATGGATCTTGATGGCATCGCTCGAGACGCCCGCACGCGTCGGTGCGCCGAGCAGCACGACCGTTTCGCGGCGGCCCTTCACACGCATGCGCATCACGACGCCGTGCCCCGACTCGTTGATGAAGCCGGTTTTCTGCAGCCGGATCGGCAGGCGGCGGTAGCGGACGAGCGGGTCGGAATTCACGTACACCAGCTCGCCGTCGCCCGGGCGTACGGTGGTGGACGTATCCGTCGAGAAATAGCGGATCAGCGGGTCCTGCGCCGCCGCGCCGACGAGCTTCGCGAGATCCTCGGCCGTCGACACGTTGTGCGGCGACAGGCCGGTCGGCTCGCGGAAGTGCGTATGGTGCATGCCGAGCCGGCGCGCTTCGCGATTCATCGCGTTGACGAACGCGGCGCGCCCGCCCGGATAGTCGCGGCTCAGCGCGGCGGCCGCGCGGTTTTCCGACGACATCAGCGCGATATGGAACATCTCGCGGCGCGACAGTTCCGAGCCCACCTGCAGGCGCGAGCCGGTGAACTTGATCGTGTCGCGGTCGCGCGCGGTGACGCGCAGCACGCCGTTCAGCGGACGGTCGGCATCGCGCGCGACGACGGCCGTCATCAGCTTCGAGATCGACGCGATCGGCCGCACCGTGCGTGCGTTGCGCGCCAGCAGCGGCGTGCCGGAGTCGACGTCGAGCACGTAGGCCGCACGCGAATGCAGGGCATTGACCGCGCGCGGGGTGTAGCCGCAGCTTGCCATCAGACGCGGTTTCGCGGCGGCCGGGCGCGGGCGGACGGCGGTCGTGCGCTTCGCGCGGCGATGCGGGGCCGGGGCGGCGTGACGCTTGATCGTCTGATGCTTCGCACTCGGGCGACGATGCTTGACCGCCTTGTGCTTGCGGTGGGGTTTCTTCTTGACGGCTTTCTTGTGCGGATGCGCGTGGGCCTGCGCGGTGCGATGCGGCTGCGCGCGCTGCGCGGACGCGTTCGCGGCGAACGCGAGCAGCAGGAACGAGAGAGCGAGGATCAGCGTGGTCCGGGCGCGAGGCACGCGCGCGATGAGGCCGGTCAAGCGAAAGTCTCCTTTCCACGCGCGAGGTGGCGGCGCGGAATGCATGGGCGGTCAGCGGGTGCGGGAAATTATAAGGTCGATCGCGGGAGGATGACGATAGCAGCCGGCCGTCGGCGCGCTGTTTTGCCGGCTGCCGCTGCGGTGCGCCGCGTTTTGCGTCGATATGTCGCGCCGGCGTGACAAACGATGGTACGGCCGGCAAGATGGCGAGCCCATCGCCAGGAGAACCCATGTCCCGCCAACCGCACGCGCTGCCCGTGCTGCCGCTTGCATCGATCGGCAGCCTGTCCGCGACAGGTGAACTCGTTGCCTTCAACGTCGGCGCGGACGATGCGTTGTACACGGCATTTGCACTGGAATCGCTCGACGACCGGACACGCTCCGACGGCGCTTCGTTCGCGATCACGACACCGTCGGCTGCGCGGCGCTATCGCTTGATTGCGTGGCGGGACGGCGAAACGCTGCTCGATCTCGTCGTCGACAACGAACCGTTCGATATTCACGAGATCCAGCCGGTGGGAGACGATCTGCTGGTGGTTTGCTGTCGATCCTCTTATCGCGGGCCGGACGACTTCGACCTGAACGGCCGCCTCTATCGCCGCGACGGCACGCGTTGCGGAGAAATACTGCTGGGCGACGGCATCCGGTCCGTGCAGGTCACGGGCACGGGGGAAATCTGGACGTCCTATTTCGACGAGGGTGTCTTCGGCAATTTCGGCTGGGGGGCGCCGGTCGGGGCGTCCGGACTGGCCGCCTGGAGCCGGCGCGGCGAGCAGCTTCATGCGTTCTCGCCGCCCGAGGGGCTGGGCCCGATCGACGACTGTTATGCGCTCAACGTTCAGGGCGACCACGACGTCTGGTTGTATTACTACAGCGAATTCGCGCTCGTCCACTTGCGCTACCGGCAGCCTGTTGCGTCATGGCGTATTCCGGTCAAGGGCAGTCACGCGTTCGCGGTGATGGAAGACCAAGCGCAACACGGCGGGTTCGTGGCGCTGCTGTGCGGGGCATACGGCGATCGCGACGTGTTGCAGCTCGTGCGTCTGGGCACCGATGGCCAGGTACGGGTGGTACGCGCGTATCGCATGCTGAATGGTGATTCGGCGCCTGTGGGTGTGGCACGCGCGGTCGGCCGTGGTCGTGCGCTGTACGTTGTCGGCACGGACGGCAACGTGTATCGGATCGACATGGCGGGGCTTTGCGCGGCCGGTACCGCTTAACGCGGCCAGTTCCGCCGCGACACGACCGCGAAACTGATCGCGATCGACCCCGTTACCACGCGCGGCGGCGGGTCGTCGAGCGCATCGCCGAAGCGAAAACGGCGGCTGCGTCCGTCGCTGCGTTCGGCACGACGTTTCGGCGCACGTGTATCGGCCGCGGCGGTGCGTTCGTTCGCGACGGCCGTATCGCACGGCTGGTCGGCCACGCAGTCGGCGGCATGATCGAGGGGCATGACAGTCGGTTCCGGGAAGGGCATGCCCGTATTGAACGTCATTGCATTCGATCGGTAAAATGAATGTTTCAATCGTTACGATTCCTTTTAAGAATGGAATTGAAACTGCTGCGTACGTTCCTGACCGTCACCGAGCTGTGCCATTTCAGCCGCGCGGCCGATGCGCTGCACATGAGCTAGCCGGCACTGAGCAAGCAGATCGGCGCGCTGGAGGCGAGCCTCGGCGGCAAGCTGTTCGAGCGCGGGCGGCACGGCGCGGAGCTGACGCCGTTCGGCGAGCGTTTCCTGCCCGACGCGCAGGCGCTCGTGCGCGATGCCGACGAGATCCTCGCGCGCGCACGGGAGGCGACCAGCGGGCAGCGCGGGCATCTGCGGCTCGGCATTTGCCTGTCGGTGCTGACGATCGTGCCGAAGCGGGTCGCGGAGTTTCGTCGCCGCAATCCGGGCATTGCGGTCACGTTGAGCGACCTGTCGTCGTCCGAGCAGACACGCCGGCTGCACGCGGGCAAGCTCGATGCCGGGTTTCTGCGCTTGCCGGCCGACGAAGGTTTGTCGTCGTTCAAGGTGGTCGACGAGGGGCTCGCGCTGGCGGTGCCGCCGCATCTCGGCTTCAAGCGCGTGCCGGCCGATCTCGACGTGCTCAACGAGATCGGCTTCATCGCGCTGCAGCGTGCGCGGGGCCCGGGGCTCGCCGCGCAGATCGATCGATGGTGCGTCGAGCGCCGCTTCGTGCCGCACGTGACACAGCAGGCCGAGGACGTGCAGTCGGTGCTGACGTCGGTCGCGGCCGGTGTCGGCGTCGCGTTCATTCCGTCGCGCGCGCAGTACCTGCTGCGCGATGCGACGGTGCTGCCGCTCGATGGCCGGGACGCAAAGTGGAGCGTCGGGCTGGCTTGGCGGTCGGATCGCGACGATCCCGTGACCACGCGCTTCGTGTCGTTCATGCGCGCCGCGATCAAGGACGCCTGACGGGCGAAGCGATATAGTCTCCGCAATCGGCGCTGAATGCGCGAATGAATCTCCTGTCTGCTACGGACCGAATCGATGACCTCAGAATCCGACGAATCCCCGCTCGATCCCGCACTCGTCGCGACGCTCGCAACGCTGAACGACGCCGCGAGCGATCCGGCCGGCAAGACCTGGTCGTTGCCGAAGATCGCGAAACGCACGCAACTGCCGATGAGCACGCTGCGCCGCGTGCTGACGCAGCTCGACGCCGCGGGCCTGAGTACGACGACGCTGAACGAAGACGGCACCGGCAGCGCCGCGCTGACCGACGAAGGGCGCGCCGTGTGCGCGCAACTGTTCGGCGCGAACGACACGCAATGAAAAACGGGCCGCTGGAAGCGGCCCGTCGTCTGGCGGTTCGGTATGCGGTTCGATGCCGCACACCTGCGTGTCACCACCGCACCGTGACGCCGCCCATCACCGAATGATCGTAGGTCTGGTCGTTCAGCCCGCGCCGATAGCCGATGTCGAGATCGAGCCACGGCTTCGGCGAATAGATCGCGCCCGCGATCGCGAACGCGGGATTCGCGCCGGCGCCGCGCTCCGTGTTGCGCGACGTGCCGATGTCGGCCACGATCTGCAGCTTGTCGGTCGCCTTGTAGATCGCCGCGCCCGACACGGCCCAGATCGACGTCAGGTCGCCCTGGCGATTCGGCTGGTACGTCATGCCCGCATTCGCGAGGAACGAAAATCGCGCGACGTCGAGCTGTGCGAGCAGCGTTGCGCCGGCACCCGCGCGGCCGGTGCCGAGCCCGCGCCGGTCGTTGCCGGTCGGCGTCGTCAGTTTCGGCTTCAGCGCGACCGACAGCGGGCCGCGTTCGACGAACCGCCATTTCATGCCGATCTCGACATCGCCGAGCCCGGCGCCATGTTCGTCGGAGCGTGCCTGCAGATGCGTGTAAGGCACGTTCACGTAGAGATCGACGCGTTCGCCGAACCCGCGCGTGAGCGTCGCGTTCCACAGCTGGTGGCGGCCGTTTTCTTCCTGTTTCGAGGTTTCCTCGGCGTTGAACTCGAACTGCCGGTTCGCGTTGCCCTGCGTGCCCGTGTCGTCGCTGACGAGCGGATGGGTGGCGAGGGCATCGAACGGCGCGAGGAGGGCGCTCGCGGCTGCGAGCGGAAGCATTCTCTTCATTGCATCACCTGTGTCGTGCATGGCGGGCCGGCCGGCCCACGGCGAAGCGCGTGGGCCGGCCGGCTTCAGGCCGGGACCATCAGAACCACTGCTTGTAGCGGCGCACGTAGATCGTCTTGACGATCTGCGCGAGCAGGATATAGCCGACCATCGTCGCGGCGAGCCACAGCCAGAAGGTGCCCGGCAGGTGCATGAAGCCGAGCGACTCCGCGAACGGCGAGAACGGCAGCCAGCAGCCGATCGCGATCGCGGTGAACGTCGACAGCAGCACCGGCAGCGCGGCCGTGCTCTGCAGGAACGGGATCTTCTGCGTGCGCAGCAGGTGCACGACGAGCGTCTGCGATACGAGGCTCTCGATGAACCAGCCCGAGTTCATCACGATCTGGCCGCCCGCACCGCCGTTCAGGTGATACATCGCACCCGCGCCGAATACCGTCCACATCAGGATGTACGTCGTGATGTCGAACACCGACGACGTCGGCCCGACCCACAGCATGAAGCGGCTGATGTTGCCGGCTTCCCACTTGCGCGGCTTCTTCAGGAACTCGGGGTCCATCTTGTCCCACGGCAGCAGCATCTGCGACGTGTCGTAGATCAGGTTCAGCACGAGCAGCTGCGTCGCGAGCATCGGCTCCCACGGCAGGAACGCGCTCGCGACGAGCACCGAGAACACGTTGCCGAAGTTCGAGCTCGCGGTCATGTTCAGGTACTTCAGGATGTTGCCGAACGTCTCGCGGCCCTTGATCACGCCTTCCTCGAGCACCATCAGGCTCTTTTCGAGCAGGATGATGTCGGCGGTTTCCTTCGCGATGTCGGCGCCGCTGTCGACCGAGATGCCGACGTCGGCGTCGCGCAGCGCGGGGGCGTCGTTGATGCCGTCGCCGAGGAAGCCGACCGTGTGGCCGTTCGCCTGCAGCGCCTTGACGATGCGTGCCTTCTGCAGCGGCGTCAGTTTCGCGAACACGGTCGTGCGTTCGACGACCTGCGCGAGCGTCGCGTCGTCGAGCGCTTCGATCTCCGTGCCGAGAATCGGCTTGCCGGGTTCGAGGCCGACCTGGCGGCACACCTTCATCGTGACGATCGGGTTGTCGCCCGTCAGCACCTTCACCGCGACACCGTTTTCGCGCAGCGCGGCGAGCGCCGGTGCGGCCGATTCCTTCGGCGGGTCGAGGAAGGTCAGGAAGCCGCGCACGACAAGGTCGTGTTCGTCGGCGGTGCGGTACTGCTGGCGCTCGTCGCCGCGCGGGATCGTGCGCGTCGCGAGCACGAGCACGCGGAAGCCGTCCTCGTTGTACGCGCTCGCCTGTTCGAGCAGCCGCTTGCGCGCGACGAAGTCGAGCGGACGCACGCCGTCTTCATCCTGCACGTGCGTGGAGACGGCCAGCATCTCCTCGACCGCGCCCTTGCAGATCAGCAGGTGCGTGCCGCGCGTATCCTCGACGACGACCGACAGGCGGCGCCGGACGAAGTCGAACGGCAGTTCGTCGATCTTCTTGTAGCCCTGCGGCTTCACGCGCTCGCCGATCTCGTCGGCACGTGCGACGACCGCGATGTCGATCAGGTTCTTCTGCCCGCTCTGGTGGAAGCTGTTCAGCCAGCCGAGCCGCAGGATGTCCTCGTTCTTGTGGCCCGACAGGTCGAGGTGATGCTCGAGGATGATCTTGTCCTGCGTGAGCGTGCCGGTCTTGTCGGTGCACAGCACGTCCATCGCGCCGAAGTTCTGCACCGAATTCAGGCGTTTCACGACGACCTTGCGGCGCGCCATCGCGACCGCGCCGCGCGCGAGGTTCGCGCTGACGATCATCGGCAGCATCTCGGGCGTGAGGCCCACGGCCACCGCGAGCGCGAACGTGAGCGCGCTCAGCCAGTCGCCCTTGGTCAGACCGTTGATCATGAACACGATCGGCACCATCACGAACATGAACTTGATCAGCAGCCAGCTCACGCTCGCGACGCCGCGGTCGAAGCTCGTCTCGATGCGCTTGTGGCTCACGACGTTGCGCGCGAGCGAGCCGAAGTAGGTGTCCTCGCCGGTCGCGACGACGACGGCCGTCGCCGTGCCGCTGACGACGTTGGTGCCCATGAAGCAGACGTTCTCGAGATCGAGCAACGATGCCGACGTATCGGTCGCCGCACCGGCCGCGCGCGTGCCGGCGGATTTGCCCGCGACCGCGCCGAGCGTGTCGTACTTCTCGACCGGCAGCGCCTCGCCGGTCAGCACGGCCTGGCTGATGAACAGGTCGCGCGACGCGAGCAGGCGCACGTCCGCCGGGATCATGTCGCCGGCCGACAGGTGCACGATGTCGCCGGTCACGACTTCGCGCATCGGCACCTCGCGGCGGGACGGCTCGGACGTGTCGGTCACCGCGCGCTGCACGGTCGCGGTCGTGCGGACCATCGCCTTCAGCTTCTCGGCCGCGCGCAGCGAGCGGAATTCCTGCACGAAACGCAGCAGCGCGCTGATCGTGACCATCGTCAGCAGGATCGTCATGCCGACGTAGTCGCGATCGTCGGGTGCGGCGAACCAGACGTCGGTGAAGAAGCTGATGGCGGCCAGCACCAGCAGCACGTAGACGAACGGGTTGTGGAACGAGAGCAGCAGCTGGCGGGTCCAGTGCGGCGGCTTGTCGTGCGCGATTTCGTTCGGGCCGTCGTGCTGCAGGCGGCCGGCGGCCTGATCGTAGGTGAGGCCGCGCGTGCTGGTGTTCAGCGACTTCAGCGTGTCTTCGAGCGGACGGGCCGCTTCTTGCGCGGCGCGCATGATGCGCGGTTCGTTCTGCGGGCCGGTGCCGGCCTTGATGAAGCCGCGTTGTTTCTTGTGCGAGGTGTTGTGTCGTGTTGTCATGAGTCGCTCCTTGCGCACGAGGCGGCGGGCGGGGAGCGACCGTGACGTTATCGACGCACGAGCGCTCCCCGCCGCGTCGCGTCAGGCGCGATCGGCTGTGGATCGGTGATGGCGGGAACGCTCGCCGGCGCGTGCGGTGCGGCCGGAGGGGCGATGCGCGGCGTCGCACCGGCGAGCGGTAATCGACTACTGTCGTCTGAGTTCATCTGCACTCCTGTCGGTTGCGGGTGATCGGCACGGGCGATCGAAGGCGACGCGCGCACGAAGGCGCGCGGCCAGACGGCACGCGAACGGAAGGCGCACGCGGCTGACGCTGCGCGCAACACGAACGCACGCGCGCGACGGCGCGGCGCGTGCGTTCGACAACATCGAAAATTCGGCGGGAGATCTGGCCGGTCAGGCCGGAAGGGCGCCGCATCCTGCTTCCCGGGATGCGGCAGAAGACGAGGCTCTGCGCGTTTTCCTCAGGCAGCAGTCAAGTTGGTCAGGCACCAACTACAACTCGCATCGGTGTTCACAGAACACTCCATGTAATTAGACGGGAGCGATGGTAATGGGTCGCTGTGCGAAGCGTCAACCCTTTTGTCGGTCGTTATTTCGGGAAACATGATCGGGGTGATGTGTGCGTGGCGCAGCCCCGGATTGCCGCGAATGAAACGGCCGCGCGCATGCGTGATCGGCATGCGCGCGGCCGCGTGGAAGCAGGGGCGGGTTACTGGCCGGCTGCCGCGATGGCGGCCCCTGCGTCGACAATGCCCGAGCCTGCCGGCATCGCGGTGCACGACGTGCCGGCCGCGAGCTTGGTCGTGCGCGCGCCGCCTTGCAGCTTCTGCTGGATCTGCGCGGGCGTGAGGGTGCCGTTCACCGACAGCATCAGCGCGGCGACGCCCGACACCTGCGGCGTCGCAAGGCTGGTGCCGTTCGCGAGGCCGTAGGTGTCCGAGCCCGGCGTCGTGGTGCCGGTGTTCGACGTCGACAGGATGTTGACGCCCGGCGCGCTCAGCGAGACATCGGCGCCGAAGTTGCTGAACGAGGCACGGCGGCCGGTCGCATCGGTGGCGCCGACGCTGATCACGCCGCGGCAGTTCGCAGGCTGGTCGAGCCCGGTCGACAGGCCGTCGTTGCCGGCTGCGACGACGACGGTCACACCCTTCGCGGTCACGTCGTCGATGGCCTGCTGGAACGTCGTGCTGCACGCGCCGACACCGCCGAGGCTCAGGTTGATGACCTTCGCGGGGCGCGGGTTCGTCGGCACGCCGTTCACCGGGATGCCGGCTGCCCAGCGCATCCCGTCGGCGATGTCGCTCGTCACGCCGCCGCACTTGCCGAGCACGCGTACCGGCAGGATCTGGCTGAGCCACGACACGCCGGCGATGCCGGTGCCGTTGTTGGCGGTCGCGCCGATCACGCCCATCACGCGCGTGCCGTGCCAGCTGCTGTCGCTCGGTTGGCTCGCGCAGTGATAGTACGGGCCGTTTGCGTTGTCGAGTTCCTGTTGCGTGACCCAGTCGCCCGGATCGGTTGCGTCAGGGTTGCGCGTCAGGCCGTTGTTGCTGGTGTTGACGTTGCTGATGAAGCTGTATCCGGACAGCACGTTGCCCATGAGGTCGGCATGCGGCCGGTAGCCGGTGTCGAGCACGGCCGTGACGACGGTCGGCGAACCCTTGGTCACGTTCCAGGCGGGCGGCAGGTCGATGCCGGCGGTCGGGTCGGACAGGTACCACTGCTGGTTGTAGAGCGGATCGCTCGGCGTGTCGCGGATCTGCATCGGGTGATCCGGTTCCGCGTAGTCGACGTCCGAATCGGCCGCGAATGCCTGCGCGAGCGCGGCTGCGTCGGTGGCTGCCATGCGCTGGCCGAGCGACAGCACGGCCGCGCCGTTCGAGATCGTCCGTTCGACCTGTACGTTCACCGGGGCTTGCCCGACCGTGCTCGCATAGGCGCGTGCACTGCCGGCGACCGGTGCCGTCCAGCGCGTCATCGAGCGCTGGATGACCGCGTCGAGCCGCGTCCCGTTGTCGATGGCCGCCATCGCGCGCGTGGCCGTCAGCGTCTTCAGCTTGACGATCAGGTGATCGATCGGCGCTTCTGCCGGCGCGGCCTGCGCCGCCATCTGCACGGCGGCCTGCTGCGTCGCGCATGCATTGTTGCCGGCCGAGGCGGGCGGGGTCGTCGGAGTGCCGGGAGCGGGCGTCGGGGCGGGGGCAGGTGCCGGTGCCGGCGCCGCGTTGGAAGAAGACGGGTTGCTGCCGTCGCCGCCGCCACCGCCGCCGCAACCGGCGAGGGGCAGAAGGGCGGCGGCGGACAGCATGCCGGCGAGCATGCGCGCATGTGCAGAGCGCGCCAGCGCAAGATTGAAACGCTTGGTTCTCATGTTGAAACTCGATCCTCGTAGATAACCGTCGTGCCGGCGGTGGCGCTGGTCCGGCTGACCCGGACCTTGTCGTTTTTGTCTGGCGGCCGCGGCAAGCTTGCTGCGACGCGCCATGCACTGGGTAACGGCTGGCGCGGCGGCTTCTTGAGTACGTTTCACGAGAAAAACCGGGGCTGGCGCAAACGATTACGTTGCTGCGCCGCAGCACGAACACGTGTTTGGAACGTATGGCACAGAAGGCGGGGTGAGCCCGCGTGCGGCCGGTCGGGCGAAATGTGCGGCGGGGGCCGGTTTGCGCGGCACGGCAAACGTCTTTCAATGCACGGCCACGGTGGAAGGTTGCTTACGCTTTCCCTGATGCGACGCGAATTTTGTCGGGCGTAGGATCGCGATTCGATCAACGTTTCGTCAGGAGAAAAGCATGGATCGCCGCTTATGCTGGCTGGCCGTCGCGCTGTCCTGTGCGCTGGCGGGTACCGCGCACGCGCAGGCCCTCACCGGCACGCTGAAGAAGATCAAGGACACGGGCGTCGTGTCGCTCGGCATTCGCGAATCGTCGGTGCCGTTCTCGTATTCGGACAACCAGCAGAAGAACATCGGCTATTCGCGCGACATCGCATCGCGCATCGTCGACCAGCTGAAGACGGAATTGAACCTGCCGAACCTCTCGGTGAAGGAGATCCCGATCACGTCGCAGAACCGGATTCCGCTGCTGCAGAACGGGACGATCGATTTCGAATGCGGATCGACGACGAACACGCTCGAACGGCAGAAGCAGGCCGCGTTCTCGAACAGCATCTTTCTTTATGGCATCCGCTTCAGCACGCGCAAGGATTCGGGCGTGAAGGATTTCGCGGACCTGGCCGGCAAGACGGTCGCGACGACGGCCGGCACGTCGGACGAGCGCCTGCTGCGCAAGCTCAACGAAGAGAAGGCGATGAACATGACGATCATCAGCGCCAAGGATCATGCCGAAGCGTTCATGAACGTCACGACCGGGCGCGCGGTGGCGTTCGTGATGGACGAGCCGTTGCTGTACGGCGAGATCGCGAAGGACCGCAACCCGGGCGCGTATACGGTGACGGGCACGCCGCTGGTTCACGAGAATTACGCGTGCATGATGCGCAGGGACGATCCGGCGTTCAAGCGCGTGGTCGACGGCGTGATTGCGAAGATGCAGACGTCGGGCGCGGCCGAGAAGCTCTACGACCAATGGTTCACGCAGCCGATCCCGCCGAAAGGCGTGAGCCTCAACTATCCGCTGTCGGCGGAGATGAAGCAGCTGTTCAGGAATCCGACGGATCAGGCGCAGTATTGACCGGATGCGGTGCTGATCGACATTCGGTAATGAAAAACCGCCGGTGCGTGCCGGCGGTCGCGGTTTGGAAGGCAAGTGGCTGGAACAGCATCAGGTCTTGATCTCCGGGCCGCGCGCGACCGGTGTCGCCGGGGACGCCGGGGACGCCGGGGACGCTCGAGGTACCGGCCCAAGTCAGGATTCGAGCGGCCTGAAGTGGCCCGAAGCGTCTGCTGCAATGCCCGTAGCGGATTTCCGGGTATGCCGCAATCGGCATTCAACCTCGTCCGTGCCAGGGGAATCCGGCGGCATGACGCGACAACAGGCACAATACGGCATTCGACATGACGCACGGGTGTTCGCGGTTCGAACATCGCACGACCGCGTCACCGCTGTCCGACATCCTCCCCAGTCGTCATGAACGCCACGCTCACTCCCGCGCGCGAGTCGAACTCGCCGCGTTTCCTGTTGTTCCTGATCTGCCTGTTCGCGTCCGCGGGCCAGCTCGCAATTGACATCTACGTGCCCGCGCTGCCCGACATGGCACGGTCGTTCGCGACCACGCCGCAGGCGATCCAGTCGAGCGTGTCCGGCTACATGGCCGCCTACGCGCTCGGCCAGCTCATCTTCGGGCCGGTCGCCGACGCATACGGGCGCAAGCGCGTGCTGGCGTTCGGGCTCGTGATCTACACAATCGGCTGTCTGCTGTCGCTCGGCGCGCAGAACCTGGAGACGTTCGTGCTGGCGCGCTGCCTGCAGGGTTTCGGGATCGCGACCACCAACCTGCTCGCGAAGGCGATCATCACCGATTCGTTCTCCGGCCAGGCGCTGATGCACGCGTTCACGTACATGTCGATCGCGTGGGGGCTCGCGCCGATCATCGCGCCGGTGATCGGCGCGCACCTGCAGGAATGGTTCGGCTGGCGCGCGTGCCTCGTGTTCCTGCTGGTGTACTCGCTGGTGATGTGGGCACTGCTGTGGCGATACCGCGAAACCTTGCCGAAGCCGGTGCATCTCGAGCCGCGCACGCTGATGACGAACGCGGGCAAGGTGCTGGCGAGCCCGGTGTTCCAGAGCTGCTTCCTCGCACAGGGGCTGTGCTACAGCATCCTGCTGGTGTTCAACATCGTCGGGCCGTTCATGGTGCAGACCACGCTGCACAAGCCGCCGACCTTCTTCGGTTATCTCGCGCTCGGCATCGGGCTCATGTATTTCCTCGGCGGGCTGTCGAACCGCATTCACGGCCGCGGGCTGCCGAGTGCCGAGCAACGGCTGCGTATCGGCGCGCGCGTGATGGCGGGGGCGTCGGTCGCGATGCTGGTGCTGGCGCTGACCGTCGGGCTGCGCGTGTGGACGCTCGCGACGCCGGTGCTCGTGATGGGTTTCTGCGCGGGTGCGATGTACCCGACGCTGATGGCCAAGGGCAATTCGCTGTTTCCGCATATCGCCGGCCTGACGAGCGCGATCCTCGGATGCGCGCTGCTGCTCGTGTCGTCCGCGATGATGGGGCTGGCCGGTTTCGTGTCGATCCATGTCCTGACGCCGCTCGCGGTCTTCTTCGTCGCGCTGTCCTGCATCGTCGTGTGGATGGTCACCAAGCTGCTGCGGTACCTGTCGCAGCAGCAGGCCGAGGCCGCGCCCGTCGCGTGCGGGCGTGGGGAGGCCGCGTAAATGCCGCCTGTCGACCGCCCCATGAACCCGATCCTGCTGAACCGCGTCGCCCGAACCGACGCCGCCGACCTGATCGCCGCCAATCGCGCGAGCCGGAGCCATCATCTGCCGTGGGTCGACTCGTTCACCGACCAGGCGGGATTCGACCAGTGGTTCGGCCGCTGCCTGACGGGGCCGAACGTCGGCTTCGTCGCGCGCGAGCGCGCGTCCGGGGCGGTGGTCGGCGTGGTGAACCTCAACGAGATCGTCGGCGGCGTGTTCCAGAGCGCGTATCTCGGGTACTACGGGATGGTGGCGTTCAGCCGCAAGGGGCTGATGACCGACGCCATGCGCGCGGCGATCGGTGTCGCGTTCGGTGAACTCGGGCTGCATCGGCTCGAAGCGAACATCCAGCCGGGCAACCATGCGTCGATTGCGCTGGTTCGGCGGCTCGGCTTCACGAAAGAGGGGTTTTCTCCGCGTTATCTGCGCATCGACGGCGCATGGCGCGACCACGAACGGTGGGCGCTGCTGGCCGACGACGCGCCCGAAGCGCGCGCCTGACGCGCGATACCAGGCAATAACGGGCGACGTTCGTCCCGCCGCCGGCCGCTTGTCAAAGCGGATGCGTCGCGCCGGCCTGCGTGAGCAGCGAAACCGCAGCCGGATCCGGCATCCCGTTCGCGTCGATCGCGCCGGCTTTCGCGAGCGCGACGAGATCGCTGTCGACACCCGGTTGCCCGACCGTGAACGACGTGGTCAGGAACGCCGGCGCCGTGAGCGTGACCGAATAGCGCTGCTGCAGGTTCGTCACCACGGCCGATTGCGCGGCCTGTACGGTGTTCGGGCTGTTCATCGCCTGCTGGTAGCGCGGATTGCCCTGGAAATTGCCGATCAATGCGGCGGTGTTCGTGCCGAGCTGGGCGGCGAGATAGACCAGCATCAGCTCGGTCTCGGGCGTCGTATTGAACGTGCCGCCCGCGTACGCGAGCGAATGCAGGCTCGTGCCGCCCGACGTCACGGTGACGACGCACGGCAGCTCGGCATTGACCGTCACGCGGTAGTTGCCGCCGCCGTCCGTCAGTGTCGTCGCCGAGCCCGTCACGTAGCTGACCGTCACCTGCGCGCTCGCGAGCGCGTCGCCCGTCGCGGCCGTGCCCGACAGCGCGACGGTTTGCGTGTTGTTGTTGTTGAAGCAGACGTCCACGCCGAAGCAGGCATCGCCGTTGCACGCCTGAAGCGCTGCGAGGGTGGCGAGGCAGAGCGTGCCCAGCGCGGGGCGGATGAAACGCCTGGGGTGCAGGTTCATGGTCGCTGGCCTTGAGGAGAGTGGGGCAACCGGCAGGCGCCGACGGTGCGGCGTCGTTCACATTCTATGTCCCGAAGCGGTGCACTGCTTGCCCGTTTCGGTCGTCTGGCCGGCCTGCGGCCGGACGCGGCCGGACGACGAGCGCGTCGTGCAGCGGCACGCTGGAATGACGAGATCCGGAAGTCGGCCGGAAACCTTTCAGTTCCTTTCACAATTGGTTATGCTGCGGGACGATTAAAAACGACGAGAGAACGTGCCGTTCCCGATGGAGCCGGCGCGCCGTTTCCGACATGAATTCGAAACGACAGACGGGCCGGCCGTGCGCGCCGGGCGGCGAGGGCGATCCGGCATCGCGGGCAGGCACGGCCCGAACCGGCATTCGGCACCCACGCGGCACCAGGGGCGTGACCGGCAGGTCCGGCTTCCGGAAGGCCGCTGCCTTGCTCGCGGGCGCGATCTTGCTGTTCGGCGGCACGGCCATCGCGGCGCCGGCCGAAGATGACAGCGTCGCCGTCGCGGCGTCCATGGCCGCCACGCTTTCCACCCCGACCCGGTCGGCCTGCACACACGTGGCCGCCGCCGCAGCCTATCCGGTCGCCCCGAAGCCGGAAGCCGCACCGCCGTTGAAAGGCCGCGTGACGGACACGACGGGCGTGCTGAGCGCGGCCTGCGCCTCCGAGCTGACCGACCGCCTCGCCGCGCTCGAACAACGGCTCGGCGTACAGGTCGCGATCCTGCTGGTCGGGTCGACCGGACAATCGACGATCGAACAGTTTGCGACCACCGTGTTCGACCAATGGAAACTCGGCAAGGCCGAGGTCAACAACGGCCTGCTGCTCGTCGCCGCGCTCAACGACCATACCGTGCGGATCGAAGTCGGCTACGGGCTCGAAGGCACGATTCCGGACATCGTCGCGGGCCGGATCATTCGCGAGCGGATCGTGCCGGCATTCCGCGAGAACCGCATTGAAGCCGGCATCAGCGATGCGCTGGACGCGCTGACGCACGAAATGATGCCGGCCGACGTCGCCGCGCCGGAGCAGCCTGCACCCGCCACGGCGTTCGACGGGCGCGACGAAGCATACGAAACGGCCGCGGCGACCGCGACGGATGCCGCGAACCCGCCGCCCCGCGACGCGCGAGCCGGCGGCGCAAAATACCAGTCGAACGGCCTGCCCGAGCGGAAACGCCCGAACACGGGCGGCGTGCGGTTCTGGTTCCTGCTCGGGGTCGCCAACGTCGTGCTCGGCGTGGTCGCGCAGTGGCGCAAGCTGCGCCGCAGGGTGGCGCTCCTGGCCGCCTGGCTCGTGGCGGCCGTCGTGCCGGTCGTGATGCTGCCGGTCGGCGTGATCTTCAACGGCAATCTCGAAGCCATGCTGGGCGCCGCGGCGTTCGTTCCGGCGGTCGCCGGTGTCGGGCCGTGCCTGCTCGGCATCAACCTGTTCCTGTCGGCGCGCGTGCGCAAAATCACCGCGATCGTGGGCGGGACGCTGTTCATGATCGTCGCGATCGGGCGCGAAATGGACTATTCGGTCGGGGAAGTGCTGTCCGGCATCTTCGGCGTGCTGTGCGTACTCGCCGTGATCTGGGCGAAGCTGACGGGCGGCGGCTCGTCTTCGTCGTCATCCTCGTCCGGCTCCCGGTCGCAATCGGGTTCCGATTCGTTCCGCGGCGGCGGCGGGTCGAGCGGCGGTGGCGGCGCATCGGGCCGCTGGTAGCGTCCATGCGCAGCCTGCCTGCGCGCCTGATTCCTTTCACCTGCCGCTCCACCCGGAGCGTTCAACCGGAAACAACCCATGATGAAATGGTTTCGAATCCTGCTCGTGTGCTGCGTGCTGACCCCGCTCTCGGGGTGCGGCTACAACGCGATCCAGTCGTCCGACGAGGACATCAATGCCGCATGGTCCGAAGTGCTGAACCAGTATCAGCGCCGCGCCGACCTCGTGCCGAATCTCGCCGCGTCGGTGAAGGGCTACGCGTCGCACGAGGCGCGCGTGCTGACCGAGGTGGCATCGGCCCGTGCGCGCGTGGGCAGCGTGCAGATGACGCCGGAGATGGCGAAGGACCCGGCCGCGCTCGCGGCGTTCGACCAGCGGCAGGGCGAGCTGTCCGGGGCGCTGAGCCGGCTGATGGTGGTGTCCGAGCGCTATCCGGAGCTGAAGGCGAACGAAGCGTTCCGCGACCTGCAGACCCAGCTCGAAGGCACGGAAAACCGCATCGCGGTCGCGCGCGGCCGCTACATCAAGACGGTGCAGCACTACAACGTGCAGATCCGCCAGTTCCCGGGCGTCGTGATCGCGAAGATCTTCGGCTACCAGCCGCGCCCGAATTTCAGCGTCGCGAACGAAGCGGCGGTTTCAACCGCGCCGGCACTCGATTTCTCCGCGCAGTCGCAACCGGCGAAGGCAAACACGGCCGGCGAGTAAGGCCGGAGCGTCACGTCGAAACGTCCGACCGAAGCGCGCATTCAGGGCTTGCGCGCGGCCGCCTTCGCGAACGCGCCGCGCACCTCGAAGCCGATCGCGTCGGCAACATTGCCGCGCGCATCGACGAGTTCGAGCCGGTGCCGGCCCGGCCACGGCATCCACGCGATGCGGTCGGCATGCCCGATTACCTTGTCGTCGAGCCGCCACGCGAACTTCGCGGCGTGCCCGGCCGAGCGCTCGAACCAGATCCGCTGATTCTTCGGCGGAATGTCCGGGTCGATCGCGAAGATCGTGCCGTCGGTCGGCGTGCCGATCGTCAGCGGCGCACGCGCGCCGTCCTTGCCCGGCGTGACGGGCGCGGCGAGCCGGATCGTGTCGACCGCCGTGCCCGCGACGAACCATTCGTTGCGTGACGGTTCGATGTCGCGCTCGAAGGTGATGCGGCGCGTCTCGACGCCGGCCGGCGCGCGCGGCGCGCGGCTCGGCACGTCGCGGTGCAGGTAGCCGACGACGGCCGACCACACCGGCGACGCGCCCGTGACGCCCGACACGTCCCACATCGGCGAGCCGTCCGCATTGCCGACCCACACGCCGACCGTATAGCGCGACGTGAAACCGACGGTCCAGTTGTCGCGCATGTCCTTGCTCGTGCCGGTCTTGACTGCCGAGAAGAAGCGTGTTGCGAGCGGATTGTCGAAGCCGAACGTGCGCACGCGTGCGTTGTTGTCGGAAAGGATGTCGGTCACGACGAAGCTGGCTGCCTCGCTGAACACGCGCGTGCCGTCGGCCGTGCGGGCGGGCGAGGCGGCCGATGCGCCGGATGCCGGTGCCGGCGCCGGCCGGTCGACGACCTGGCGGGCGACGCCGCCGTTCGCGAGCGCGCGGTACGCGTTGGTCAGCGACAGCAGCGTGACGTCCGCACTGCCGAGCGCGAGGCTGAAGCCGTAGTAGTCGCCTTCCTGCGCGAGCGGCAGGCCGAGCGCGGTCAGCGTGCGCGCGAAGCGGTGCGGCGTGACGAGCACGAGCGTGCGCACGGCCGGCACGTTCAACGAGCCGCCGAGCGCGCTGCGCACGCTCACCCAGCCCTTGAAATCCTTGTCGTAGTTCTGCGGGATGTACAGGCCGCCGCCGGCGGCGAGGTTGATCGGCGCGTCGTCGAGCAGCGACGCGGCCGTCAGCCGTTTCTCGTCGATCGCCTGCGCGTACAGGAACGGCTTGAGCGTCGAGCCAGCCTGTCGCGGCGCGAGCACGGCATCGACGTCGCGCGCGCTCGACAGCGCGCCGGACGAGCCGACCCATGCACGAATCTCGCCGGTCGCGTTGTCGATCACGACGACCGCACCGTCCTGCACGTTGCGCCGGTGCGCGGGCGCGTTGAGTTCGGTCAGCGCGCGCATCAGCGTGTCGCGCGCGAAGCGCTGCAGCGGCGCGTCGAGCGTCGTGCGCACCTGCGCGCCGGCCGCCGGCCGGACCTCGGCCGCGATGCGTCGCGCGAAGTGCGGGGCGAGGGCGGCGCCGTCGTCGCGCGCGGCGCTGGCCGGCCGCGCGGTGACCAGCTGCACGTAGCCGTCGAGCGAAGCACACGCCGGCTCCGCGTGCATGTCGCGCAGGATCCGGCACGCGCGCTCGGCGACCTTCGCGGGCGTGGCGTTGGGCGCACGCACGAGCGCGGCCGCGATCGCGGCTTCGCGTGCGTCGAGGCCCGACGGTGCCTTGCCGAACAGCACCTGAGACAGCGCGGCGAGGCCGATCGTCTCGCCGCGGAACGGCACGAGGTTCAGGTATGCCTCGAGCACCTGGTCCTTGCGCCAGCCGCGTTCGAGCAGCAGCGCGTTGACGGCCTGCGAGGCCTTCTGCGGCAGCGAGCGCTGGCCCGACCGGCGCGGCGAATCGCTGAGCAGCCCGGCGAGCTGCATCGTGACGGTCGATGCGCCGCGCGTGCGTTCGTTCCACAGGTTGCCCCACGCGGCGCCGGCGATGCCGCGCCAGTCGACGCCGCTGTGTTCGTAAAAGCGCTTGTCTTCCGATACGACGATCGCCTCGCGAAAGGCGGGCGACACGTCCGCGAGCGACACCCAGTCGCCGCGCCGTTCGGTGAGGTCGACGCGCGTGCGCTGCAGCGGCGTGCCGTCGCGCGCGAGCAGCACCCAGTCGGAGCTGCGCCAGTTGCGGCGCACTTCGTCGTAGCCCGGCAGCGCATGCGCGACGAGCGGCGCGGCCAGCACGACGGCGACGAATACGCGGCCGGCGAAACGCGCCGGCCGCGGCAATACCTGATCGATCATCGCGTACTCGTTACTTGCCCGCTTCGGCCGGCTTCACGGTCATCGGCGGGTTCGGCCACAGGCCGTACACGGACGGCGCGTACAGCGCCTCGACGCGCGTCGGCGGCAGCCCGAACGTGCCGACGTTGTTCAGCCGCACCGTGTACTCGACCGAGAATTTGCCCTTCGGCAGATAGTCGTAGTACGCACGGTAGCCGTCGAAGTCGCGCTCGATGAACGCCGGCCAGGCGCCGTCCGGCGTCTTCTCGCCCTGCGTCGCGGCTTCGGAGTCGCGGCCGAGGCCCGAACCGAGGATCGTCGAGCCGGCCGGAACCGGATCGTTGACGACGACCCACGTCATGTCGCTCTGCGCGTCGATGTCGAGATGCACGCGCACGACGTCGCCGCGCGTCAGCACGCCCTTGACGGCGGGCGACACGGGCGTGACGGTCTTCGTGATCCGGTAGCCGGCCGCGAACGGCGAACGCAGCGGCACGGCCGCGAGGCTTTCGATCGTGGCCCACGGGCGGCCGGTGCCGTCTTGCGTGACGGACAGCGTGGCCGGTGCCTGCGACGCGCGCGGCCACGGCAGCATCACGCTGCGGGCCGCGGCGGCGCGGGTGGCCGGGGTGGCTGGGGTGGTCGATGCAGCCGGGTCGGCGGGCGCGGGCGCCGGCGCCTGCGACCACGAGATCGTGCGCTCGTCGCCGCCGAGCGCGACCTTCGTCGCGCCGGCAACCGGCGTGCTCTCGTAAGTGCGCGAGAAGCGCTCGACCGCGAGCAGGCCGAGCGCGTTCGACGTGGTCGTCTGCCATGCGCCCTGGCGCTGCAGGGCGAGCAGGCCGGCCGTCACGCGCGGCATCTCGTCCTTCCACGCCGGATCGCCGGCGAATTCCAGCGCGAGGCGGGCCGCGTTGGTCTCGTTGCTGGTCATCAGCCACCACAGGTCGTCGTCGCGCGCGGTCGAGAACACGAGCTGCGTGCCCTGGTACGTGAGGCGTGCCCGCAGGATCTGCTCGACCTGCGCGCGTTTCTCGTCGCGTTGCGGGATGTCCTTCACGCGCGTGAGGATCGCGTGATAGTCGATCACCGCCGACGTCGGCCACTGGTTCGGCGCGATCTCGATCGAGCCGAGCATGCGGCCCTGCGCGGCGCCGTAGCGCGATAGCGCTTCGATCGCGGCGAGCTTGCGGAGGTCGCGATCCTGGCGCGGCGCCCACGTGTTGCGCTCGAGGCGGCCGTCGACGAAGCGCGCGAGCCCGGCTTCGAGCTGCGTGCGAAGGTCTTCCGGCAGCGCGAAGCGCGGGTCGAGACGGCTCGCCTCGTCGGACACCACGAGCAGGTACGACGACAGCGTCGCGCTGCCGGCGTGCGAATCGTCGGACGACGGCGGGAAGTAGCTCGCGAGCCCGTCGCTGTCGAGATAGACGGGCATGCGGGCGATCAGCGCCTGCCATTGCGCGGGATCGCGCAGGCCGATCGCGCGCGACGTCTGCTGTTCGAGGCAGCGGTACGGATAGCGCTCGAACCAGCGCTTCACGCCGGGCAGTCCGTCGGCGAGCTTCGACTGCAGCGACACGGCGATGCCGCCGCGCGGCAAGCCTTGCGCGTTGTTCGCGGCGCCGGCCGGGGAGGCCACCGGCACCGTCAGCGTGCCGTCGACCTGCGCGAGCGTCGCCTGCTGTACCGTGACCGGCAGCGCGGGCACGACCTTCTGCGCGACCGCCAGCGCGTCGGACGCGCGCTTGCCGCCTTGTTCGGCCGCTTCGATGCGCCAGTTCAGCGCACCGGCCGCGTCGAGCGCCTGCTCGGGCACGGTGATCGTCCATGCGACTTCGGTTGCCGTATTGGCCGCCAGCGACACGGTTTGCGGTGCGACATCGAGGCCCGTCACGCGCGGCGTCACGACGACCTGCATCGCGCGGTCGGTCGTGTTGCGCAGCGTGACTTGCGCGCGGAACGCATCGCCTTCGCGCACGAGCGGCGGCAGGCCGGAGATCAACTGCAGATCCTGCGTACTGCGGATCGACGTGCTGCCGGTGCCGAAGCGGTCGGGGCCGACCGCCGCGATCGCGACGATCCGGAAGCGCGTGAGCGCGTCGTTCAGCGGCACCTCGACGGTCGCGCTGCCGTTGGCGTCCAGCGTCACGCGCGGATTCCACAGCAGCAGCGTGTCGAACAGCTCGCGCGTCGGCGCGCTGCCCCCGCCGCCGCCGGCCGGCACGGCCTTGCGGCCGAAGTGGCGGCGGCCGACGATTTCCATCTGCGCGGTGGCCGTCTCGACGCCGTACGCGCGTCGCCGCAGCATCGCGTCGAGCAGGTCCCAGCTGTTGTTCGGCATCAGTTCGAGCAGCGCCTCGTCGACGGCCGCGACCGCGATCTGCGTGCCGGCCGGCGCGGGCTGGCCGTTCGGCAGCGTGACCTTCACGTGCGCCTGCGCCTTGCTGCGCACGGTGTAGCGCGTCGCGTCGGTCGTCACGGTCACGCCGAGACGGTGCACGCCGGTGCCGACCTTGATCTCGCCGAGGCCGTAGCGGAACGCGGGTTTCGACAGGTCGACGAACGCGGTCGGCGCCTCATAGTGACGGCCCTCGCGCCAGAATGCGCGTGCCCATTCGACCGGTGCCTTCCAGCCCCACGTGAAGAACGAGTACCACGGCACCTCGCGAATCCGGCCGCGCAGCGCGAGCACCGATACATAGACGTTCGGCCCCCACGTGTCGCCGACCTTCAGGTCGACCGTCGGGTTCTTGCCGTTCAGTTCGACGATGTGCGTTTCCATCACGCCGCCGCGCTCGACCGCCACCAGCGCGGTCGCGTAGCGGAACGGCATGCGCACCTGGAAGCGGGCGGTTTCGCCCGGTTCGTACGAGGTTTTCTCGGGGATCACGTCGATCCGGTCGGTGTTGTCGCCGCCGAACCAGAGTTCGTCTTCGCGCGTGACCCATACCGAGGTCGACGCGTTCGACGTGCGGCCGTCGCCGTCCTTGGCCACCGCGATCAGCTGCACGTTGCCGGCCTGTTCGAGCGTCGCGTCGCAGGCCATGCGGCCCTTGTCGTCGGTCTTGCCCGAGCACAGCACGCCGAGGTCGCGGGTGTCGCTCTTGTTGTCGTACGCATAGAAGCCGCCGACCATCCGCTTGCGCGACGACGTCGTGATGCGCGCGACGCCCTTGATCTCGATCGGCACCGACGCACGCGGCTTGCCTTGCAGGTCGACCGCCAGCGCCTGCACGGGCACGCGCTGGCCGACCGAGACCCAGCGGCCCGCCTTGATGCCGGCCACCACCGCGGCCGGCCACAGGATCGTGTCGCCGCGAATCGTCTGCACTTCGCCGTTCGGGTCCGCGAACGTCGCTTCGAGCGCGATGCGCTTCGGTGCGTCGACGTCGGGCAGGCCCTTCAGCGTGACCGAGCCCGCACCGTTGCGGTCGAGCGTCAGCGGCAGCTTGTCGGCGATCAGCTTCGTCGCGTCGGGATCGTTGTTCGACGACGACGCGTTGTCGCCGTCCTGCGAATCGTCGTCGGCATTGCCGTCGCTCGTGTCGGGGCGATACGGCGTGAAGCTGAAATCCTCGAAGCGATCGGCGAACGGCGGCGATGCCCACTTCATCAGCGCCGACACCTGCACGGGCAGGTTCGATGCGCCACCGCCCGACACGTAGTCGATCTGCACCGCGAGCGGCGCCTCCTTCACGGCGACGAGCGGGCTCTTCTGCGCGTCGCGCGCGCCGATCGATCCCTTCAGCACCGGCAGGCGGAACGCCTCGACGCGGAAGCTGCCGCTGTAGTAGGTGGACGTGGGCGAGTCTTCCGGGCCGCCTTCGAGCTCGACGCTGTATTCACCGAGCTTCGCGGCGGCCGGCAGCGTGAACTGCGAATCCGCGCTGTGATCGGCCGCCCATGTGAGCGGCAGCTTGTAGGTCTGGCCCGTGCCGAGATGGCGGATCGTCACGCGCGTCGGGTATTGCGACGGGAACGCGAGGCTCTGCAGCGTCTCGGACCGGATGAAGTGCTTCATCGACACGGTTTCGCCCGCGCGCAGCAGCGTGCGGTCGAACACCGTATGCGCGCGCACGGTCCGTGCGCTGTCGGTATCGGTCGGCACGTTGAAGCGCCACGATTCGATCCCGCGGTTCCAGCCCGAGCTGACGAACGCCATGTCGGGGCCCGTCTTCGGATCGTTCACGCGGGCCGACACGAAGTAGTCGTCGAAGCGCTGCTCCGAGTCGGACGAGTTGCAAGCGCGCTTCGATTCGAACGCGCCGTCGATCTTCAGCAGCCCCTGCGCATCGGTCGTGCCGGATGCGATTTCGTCGCCGTTGCAGTCCGACACGCGGATCTGCGCGTTCGGCACGGGCTTGCCCTTGTCGAGCGTCGTGACCCACACGAGGTTGTTTTCGCGGCCCTGTTTCAGGTGCACGCCGAGGTTGGTGACGAGCACCGTGGTGCGCACGTACATGCTCGACGGCTTCGCGAGCAGCGAGCGGCCGAGCGCGGGCGACGCGAGTTCGAGCACGTAGAAGCCGGGCTTGTCGATCGGCACGCCGACGACCTCGAACGGGCGCAGCGCCTTCGGGTCCGCCTTCGGCAGCGTCAGCGCCTGCACGCCGGGCTGGCCCTTGAGCAGGGTCAGCGAGCGCACGTCGATGCGGCGATCCTTCGGTGCGGGCGCCTTCTCGCCGGCCTCGCGCGGCACGTAGACGGGGTGCTGGCCCTTGCGTTCGAGCAGGCCGGGAATCTGGCTGTCGATCGAGCCGGCCGTCATCGACCAGTTGTCGAAGCGGTCGACGGTGCGCATCCACTGACGAATCGCGGTGTCGTCGTCGACCTTCAGGTTCGAGAACTGCGCGCCCTGGGTATTGAGGCCGTCGATATGCAGGTCGGCCTCGACGTTGCGCAGCGTGACGGGCACGAGCGCGGGCGTATCGGGTTCGGCGAAGCGCTCGACGATCCCGAAGGTGCCCGACGAGAACTTCGCGAGCGGCGGCATCGGCGCGGTGCGCGTCGCGAGCGGGAACAGGTCGGCGTTCGACAGCGGCCGATCGGTCACGTCGCGCAGGCCCGACGGCAATTCGATCGTCAGGCCGGCCTGCTCGGGCAGCGGCGGGTTGAACGTGACGGTGGTGACTTCCTCGCTCTTGTCGTCGGCCGCGAAGGTCGGCGACAGCGAACCGTCAGGGCCGCGCAGCTTGATCGCCTCGGCGTTCTTGCGCGAGATCGGCGCGTTGAACGACAGCGTGAGCGGGCGCAGCGGCGTGCAGGGCGCCTTCGCGTTCTCGCGTTCGCACGAGAAGCTCGCGGCGAACGGTGCGCGCACGGTGAAATCGAAGCGCCGTTCCGTTTCGTTCGGGATCCCGCTCGGGCTCGTGACGCCCTTGCCGTACACGAGCTGCATCTTCGCGCTCGCCGGCAGCGCCTGCGCGCACGACAGCGTCAGCACGCGCGCGGCATCCTTCTTCAGCCCGAAGTGATCGAGCAGCGCGTTGCGCGCATCGTCGTCGGCGGCCGTGACGGGAATGCGGTTGCCGATGCCGGCCGCTTCGCACCAGATGTTCGCGAGCGCCGAACGCGGTTCGGCCGGGCCGTTCAGCTTGAGCACGAATACCTGGTGTTCCTCGATCTCGCGCGAGCCGGGGCGGACGTTCACCGGGAACGGGCCGCCCGTCTGGAACGTGAAGCGGCGCGGGCCGCTGGCCGCATTGCCGGCGACCGAACGCAACGTGTCGTTGAGCGCGACCGAGCAGCGCACGCCGGGCGGCAGGTCGTTTTCGAAATCGTAAACCCAGGTCTTGTCGTCGAGCCAGTGACCCTGGCCGCGCGCGGCCGCGGAATCGTTGCAGGTGACGCGCGCGGGATTCGGCGCGGACGCCGAGCCGAACGCGACCATCGGTTCGTCGAACTTGACGACGCTCTGCCGGACTTCGGTGACGGTGCCTTGCGGCGAGACGCTCACCGTGCGGGCCGCGCCGGCATGCAGCGACAGTGCCGTGGCGCCGCCGAGCGCCGCGACGGCGCCAAGGCGCCAGAGCAGCCGGGTGGTGTGGTGGATGCGTTCCGTTTTGTTCTGTTTGTCGTGCTGCTTCATCGCTCGATCGCCCTCGGAGGGAAGCTTTCTGTTTGATTGCACGCGATTCTAACCGACCGACATGCGCCTGCATCGTCGCGCGCAGTCAGTGTGTCGCCGGTGTACGACATGGGTGCGTCGGCCGCAACTTTGTCGCGCCGACGATACAAAAAAGCAGCGAAATGTCGATTGTCTCGGATTGCGGAACATTTAATGGACTATAAAAAGATTGTTCGATCCGATTTGTGCGCGTACATTTCAGGTCCGCGCCAATGTTTGAGAAATATCAAGCGTGGTTTTCCCGAATCCGGTGTTCGAGAGAAAAGGAAACATGCACAACGACAACACTCCCCACTCGCGTCGCACTGGCGACGCAGCCGTAACAGGCATCACTCGGCGTCAATGGCTGCAGGGCGCACTGGCGCTGACGGCGGCGGGCCTCACGGGCTCGCTGGCGTTGCGGGCCCTGGCCGACGATCCCGGCACCGCGCCGCTCGATACGTTCATGACGCTCTCCGAAGCATTGACAGGCAAGAAGGGGCTGAGCCGCGTGCTCGGCCAGCGCTTCCTGCAGGCCTTGCAGAAGGGTTCGTTCAAGACCGCCGACAGCCTGCCGCAACTCGCCGGCGCACTCGCGTCCGGTTCGCTGAATCCCGATCAGGAAACACTCGCGCTGAAGATTCTTGAAGCGTGGTATCTCGGCATCGTCGACAACGTCGTGATTACCTACGAAGAAGCATTAATGTTCAGCGTCGTGTCCGATACGCTCGTGATCCCGTCGTATTGCCCCAACAAACCCGGCTTCTGGGCCGACAAACCGATCGAGAGGCAAGCCTGATGGCCGATACCGATACGCAAAAGGCCGACGTCGTCGTCGTCGGCTCGGGTGTCGCAGGCGCGATCGTCGCGCACCAGCTCGCGATGGCGGGCAAGTCCGTGATCCTGCTGGAAGCCGGCCCGCGCATGCCGCGCTGGGAAATCGTCGAGCGCTTCCGCAACCAGGTCGACAAGACCGACTTCATGGCCCCGTACCCGTCGAGCGCGTGGGCGCCGCATCCGGAATACGGCCCGCCGAACGACTACCTGATCCTGAAGGGCGAGCACAAGTTCAACTCGCAGTACATCCGTGCGGTGGGCGGCACGACGTGGCACTGGGCCGCGTCGGCGTGGCGCTTCATCCCAAACGACTTCAAGATGAAGACCGTGTACGGTGTCGGCCGCGACTGGCCGATCCAGTACGACGACATCGAGCATTGGTACCAGCGCGCCGAGGAGGAACTCGGCGTGTGGGGCCCGGGCCCCGAGGAAGACCTGTACTCGCCGCGCAAGGAGCCGTACCCGATGCCGCCGCTGCCGTTGTCGTTCAACGAGCAGACGATCAAGAGCGCGCTCAACGGCTATGACCCGAAGTTCCACGTGGTGACCGAGCCGGTCGCGCGCAACAGCCGCCCGTACGACGGCCGGCCCACTTGTTGCGGGAACAACAACTGCATGCCGATCTGCCCGATCGGCGCGATGTACAACGGCATCGTGCACGTCGAGAAGGCCGAGCAGGCCGGCGCGAAGCTGATCGACAGCGCGGTCGTCTACAAGCTCGAGACCGGGCCGGACAAGCGCATCACCGCCGCGGTCTACAAGGACAAGACGGGTGCCGACCATCGCGTCGAAGGCAAGTACTTCGTGATTGCCGCGAACGGCATCGAGACGCCGAAGATCCTGCTGATGTCCGCGAACCGCGATTTCCCGAACGGTGTCGCGAACAGCTCGGACATGGTCGGCCGCAACCTGATGGACCACCCGGGCACCGGCGTGTCGTTCTACGCGAACGAGAAGCTGTGGCCGGGCCGCGGCCCGCAGGAGATGACGTCGCTGATCGGCTTCCGCGACGGGCCGTTCCGCGCGACCGAAGCCGCGAAGAAGATCCACCTGTCGAACATGTCGCGCATCAACCAGGAGACGCAGAAGATCTTCAAGGCCGGCAAGCTGATGAAGCCCGAGGAGCTCGACGCGCAGATCCGCGATCGTTCCGCGCGCTACGTGCAGTTCGACTGCTTCCACGAAATCCTGCCGCAGCCCGAGAACCGCATCGTGCCGAGCAAGACGGCCACCGACGCGGTCGGCATCCCGCGCCCGGAGATCACCTATGCGATCGACGACTACGTGAAGCGCGGCGCCGTCCACACGCGCGAGGTCTACGCGACGGCCGCGAAGGTGCTGGGCGGCACCGAAGTCGTCTTCAACGACGAGTTCGCGCCGAACAACCACATCACGGGCGCGACGATCATGGGCGCGGATGCACGCGACTCGGTCGTCGACAAGGACTGCCGCACGTTCGACCATCCGAACCTGTTCATCTCGAGCAGCTCGACGATGCCGACCGTCGGTACGGTGAACGTGACGCTGACGATCGCGGCGCTTGCGCTGCGGATGTCGGACACGCTGAAGAAGGAAGTCTGACCGTGCGGAAATCTACTCTCACCTTCCTCCTCGCCGGCTGCCTCGCGCTGCCGGGCCTCGCAAGCGCGGCCGATGCGGCCGATCCGGCGCTGGTCAAGCGCGGCGAATACCTCGCGGTCGCGGGCGACTGCATGGCCTGCCACACCGCGAAGGGCGGCAAGCCGTTCGCGGGCGGTCTCGGCATGCCGATCCCGATGCTCGGCAAGATCTATACGAGCAACATCACGCCCGATCCCGAGACGGGCATCGGCAACTGGTCGGCCGAGGACTTCGAGCGCGCGGTGCGCCACGGGGTGTCGAAGAACGGCGACAACCTGTATCCGGCGATGCCGTACGTGTCGTACGCGAAGATCAACGACGACGACGTGCAGGCGCTGTATGCGTACTTCATGCACGGCGTCGAGCCGGTCAAGCAGGCGCCGCCGAAGAACGAGATTCCCGCGCTGCTGAGCATGCGCTGGCCGCTGAAGATCTGGAACTGGCTGTTCCTGAAGGACGGCGCGTACGAGCCGAAGCCGGCGCAGAGCGCCGAGTGGAACCGCGGCGCGTATCTCGTGCAGGGCCTCGCGCACTGCAGCACGTGCCACACGCCGCGCGGCATCGCGATGCAAGAGAAGTCGCTCGACGAGACGGGCGGCAGCTTCCTGTCGGGTTCGGTGCTGGCGGGCTGGGACGGCTACAACATCACGTCCGACCCGAACGCGGGGATCGGCGGCTGGACGCAGCAGCAGCTCGTCCAGTACCTGCGCACCGGTACCGTGCCGGGTCTCGCGCAGGCGGCCGGGCCGATGGCCGAGGCGATCGAGCACAGCTTCTCGAAGATGACCGAAGCCGACATCGGTGCGATCTCGACGTACATTCGCACGGTGCCGGCGGTTGCCGGCGGCGACGCGAAGCAGTCGCGCTCGTCGTGGGGCAAGCCGGCCGAGGACGGCCTGACGCTGCGCGGCGCCGCACTCGCGTCGTCGGGCATCGATCCGGCGCGGCTGTATCTCGGCAACTGCGCGACCTGCCACCAGATGCAGGGCAAGGGCACGCCGGACGGTTATTACCCGCCGCTGTTCCACAACTCGACGGTGGGCGCACCGAATCCGACCAACCTCGTGCAGGTGATCCTGAACGGCGTGCAGCGCAAGGCCGGCAGCGAGGACGTCGGGATGCCGGCGTTCCGCCACGAGTTGTCGGATGCGCAGATCGCCGCGCTGACGAACTACCTGACCGGGCAGTTCGGCAATCCGGCCGCGAAGGTGACCGAGCAGGACGTCGCGAAGCTGCGCTGATGCGGCGCGCGACGAAGCAGGGCGATAACTGACAAGAGGAGGAGCACAGCACATCGGGTTGTTGCCCGATGCCGGTTGTTGCAGAGCGGGACGGGCGGCGCAGGCGGCCGTCCGTCCTGGTTCATTCGCATTCCGGTGCGCCGGGCGTATTTGCGCCATGCGCATCGCTTTCGTTGATCGACACCATGACACCGAATCAACCGTTTCTCGCGTCCCAGCGCGATGTGCTGCTGCTGCTTGCTCGGATCCTGCTCGTGATCCTGTTCGTGATGTTCGGCTGGAAGAAGATCGTCGACTTCCCCGGTACCATCGCGTTCATGGGTTCGGAAGGCGCGCCCGCGCCGATCATTTCCGCCGCGATCTCCGTCGTGATGGAGCTGTTCGTCGGGGTCGCGATCCTGGTCGGCTTCCAGACGCGCGCGCTCGCGCTGCTGCTGGCGCTCTATACGATCGGCACCGGCATCATCGGCCATCACTACTGGACGATGACGGGCGGCGAGCAGATCAACAACATGATTCATTTCTACAAGAACATCGCGATCTCCGGCGGCCTGCTGGCGCTTTGCGCGGCGGGCCCCGGACGTTTCTCGATCGATCGCGGATAAACGGACCCGGGGCGCGCGCATGGGGCGTGCGCTGGAAGGTCGAGACTCCGAGGGGGCATCATTTTGCGACTCAAACATTTCGCATGGCTGATCGCGGCCGCCACACCGGCGGCCGCTTTTGCTCAGACGAGCGTGATGCTGTACGGCCGCATCGACGGCGGCATCGAATACCTGAACCACATCGCGCAGCCGAACGGCGGCAGCGCGACCCGCTGGAGTGCCGAAGGCGGCGACTGGGGCACCAGCATGTTCGGCTTGAAGGGCTTCGAGGATCTAGGCGGCGGGCTGTCGACGGTCTTCAACCTGGAGACAGCGTTCCAGGTGATGAACGGCACGACGGGCGGCGGGCGCATGTGGTCGCGGCGCGCGTATGTCGGGCTGAAGAGCGACACGTGGGGCCAGCTGCAGGCCGGCCGAAACCTGTTCATCGACAGCGACGGGGTGTGGGAATTCGACCCGTTCGTCCAGCAGGCGTTTTCGTCGGCATCGCTCGTGCGCGGCCGCAACTGGCAGCAGACCAGCAACAACATCGAATATCACAGCCCCGTGATCGGCGGCTTCGACGTGCAGGCGCAATACGCGTTCGGCAACCAGTCGCGCGGCTTCAACTATGGAGCGGCCGACGATTTCGGCCGCTCGGACGGGATCATGATCTCGTACCACTCGCCGGTGCTCGACGTGCGCGGCATCTACGACGAGCTGCGCGACAACAACGGCAAGTTCAGCAACATCTTCACCGCGTCGCGCGAATATTTCGTCGGTGCGAACGTCAAGGTGTCGAAGTTCAAGATCCAGGGCGCGTATACGCACTATCAGGCGCCGGACAGCCCGGCCGGGGTGGCCGATCGCGCCGATCACTACTGGCTCGGTGCGACCTACACCGCGACGCCGCAATGGGCCGTGACGGGCGGCGGTTACTACGTGAAGGTGGGCGACGGCGGCGGCGACGCGTCGCACGATCCGTCGGGGCACGCGATGATGTACGTGCTCGGCACCACGTACAACCTGTCGAAGCGCACGTTCCTGTACGGCACGGTCGCGTATGTGCGCAACGGCGGCAACTCGAACTTTTCGCTGCTCGCGACGCCGCGCGACGCGACGTCGGGTACGAGCCCGATGACGGGCGAGTCGCAGACGGGGGCGTATGTGGGGATGATGCATACGTTCTGAGCGGGGCAGCGCCAGATACGCAAAAGGCACGGGTGATCGAACCCGTGCCTTTTGCGTTTACAGCGCTTGCGAAGCGTTGTGGCAAGCATATTGATGTCGGTGGATGGAATCGGAGGCATCGTGTCGACCGCAGTATTTCTCATGTCTGATGTAGCCTGCCGCACGTTGCTTGGCTATCGATTAGCTGCCAGAGGGCGCGCAGCTTGCATGAGCATTGCGTTGCGGGGAGTCCGCGCTTGGTGGCTTCACAGTTTCTGACGTTTATGGACTGAAAGCTTCAAGGCAAACGACGGTTATTCGATTTATCGCTATCTGGCTGGCCCGGACTACGGTACGCGCTGTCGTTACCGCTGCCGAATGCCGTGACCCCACGGGCTGCATGCCTGTGCAGCCTGAAGATATCGTTGCGCTCGAAAGCATGACGAAAGTTGCATCCGAGTTGGATTTGATATGATGAATTGAGGCTCGGTCCGGCGTGCGGCTTGAATCGTGTCTATGCCATAAATGCCCGCGCAGTGTCCGGGAAATTCTGGGCCTTTTCCTATTTCGATGAGATACCAATCTGCCGCCCGGCGCTTTCCGGCGGCCGTTTTTGTTACTACACGGACGGGGTAGCTTGATGGTTTCCGATCTCCTGAACAAGGCACTGCGCACGCAATACGCGCAACAAGGACGAATTGTCCGCCTCGATACGCCCCTTGGCGAAGACTGGTTGGTCCCGCTTTATGTCCGGGGGCGCGCGTGCCTTGGGAGAGACTTCGAATTCACGATCGACGCAACGTCGACGCGGCTCGAAGCGATTCCGGCGAAGGCGTTAATCCGGCAATCCGTGACGCTGTGGATTCGGCAAACGGACGGCAGCGAAATGCCGATTCACGGTTATGTGACTGCGTTCAGTCGCTTGGGCGGGGACGGAGCCAATACGTACTACCAACTCCGCTTCAATTCGTTCCTCGCGCTGCTGCGCCTAGGCAGTGACCGGCGCGACTGGATCGAGACCCCTGCGCAACAAACCGTGTCCGATGTGCTCGGGAAGTATCCGCAGGCGGCCGGTAACTTTACTTGGCAACTGCGTCAATCGTTGCGCTCGTATTCTCAGCGGATGCAATGGGAATCCGACTGGAATTACGTCCACCGTACCTTTGAAGAACTCGGCCTTTTTCCGCGTTTCGATATAGCGCAGGACGGCAAGTCGCACAAGGTCGTCATCATGGACGATCTTTTCTCGGTTCCCGAGTTGAAGCACAAGACCATTTTGTTTAGCCGCTCGGTGCAGAACGAAGAATTCGATGGTCTTAGCGAGTGGATCGACTCGCAAGAAATTCAGTCGGCCGAACTCGACACGGGCACGTTCGACTACAAGCGTCCGGATCTTTCGAAGCACGTCACGATGCCCGCGTTCGATCTTGACGATGTACCGGGGGTGGGCGAGCAGTACGAATACACGGGATCGCATACGTGGTCCGATCGCGACATGGGCGAGACTCAAGCGAACTTTATTGCTGAAGAGTGGCGCTCGCGTGCGCAGCGTTTCTATGGGGTAGGGGCACTGCGTTGCGCATGGCCTGGTCGCTATGGCGTGCTGACCGGGCACCCTGTGCACGATACGCAGTCGGAACAGGATCGCGAGATGGCGATTCTTTCCGTGAACTGGCTCATCCAGAATAACGTGCTGGGTCTTGAAAACCTGATGCGTTTTCGCAAGAGCGTGCGCGCAGAGGTCGAGCAAGCGCGTGCGAACGGTGCAGGCTCGGCAGTGCGCCATGACGACGGCGGTGTCGGATTCTTCCACGTCGAAATCGAAGCGCAACGGCGTCGCGTCGCGTTTCGCAGCCCGTTCGAACACAAGAAGCCCGTCATGCAGCTTCAGACGGGCATCATCGGCGGGCCGGAGAACGAAGAAATCTATACGGATGCGATGCTGCGAGCGAAGGTTCGGCTGACGTCCAATCGACTCAATGACGGCGACCAGAACGTGTCGGCGTGGATACGTGCGGCGATGCCCGACGCCGGCCACAAGCGCGGCGGCATGTTTCCGCTGCGCAAGAACGACGAAGTTTTGATCGGCTTCATCAACGGTGATTGCGATCGCCCCGTGATCCTGTCCAGAATGCACGGCGGCGACAGTATGCCGGAATGGCACACGCACGGCCTGACTTCGGGCTTGCGGTCGCGCGAATACGGCGGCGAAGGCTACAACCAGCTGATGATGGACGACGCAAGCGGGCAGAACCGCGTGCACTTGTACTCGACGAGTTATAGCTCACATTTGCATCTGGGCTATCTGATCCAGCACTCGGGCAACACTCGCGGTGCGTTCATCGGGCAGGGTTTTGACCTCAAGTCATTGGGCTATGGTGCGGTGCGGGCCGAACAAGGGCTCTATGTTTCGACGCAACCCGCCGCGACCCAACCGCTGAGTGTGACGGCTGCGTCCGAACAGCTTACCCGTGCCGAAGCGATGTTGGCGACGACATCGAAGGCAAGCCAGACGAATCGGGCGCAGAGTCAGCAAGATGGCCACGATGCACTCAAAACTTTCACGGACGCAACGCAGCACCCGGTGGCTGGCACAACCAAGGGCGGCCGCACGGCAGGCGGCGGCACGGGCAATGCCAACGGCTTCGCGAAGCCAATCATGCTGCTGTCGAGTCCGGAAGGCATTGCCGCGTCGACGCAAGGGTCTGCACATATCACGGCAAACAAGCAAACCAACATGGTTGCCGGGGAAGACATCAACCTTGCAGCCGGTCGGGCGTTGCTCGCCAGTGTGTTGGAGCAAATCAGCCTGTTTGCGGAAAAACTCGGTGTCAAGATCTACGCGGCGAGCGGCCCGATAGACCTTCAGGCCCAGAACGATTCGATGAGTTTGGCCGCCTCGCAAGATGTGAAGATTACGGCGGGCAAGAAGATGTATCTGTCGGCCGAAGAAATCTGGATCGGCGCGAACGGTTCGTATATCAAATTGACGGCGAACATGATCGAGAACGCAACGTCGGGCCAGATTGTAGAAAAGTGCGCGAATTGGGAGAAAGCGGGAGCGGCAAGCGGCATGCTGAAGAACCCGCTGCATTCGTCGCCGGTATCGGCCGACGGCGGTCGTTTCACAGTGTTCTCCGGTTAAACCGCGCGGCGGGACCGTTCCAATACAAGAAATCCTGAAACCGAATCCGAGTCCGAGTCGGGAATCATGAGCAAGACAACGCCTAAAAAGAAGCACCATCCACCGGCCGCCCCAAAACCGGCCCCCAAACCTGCCGAACCGGCGGATACACCACTGAGCTGGGCCTACCCCTTTACGCCGGTAGGCAAGGACGACGCGGCCGACCCGATGACCTATTTCAGGGCGCTGGCCAAGTGCGAAAACGGCTTTTATCCACTCGGTGTCAGCGGCATGTGGCACGGTGGCGTGCATTTTGCCGACGGCAGCGCGGAAATGCTGAAGCAGGACAGCGGCGTGCGTGCGATTGCAGACGGCAAAATCGTGGCGTACCGGTTGAACACGAAATACGAGGAAACGACGTACCCGAACAACGTTGGTCTGGCGCACTACTCGACCGGCTTTGTACTGATCCGCCACGAACTGAAATTACCGCCGAAACCGGCCCCGAAAGAACCAGCGAAACCGGCTCCGGCATCGGCCCCTGCATCGGCTCCCGCGCCTGCATCGACTAACACCGCGCCCCCGACACCCGCACCAGCCGATAAGCCGTCATCCAACAGCAAAGACAAATCCCTCGTGTTCTTCAGCCTGTACATGCACACGATGGATTGGGCCAGCTATCAGAAGGCGATTGAACAGGCGAAATCGAACCCGAAGCCTGACCCGGCGCTTCCAGTGCCGATGTCGTATTGGGAAGGCGATCGCTACTATCGAGTGGGCAGCAAGGCGAAGGACAAGCAAACCGTTCCGAAGCCGAAAGCGCCTGCGCAGCCGCCTGCGACGGGAAGCGATGGGGCCGACGATCTGCCAATTAACAACACCAATCAGGACGCACCGCTGCCTGCGGATAGCGATCAAGATGCCGCCCCGCCGGCTCCCGAGACAGGATTGCACATTCGAGAATTGCCGAACGGCAAGAGCAAGATTATCGGGATATTACCGTCCGGGGCCGAAATCATTGCAGGCGAAGGCGATCCTGCGCATCCGGACTGGATCAAGATCAAGTCCATTAAATCGGGCACGGTTTTGTCTGCAGAAGTGGGTAAACCGGTTTCCCCTCAAGCACAGTGGAGCTACGTGTTCAAAGGGGAACTTGACGCCGTTGTCGATCCGAAACCGCTTGATGCGGTCGTGATCTTGAAGGAGCCGCAGCGCGTCAAAGCAGGCGAAGTCGTCGCGCATGTCGGCCAGTATCAATGGCCGATGAAAGCCAGTCCGATACCGCCGAAGCCGAACTATCCCCTGTTGCATCTCGAAGTGTTCGCGGGGCCAGACCTGAAGGACTTCATCGATCAAAGCCGTGCGCGTGCGAAAGAACTGAACGAGAAAAACAAACCGCTGCTGGAAATCGAGCCGGGGGCCAAGCTGGTGCGGGAAGTGCCCGCGCCGGATCAGAAACTGACCCAAGCCGGATTGAAGCTTGTGCCGATGGGTGATGCGAAGGGTTCGCGTTGGATCAAGGTGCAGCCCAAGAGCGTGACCAATGTGCCCGCGAAAGGCAAGCAGAAGGCCAAGCAAACGTTCGCGGACGTTGGCAAACCGATGTGGGTCGAAAGCAGTCTGGCGAACACGATCAGCACGGCGAATGTCGCGGGATGGCAGAACTTTCCGCTGGACGTTTCCAAGGCAAGCGGGCCGGGAGCGGATTTCCGGGACGTGTTGCGTCGTCCCGAACTTGACAAGCTCGGCGAGGGTAATGTTGCGGTCGATGACAAGGGCCATCATTGGTGGAACATCACGATTGGTTCGAAAGACGGCTCCGACCTGACTGGCTGGGTGTGCGATACCGATCACCCACGCGCACAGCTTCGTAGTCCTTGGGAGTGGCCGGGTTTCGAATTGGTCGACAACGGCAGCGTCAGTCCTGCCGACATGTTCAAACGCCATATCCATACGACCGAACAATATCTGGCGGACGAGGAAGGTACCGAGTTTATGGGGACGGCAGCGAAGGTCAACGCTGGTGAACTCATCTCGAAACTTGAAAAGGCGATCGACACGAACCAAGACGGGAAGGTAACGGCGCAGGAACTGAAGCACGCACTGGAAACGCGTTGGATGGCAGAAGCGGTTTCGCACCTTGTGGTGCGCAATGAAACCGAATGGGGTGGCGGTCTGGGCAAGTGGGAAGAGCTCAACCCGCTTATGCAGAAGCAGACCGAGATGTGGAAGACGGAGCTTGATCGGCTCGCGAAGCTTCAGTGGTGGGAGGAAATCAAGGATGTAGATGGTTTCCCCACGGACCTTTCACCTTGGCACCTCCATCCGATTGGGTTGATCGGGAATTTCACGGCGAAAGAGGCGACCATTGGTCAGTCACTTTCTGACGATGGGTTATGGTTTATATTTTCACACGAGGCGCAAGCTGGCACGACCAACCGATTGCATTGGCCCGGCGGAGCAAGCGGTGTCACGTTGGGGGCTGGATATGATATGAAGGGGCGTAGCGAGGCAGGGATTATTGCAGATATGAAAGCTATTGGCCTATCAGACGAGACCGCAGCAGGTATCGCGAAGGCCGCGGGAAAAGAGGATTCTGACGCCAATGATTTCGCGAAAAATAATCGAAATTTAGTCGATCTTACCCATGAGCAAGAGGTCGGGTTGCTGCGTCATACCGTCAAGCCATATGAGAAAATGGTCAGAAATTCAATAAAAATAAAACTCTCTCAGAATCAATTTGATGCGCTTGTTAGCTTTGCTTACAACCCCGCCGCACGCTGGGATAGCGTGACGAATTTAATTAACACTGGGAAAGTTGATGCTGCCATGAGCAAGATCAAAGAAGGTGTTAAATCAAAGGGAACGGTGCTTCCTGGTCTCGTGCACAGGCGAGATGATGAAGTGAATTTGTATCAAGAGGGACGGTATGAGATGAATGGTGTACCGATTAATCATGAATGATCGATTTTGTAAGTCCCTAGGGGGTGGAATGTCGATAAGATTGCAAGAAATTTTTAAATTGCTGGGGGTTGGATTATTTATTTTTCTCCAATCGTTACAGGCAACCGCTGTCGAATGGAATCCAGTCATTGAAGGCCAATGGGAAGTAGAGTCAGTACACTTGAACGCTGATGCGGAATGGACTCCAAGCTATGGATGGAATGATCCAAGGCTAGTGGGAAGGCTATTCGTTTTTAAAGAAAATAAGATCTGGACTGACGCCCCTGAAAGCCTACCTTGCACCGAGATCAATATCCAGACATCACAAACCAGATTGCGTGATCTGATTTCGTCGAGCATGTCTGGATTTGGAAATCCGGCAACGAATGCTACCGAAAAAAATTACAAAATTGATATCCTCGGATCAACGAAGGTTGATGTTATTAGGATATTTTGTGGAGCTCAACCTTGGCAAGGCAGTTTGGGGGCATCAGATAAAATAAGTGGTGCATGGATAATTTCACCTGGTCCCGGGCGGCTTCTGCTGCGATGGTATGGGGAAACAATTCTCACTCTAAAACGGGTTCGTGAAAACGCGAAGCCAAATCCATCTTTCAACTGCGACAAGGCAAAGAGAGAGGTGGAGATGGAGATATGTGGCTCATATGAGCTTTCATCGTTTGATAAAAGTATTGCCACATCGTTTTCTCAATTAATCAAGCAAAGAAAATCGGCCGGAGATGCGGTCGGCGACGCAATTCGCGAGCAAAGAGAATGGCTTTCGAAACGAGATTTATGCGGCAAAGATGCCGCATGCATTCTGGATGCAATGAAGGCGCAGCTTATAAAGCTTGACGACATGAGCCGAAATTAGCGGGAACTATCTGGATCAATTTATGATGAACTTGATTCGCGTCGGCGACGACACGGACCACGACGGCAAAGTCGAAACGGGCTCATTGACCATGAAATTCGATGGCCGCTACGCCGCGCGTAAAGGCGACCGTGTGTCGTGTTCGCAGCATCCCGACGTGTCACCGAACATCATCGAGGAAGGAGACGAATCGATGAAGGACAGCGGCATTCCGATTGCGCGACACGGTCATCGAGCGACATGCGGCTGTCACTTGATTTCGAGCCTCATGTAACGCTACAACAGCGGCGCGAGGCCCGGCGCATCGGGCACCGCACGATCGGAGAGCCGTCGTTCTTCGACAGAACGACGAGCTGCGTAAAGCTGTTGGCGGGCGCTTAGCGCGATAGATATAGGTCGAGCTGAAGGATCAGCGGGCCCATGATGCCTTCGCGCATCGCAATCTGACCGGCGTCGTGCATCAGAACCCGCACGCCTCAGTCGTCGTCAACGTCGCGAACGGCCCGCCAAGCGTCGCATTGTGATGCGCGACGATCCGCTCGGCCGGCAGTTCGGGCGTATCCATGCAGGTGTGCGCATCGGTCACGAGCACCGCGCGAAAACCGAGATCGCCGGCCGCGCGACACGTCGTATCGACGCAGTACTGCGTCTTCATTCCAGCAATCACGATCTCGCCGATGCCGGCCGCATGCAGCTATGCGGCGAGCGGCGTGCCGGTGAAGCAGCTCGACTGCGTCTTGGCGAACACGGTATCGCGTGCGGCATCGATTGCGAGTTCAGGCAGCAGTGCGGTCAGTGGCGAGTCGGGCGCGATCGGCGAGCCGGCGGGGCCGGTGTGCCGCACCGCGAATACCGGTGCACCGGCTTCATGCGCGCGGCCGATCAACCGGTTGATGTTCGCGAGCACACGTTCGCCGTCGTACGGCCGCTCGGGGCCGTGATACAGGCCGACCTGCATGTCGACGACGAGCAGGGAGCGTTTCGGGGAAGAGACTTCGGGCATGGCGTTTCTCCTGAGTGACCGATACGGACGGAGAAACGACAAGACCCCGTCCGGAACCGGCGGGGCCTGTGAGGAATCGTGGCGCTACGACCTTGCGCGCACTCGCCGCACGAGCCCGCCGAAGGCGGTCGTGCGTGTCGTGGTCGAGGAGGTGGTCGTGGTGTGGCGCATGGAGCGATCATGCCCGATACGCACGCACTGCGTCAATCGCGCATCCGGCATCGCCCACCGGTCAGTCGAGTGCCTTTCCGGCTTTTTCGTCCATGCAGCGGATGGCGAGCAGCGTGAACGCACCGCAACCAATCGCATACCACGCCGGCGCATTCGGATTCCCGGTTGCCGCGATCAGCCACGTGACGAAAAACTGCGCGAAGCCGCCGAAGATCGCGACGCCCACGCTGTACACGAGTGCGCCGCCCGTCGCACGTACCGCACGCGGGAACAGCTCGCCGAGCATCGCACCCGTCGCGCCGATGTTGATCGCGTGCACGATCGACAGCGCGGCGATGATCGACAGCAGCGATGCGGCGCCCGGCCAGCGGTTCAGCGCGATGAACGCCGGGTAGATCGCGGCCATCAGCGCGATGCGCGTCCACCAGACGATCCGGTTGCGCCCGTACACGTCGGACAGGTGGCCGCCGATCGGCGTCACGAGCATCAGGATCGCGCCCGCGACGCAGCCGGCCGTCATCGACAGCCAGGTCGGCAGATGCAACACCTGCACGCCGTAGATCGCCATGTAGAACACGATGATGTAGTGGATCGACGTGCCGCCGATCGTTACGCCGAGGCCCGCGAATACGGCCTTGCCGTGATGGCGCAGCACGTCGGCGAGCGGCAGCGATGCGACCGGCTCGTCGTGCGTGGCGGCGGGCGCGGCGGCCGGCACTTCCTCGACGGTGCGGCGCAGCCAGTAGCCGAGCGGCACGAACAGCGTGCCGATGATGAACGGGACGCGCCAGCCCCAGCTTTCGAGCTGCGCGGCATTGAGCGTCGACGTCAGCGCGACGCCGGTCAGCGCACCGGCGAGCGCGGCGAGTCCCTGGCTCGAGAACTGGAACGATGCGTAGAAGCCGCGGCGGTGCTGCGGCGCCTGTTCGAGCAGCAGCGTGGTCGACGCGCCGACTTCGCCGCCCGACGCGAACCCTTGCAGCAGGCGCGCGAGCACGAGCAGCAGCGGGGCGGCGAGGCCGATCTGCGCGAAGGTCGGCGCGACGGCGATTGTCGCGGTGCCGAGCGCCATCAGCAGCAGCGTGAGGATCATCGCCTTCTTGCGGCCGGCGCGGTCGGCATACATGCCGATCACGAGCCCGCCGAGCGGGCGCGTGACGAAGCCGACACCGAAGCTCGCGACCGCGAGCATCAATTGCCCGAACGACGAATGCACGGGAAAGAACAGCTTGCCGATCAGGATCGCGAAGAAGCTGTAGACCGTGAAGTCGTAGAACTCGAGCGCGTTGCCGACGGCGGCGGCCGCGATCAGCCGGCGTTTCTTCGCGGCGGCGCGAGCATCGACCGGCGTGCCGGCGAGCGAAAGGGCGGACGTTTCCATGTGGGGTTCCCCCGGTTGGCGCGAAACGATGGGATGAAGGGCCGTCAGGCCGCGAGCCAGGCTTCGGCGATGCGAACCCAGTAGCTCGCGCCGATCGCGAGAATGTCGTCGTTGAAGTCGTAGCCGGGGTTGTGCACCATGCAGCCGCCCTTGCTGCCGATCCCGTTGCCGATGAATGCGTAGCAGCCGGGGCGCGCTTCGAGCATGAACGCGAAATCCTCGCTGCCCATCAGCGGCGCGGCGTCGGTTTCGACACGCTCGGCGCCGAGCATCTGGCGCGCGATGTCGGCCGCGAATGCAGTCGGCTCCGCGTGATTGACGAGCACCGGGTAGCCGTAGTCGTAGTCGACTTCCGCCGTGACGCCGAAGCTCTCCGCCTGGCCTTTCGCGAGCCCTTCGATGCGGCGCGCGAGCAGTGCGCGCACGTCGGCGTTCAGTGCGCGCACCGACAGCTTCATCACGACGGTTTCGGGAATGATGTTGAAGGTCTCGCCGGCCTGCACGCTGCCGACCGTGATCACGGCCGCATGCTGCGCATCGACCTCGCGCGCGACGATCGTCTGCAGCGCGACCATGATGCTGCCCGCGGCCGACATCGGATCGCGCGCGAAATGCGGCATCGCGCCGTGGCCGCCGACACCGCGCAGCGTGATCGTCACACGGTCGGCTGACGCCATCGCGGCGCCGGTGCGGAAGGCCATGTCGCCGGCCGCGCGGCCCGGCATGTTGTGGATCGCGAAGATCGCGTCGCACGGGAAACGGTCGAACAGGCCGTCGTCCATCATCGCCTTCGCGCCGCCGAAGTTTTCCTCGGCCGGCTGGAAGATCAGGTTCAGCGTGCCGGAGAACTGGCGCGTTGCCGCGAGGTGGCGCGCCGCGCACAGCAGCATCGCGGTGTGGCCGTCGTGGCCGCACGCATGCATCTTGTTCGCATGGCGGCTCGCGTACGGCAGGCCGGTGGCTTCCGCGAGCGGCAGTGCATCCATGTCGGCACGCAGCCCGACCGTGCGTGTGCCTTGCCCTTCGCGCAGCACGCCGACCACGCCCGTCTTGCCGATGCCGCGATGCACGTCGTAACCCCAGCCGGCGAGCAGCTCGGCGACGAGGTCGCTCGTGAGCGTTTCCTCGAATGCGAGTTCGGGGTGAGCGTGGATGCGGCGGCGCACCTCGACCAGCTCGGGCGCGATCGCGGCGATACCGGGGATGACGGGGTTCACGGCTTGCAGCATGGTCTCTCCTGTGGGGCGGCTGGGGCGTTTGACGCACATATGACGAGCAAGCATATAAATTTCTTTTGCGTACCAGAAGCTGATAAATTGCTTTGGTGCTCACCACCGGTTGCCGCTCGGGAATACCCTGAGCCGGTGTGTGCCGTGCAGCACAGGGTTTCCACGGATCACGCGTCGCCGCCATGAAATACCATCAGCTGAAAGCGTTCGTCACCGTCGCGGAAGAGGGGAGCATTCGCGCGGCCGCGCGGCGCCTGAACGTGTCGCCGGCGGCACTGACGAAGGCGGTCAAGGAGCTGGAGATCGCGCTCGGCGTGTCGCTCGTCGTACGCACCGCGCGCGGTGTTCAGCTCACCGCGTTCGGCCAGCAGTTGCAGGTGCGCGCGCGGCTGATCGTCGCCGAAATGCAGCGCGCCCGCGACGACATCGAGCAGGCGCAAGGGGCGATGACGGGCTCCGTCGCGGCGGCGGTCACGCCGGCCGCCGCGGTGACGATCCTGCCCGATGCGTTTCGCGCGTTCCGGCGGCGTTTTCCGGTGGCGCGCGTCAGTATCGTCGAAGGGTTTCCGGGCGTCGCGCTGCCGCGGCTGCACGACGGCTCGCTCGATTTCGCGGTGGCCGTCGTCGTGCCCGAACTGTTGGCCGCCGAGTTCGATCACGCCGAACTGTATTCGAGCCGTTCGCTGATCGTCGCGCGCAAGGGGCATCCGCTCGCATCGGCCACGTCGCTCGCCGATCTCGTCGAAGCCGACTGGCTGATGAATCCGTCGCCCGAAAGTTCGACGCAGGTGCTGTTCAATTCATTCGTCGCCTACGGGTTGCCGGTGCCGGCGCGCGTCGTCGAATGCCCGAGCTTCGGGCTCGCGCGCAGCCTGATGATGGGCTGCGACCTGATTGCCTCGATGCCCGAGCAGCTGCTGCAGGGCGAGTGGGCGCGCGACCAGTTCGCGGTCCTGCCGATCCGCGAGCGGTTGCCGGCCGTCTCGGTGCAGGTCATCACGCGTCGCGACAGCCCGCTGACGCCGGCAGCGGCCATGCTGCTCGATTGCCTGCGCGATTCCGCGAGGCGCAAGGGGCTGCTGTGAACCTGCGCCCGCGGGCAGCGACCGTCGTTGCGTCGTTATCCTGACGATCGGGCGTGCGGCGTTGCCGTCGCCCGGCGGGCACGTGGCTTGCGCAGCGGCCACGTCATTGCGGCGTCTGCCGCGCGAGCCGGTATCATAGCGGCCGGCCCGCCGCTCCGGCCGGCCTCCAACCACATCGCCATCCGGCATCCAGCAATCAGAGGCATTTCATGACCAGTGCAACCCAATTCGACAACGTATCGGTCGTCAAGCGCGCGAACGTCTATTTCGACGGCAAGTGCGTGTCGCATACCGTGCTCTTCCCGGACGGCACGCGCAAGACGCTCGGCGTGATCCTGCCGTGCGCGCTCAACTTCGGCACCGATGCGCCCGAATTGATGGAAGTGCAGGCCGGCAAGTGCCGCGTGAAGCTCGACGGCGGCAGCGAATGGCAGACCTACGGCGCCGGCGAATCGTTCTCGGTGCCGGGCAAGAGCCGTTTCGACATCGAAGTGCTCGAGACGCTCGATTACGTCTGCAGCTACCTGTAAGACGCGCGCAGTAAAAGAAAAGCCCCGCCGAAGCGGGGCTTGTCACAAGCGGATGGCGCAAGGCCATCCGGAGCGCCTGTTCTCTTACAGGCAGGCGTTGATGTCGCCGGCCGACGATGCGTCGCCGCCGCGGAAACCGACCCACGTCTTTGCATTCGCGGCGTTGGCCGGGCGCACGACGGCCGCGGCGCCGTTCGGCGGCTGCTGGCCCGGCGCATACACGGCCATGGCGAGGCCGTTCGCGAGTTCATACTGCGACGTCACTTGTTGCTGCGACTTGTCGGCCCAGGTCTTGGCGATGCATTGCGCGACCTGATCGGCGGGTTTCTGGCTTTGTCCCACGTTTTGGAGGGCAGAATCGGCTGCATGAGCAGAAAATGCCACGGTCAATGCGATGAGCGGTAAGTATTTCGCGTTCACGTTATCTCCCTCGAGTCGTGATTGATTGAGTGGGATGCGCAGCAGGACTGCGTGCAAGTGAGATCGCATCGAACAAGCACGGTTCCGGCTATTCCGAAACAAGTTGTTAACGCGCTTGCCAAATGGCGACTCCGATGCTGTGCACTTTGCTGCGGCACGGCATGCATCGTGTGCGGTTCGACGTCATGCGCGACGTGGTCCGCGCGCTGCCCGGTCGTGTGGTGAAGTGATGGTCGCGGCGAGCGGCATGCATGTGCATGCCGTGCCGCAACTCTTTATTTGATCGCGCAGTGGAATGGCTGATTGATGGCCCCGTCGCATGAGCACCATGATGACAAACTTTCGGCCGTCGAATTGTTAACCAACTTTAAACAGGGAAAGCGACGGAATGCGAGGCGGCACGCGACGGGCGTGCCGCGTCGTGCGCAGAGGTGACGCGAGCGGGGCGTGCGCGGCGAGGGTGCCGCGCGGCACGGTGGGTCAGCCGGCCTTGCGCGTGCCGATGTCGCGCAGGTTGGCCGGGACGATCGGGCGGAAGCGCTCGCGTTTCTGTTCGTCGTCGAAGTGCTGCAACGCGGGCTTGATGAGGTCGCTGCGCGATACGATGCCCGTGATGCGCATCGATTGCTCGTCGGCGACGACGGGCAGGCGCTCGAGCCCGAGCATCGCGAGTCGCGATGCGACGACGCGGCACGATTCGTGCGCTTGGGCAACCGCCGGCGCACGATTGGCGAACGCGTGCGAGATCGGCGTGTCGGGTGCAGCCTGTGCGCGCTGCGCATCGAGCGTCGCGCGATCGACGAGACCGAGCAGGCGCCCGTTCTGCACGACCGGGTACGCACGGTGCGTCTGCTTCGCGCCGAAGTACCGCGATTCGACGGCATCGAGTGTCGACGCGCCGTCGATCGCGACGAGCAGGTCGGCGGACGTCATCACTTCGCCGATGTCGTGCCGCTCGAGCGGATCGACGCCGTATTCGCGATAGATGTGATAGCCGCGGCGTGCGATCTTTTCCGTCATGATCGAGCGTTTCATCACGATGGTTGCGAAGCCGTGCGCGACGAGCGTCGCCGCGAGCAGCGGCAGTAGCGCGTTCGCGTCATGCGTGAGGCCGAACGCGAACACGATCGCGGTGAGCGGGGCGCCGAGCGTTGCGCCGAGGGTCGCGGCCATGCACACGAGCGGCCACAGTGTCTGGTCGCCGCCCGGCAGCATCGGCGACAGCACCGTGCCGAGGCCGGCGCCGAGCATCAGCAGCGGAGCGAGCACGCCGCCCGACGTGCCCGAGCCGAGCGCGATCACCCACATCACGGCTTTCACGAGCAGCAGCGCGAGCGCGATCTTCAAGGCGATGTGCTGGTGCAGCAGGTCGCCGATCACGTCGTAGCCGACGCCGAGCGCGCGCGGCTCGAGCCAGCCGCCGATGCCGATCACGATCGCGCCGAGCGCGGGCCACCACATCCAGTGCACCGGCAGCTTCGCGAAGGTGTCCTCGACGCGGTACAGCGCGGCCGACAGCCCGCATGCGAGCAAGCCCGACAGCAGGCCCGCGACGATGCACGACAGCAGCGCGACGGGCGTCGGCGCGGCCGTCGTCAGCGGAAACAGCGGATCGACGCCGAAGAACACGGCGCGGGCGAAACCCGCCACCGCGCATGCCAGTGCGACCGGCAGGAAACTGCGCGGACGCCATTCGAACAGCAGCAGTTCGACCGCGAGCAGCACGGCGGCGACCGGCGTGCCGAACACGGCCGTCATGCCGGCGGCCGCACCGGCGACGAGCAGCGTCTTGCGCTCGGCGGCAGTGACGTGCACGCACTGCGCGATCAGCGAGCCGAGCGCGCCGCCCGTCATGATGATCGGGCCTTCGGCGCCGAACGGGCCGCCGCTGCCGATCACGACGCCGGACGACAGCGGCTTGAGGATCGCGACCTTCGGCGACATGCGGCTCTTGCCGAACAGGATCGCCTCGATCGCTTCCGGAATGCCGTGGCCGCGGATCTTTTCCGAACCGAAGCGCGCCATCAACCCCACGATCAGCCCGCCGATCACCGGCACCACGATCACCCACGCGCCCAGCGTGTTGTTCGCGGGCGAGCGGTCGACGAACGAGAACTGCTGGAAGAAGAACAGGTTCGTGAACAGATGGATCAGGCTCAACAGCACGAACGCGGCAAGCGTGCCGAGCAGGCCGATCCCGGCGGCAAGCAACGCGATCCCGGGCAGGCGTTCGTTGGTCGAGAAATCGCGTTTGTGTGGTGCGTTCATCGGCGTGGAAAAGGCATGGGTCAGTAATCGATCTGCGGAACCTGGAACGCGTCCTTGAGCGACTTCAGCTCGGCGCGATGCATGGCCGCGAGGCGGGCGAGCAGCGTCTCGCCGGCCGGCTCGAGGTGAACCTCGACCTGCCGGCGATCCGCTTCGCTCGTCTTGCGCTTCACGAGGCCGAGCGCTTCGCAGCGCGTGACCAGCGCGACGACTCCGTGATGCTGCGCCTGCAGGCGTTCCGCGAGTTCGCCGATGGTCGCCCATTCGCGATGCGGGTAGCCCTTGATGTGCAGCAACAGCAGGTATTGCAGCGGCGTCACGCCCTCGCTTTGCGCGGCGCGCTCGGAGAAGCGCTCGAAGCGGCGCATCTGGTAGCGGAACTCGGACAGTTGCTGGAAATCGCTTTTCGTCAGCGCGCGTCGGGTATCGTTCATCGGGGGCGGTCGATCAGTCGGTTACGGTAGCGTGAAATATATCACAACATGACATAAATGGCCGAATTCGTGCAGATAGGATGCACTCCGCGTTGCACCGGCCGCTACATGGCGTTACGAGCGCGGCATACGTCAGGCAGCCTCGAGCATTTGCGTCTGCCGATAAAGGCCCGTGACGAGATCCGTCTGGGTAATGATCCCGACGAGCCGGTGCGATTCATCGACGACCGGAATGTGGTGGTGGCCCGAATGCGTCAACAGCGGGACGAGTGCGGTGATCGGCATCGTTTCCGGCACGCACGCGACGTCGCGTGTCATCACCGAGGCGACGCTCGCCGGCTGGCCGCCGAACGATTGCGGCAGCCGCGCGGACAGGCGTTGCCACAGCGGGGTCGGGCGGCGCAGCGGGCGCGTGAGGTCGGCGCGCGTGACGATGCCGGTCAGGCGGCCTTCGCCGTCGACGACGGGCAGCGCCTTCACGCGATGGCGGTCGAGCAGCGTGAGCGCGGCCATTACCGATGTCGACGGCGCGACTTCGATCGCATCCTTCGTCATCAGGTCGGCGCACGAGAGCTGGCCGAACGTGCGTGTGTAGGCCTGCATCTCGGTTTCGCGCAGCAGCGCTTCCAGGTCGTCCGGATCGACGTCGAGCCATTCGCTGCGGCGCTTGAGCACCGCGTCGAGGTCGCCGCGTGTGAAGCGGCCGCGCGCCGGTGCGGCGCCGCCCGCCTGCGGTTTCGCTTCGGGGCGCACGCCGCCGTGCGGGTAGCGGTGCCCGGTCAGCGTGTGATAGGCGAGTGCGGCGGACAGCAGGATGGCCGATTGCAGCGCGATCGGCTCCAGCACGAAGCTGAACCCGAGCGAATGGATCGCGGGGCCGCCGACCACGGCCGTGAGCGCGACGGCGCCCGACGGCGGGTGCACGCAGCGCAGCGCGAACATGCCGCCGATCGCGCACGCGATCGCGACCGCGGCGGCCGTGATCGGATCGGCGATCCATTGTGCGCAGGCGACACCGACCGTCGCCGCGACCAGATTGCCGCCGATGATCGACCACGGCTGCGCGAGCGGACTCGCCGGCACCGCGAACAGCAGCACGGCCGACGCGCCCATCGGCGCGACGAGCAGCGGCACGAGGCCCGGTACGCCAGGCAGCACGCGCATGGTCACGCCGACTGTCGCGATGCCGACGAGCGCGCCCGTGCACGAACGCAGGCGCTCGCGCCAGCCCAGCGACATCGGCTGGGGAATGAAGCTGTGCAGCCATTGCCGCAACGTGCGGCGCGACGAAGGGGAGCCTGACGACATGGACGGTAAGCGGTAAAGATGACAGCGCGGGCGCGCGCAGCGACGAGCCGCGAATTATATCGCGTTGTGATATAAATTGTCGCGTCGCATCAAGGCGGTGCATGTGCGTGACACGCATGTCTTGCAAAAACCTTTCATCCGATGAAAGTTTGCGGGCCTGGCAATAGCGCAAATTTGTCTGTAGCGGCGTACAATTCGGGCGACTGAATCCCCCCCTTCATGCCAGAACCACGTACGCGATGCCCGCTCTCCCGCCTTTCTCCCGGCACGGTGATCGATTCGACGTGGTTCGCGGCTGCGTTCCGTTCCCCACCTGACGCGAGCGCTGCCGACGCCTCCCCACTGACTCTCCCCAAGCTAATTCAATGGACATGCTCGAAAACATGCGCCTGTTCGTGCGCGTTGTCGAAGCCGGCAGTTTTACTGCGGTCGCGAAGGAAATCGACGCGACCACCGCGCAGGTGTCGCGCGCGGTTTCGAACCTCGAAGCGCACGTACAGACGCGCCTGCTGCATCGCACGACGCGCCACCTCGGCCTCACCGAAAGCGGCGAACGCTATTTCGAGCGCGCGAAATCGATCCTCGCGGAAATCGACTACGCGAATGCCGAGGCGCGCAACGCACTGCTGCGGCCGAGCGGCAAGATGCGCATCCACGCGATGACGGGGCTCGGGCAGAGTCATGTCGTGTCATCGATCGTCCGCTACCAGGAGGACAACCCCGACGTGTCGGTCGAGCTGACGCTCGCGCAGCGGATGCCGAATCTCGTCGAGGAGGGCTATGACGTATCGATCGTGACGGCGTCGCAACTGCCCGATTCGGGCTACGTCGCGCAGACCTGCGGCACGAGCTGCAGCGTGCTCGTCGCGTCGCGCGAATACCTGGCGCGCCACGGCACGCCGCAGACGCCCGACGAATTGCCGAACCACGTGTGCCTGCGCCTCGACACGCCCGCATCGCCGGCCGGCGAATGGCGGCTCGAGCGCAGCGATGGCGAGGAGGCCATCTACGAGCTGCAGCCCGCGCCGTTCCAGGTCAACGTGCCGGACGCGCTGTGTGTCGCGGTGCGCGCCGGGCGAGGGATCGCGTGCGTCGCGCTGTATACGGTGCTCGACGACATCCGCGAAGGGCGGCTGATCCGCGTGCTGCCCGAGTATCGGCTGCAGACGGTGAGCGTGTACGCCGTCTACGCGACGCGTCGTTATCTCGATGCGAAGATCCGCACGTTCCTCGACCACCTGCGCACGACGCTCACGCCCGCGCTGGAGGACGACCTGCGCGAACTCGACCGGCTGACCACCGAACAGTCGCCCGGCGGCCGCAAGCGCGCTTGACGTCCTGCTAGGCCCGGGCCGTGCATCGGGTGCAATCGAGTATGGAAATCGTATCGATATCGGTCTAACGTCCAGAGACTATCGATCGATTCAAGAATTGCATGATTGAACTGCACCAGCTTCGCTGCTTCGTCGCGGTCGCCGAGGAGCTGCATTTCGGTCGCGCGGCCCGGCGGCTCTTCATGACCCAGCCGCCGCTCAGCCGGCAGATCCAGCTGCTCGAGCATGCGCTCGGCATCGCGCTGCTCGAACGCAGCAGCCGGCAGGTCAGCCTGACCGCGGCCGGCGAGCGGTTCCTGCGCGACGCGCGGCACATTCTCGAATTCTCCGCACGGGCCGAGCAGGCCGCGCAGCGCGTCGCGCATGGCGGCGCCGGCCGCATCACGCTCGGCTTCACGGCGGTCAGCGCGTACCGGATGATCCCGATGCTGCTGGCGCATGCTGCGCACGCGCTGCCGGACGTCGACGTCGAATTGCGCGAGATGGTGTCGACCGTGCAGATCGATGCGCTGGCGTCACGGATGCTCGACGCGGGCTTCGTGCGCCAGCGGGCCGCCCGCCAGCCGCTCGAATACCGGCTCGTGCAGCGCGAACCGATGCTGGTCGCGGTCGCGGAGGGGGCGCCGCTCGCCGCGTGCGAGCGCATCGGCCCCGACGATCTCGACCGGCAGCCGTTCATCGCGTATTCGCCGAACGAGGGGAAATACTTCCACGACCTGATCTCGGGCCTGTTCGCGAACGCGGGGCGGCTGCCGAACTACCTGCATTACGTCGGGCAGACGCATACGATCCTGGGCCTCGTGCGCGCGGGCCTGGGCGCCGCACTCGTGCCGGCGTCGGCGCGCGAACTGCATGTCGACGGCGTGGTGTTCCGGCCGCTGGCGGGCACCGACGTGGCGGCCGAGCTGTATCTCGCATGGCGCACGGACAACGACAATCCTGCGTTGCCGGTGTTCAACGCGATGGTCGAGCGGTTTCTCGCGCAGGAGCAGGGCGGCGCGGTGACGTGATGCGCCGGGGAATCCGCCCGGGCGATGTGACAAGCTTTCAGTCCGGAAGGGGGCGCATGCGATGACAAGCAATCCTGACCGAGCACGACGGGTCGCAGTCCTGCGAATCCTTACCGTACTGAAAGCCGTTTCGCTGCCGGTGTTCCAGCGGAGGAACGCAGCGCTTCGCTGCACTGCGACAACTGCTTGACGCTGCATGCCGGTCGGCGCAGGATACGTCCGTGCATTTGGAGCGGGACGCGCCGGCCGCGCGGTTCCTGCACCCGCGATATGCAGAAGAACAACGATGAGCCTTTACGCACTCGTACCGGAATACCGGCCCCGCGTCTGTCGGCCCGCCGGAACCACGCTTCTCCCGACGCCCGCCGCGTCACGTATCCGTCATCCCGTTTCGTACCGTGCCTCGGTACGCTTTCCCGTTCGCGCGCGAACAGCGACGATGAACGGCGCCCGTCCGGCGCGCCGCATCGCGGCACCGTCCGCCATCCTTCATTACCGCATCCTGAACGGCGCCTACACCGGCGTCTCGTGACGCCCGTCGCGCCCGTCCTTGTATTGCGCCGCCGGCTTTGCCTGGCTGCCCGGCGGCACCGAAGTCCGAAGCATTTCGATTGAGCTTGAAAGAGCACACGCAAGCAGTTCGGTTCGAGGTTCAAGGAGAAAAACTCATGTCGCAGCTTTCGAATGAAGAAGCAAACGGCAGTTCGGGGAGTGGCAAGGTCAAGCTGGTCAAGTGGGCGATCATCATCGCCGGCGTCGCGATCGCGGCACCGGCCGCGCTGTTCATCCTGAAGGGGGTGATCGCGCTGGTCACGGCGGGCGTGATCGGTCTCGGCGCGATCTACTTGGCGCCGGTCGTCGCGATGAAGTTCGCGAACCAGAAGGTGAAGATGATCGTCGAGGAGGCGCAGGCGAATCCGATCGAGACGCTGATCAACCAGCTCGCGGAAAAGCGCCAGGCGGCACAGAAATTCGCGGACAGCATCACCGCGTTCCGTACCGAGGTGAAGAACTTCGAGAACAAGACGGAACTGTTCGAGAAGCAGTATCCGGACGACGCGCCGCGCTTCAGGCAGCAGCTCGACACGATGAAGCAACTGCTCTCGTTCCGCGAGGGGCGCTACAAGCAGGTGCAGGCCGAGCTGAAGAACTTCGCGTCGGCGATCGACCGCGCGAAGGCGATGTGGGACATGTCGCAGGCGGCGCAGCAGATGAACAAGCTCGCGGGCCGGCAGGCGTCCGACACGTTCGAGCAGATCAAGACCGACGTGGCCGTCGATTCGGTGATGCGCTCGGTCAACAAGGCGTTCTCCGAAATGGAGACGTCGCTGATGGATAACCCCGAGGTCAAGCAGGCGCAGCAGCAGGCGGTGGCGAACGCCCCGCACGCGCCCGGGCTCGACGCGGCGAACCCCGCGCAGCTGCCGTCGAAACAACAATAACTTCCTGCAGGCACGCAACCATGAAAAAACTGCTTGGCGCCATCGCGTTTCTGGTAGTGCTCGTCGGCGTATGGATCGTTCATCAGGGCGGCCTGTCGACGCTGATTCCCGCGCATGACGCGGCCCCGGCCTCGACATCCGCGCAAAACGGCGACAGCGGCCAGTCGGCGCAGACGCCGCCGTCGGCCAGCGTGCTGCCGGCCGGTTTCACGCCGCAGGCCAGCACGCTGAAATCGATCGCCGAAAACGGCATCGTGCGGATCTCGGTGCAGAACCCGAGCGAACCGTTCTTCGGCGAGGACAAGGGCTCGCCGCACGGCTTCAACGTCGAGTTCGCGCGGCTGCTGTTCGCGGACCCGTCGTTCTCGCACGGCGGCAAGCCGGTCGTCGTCGATACGCGCCACGAGGTCGACACGTACCCCGGCGTGCCGAAACAACTGCTCGATACCGACGCGAAGGGGAACCACGTGGTCGACGTGGCGATGGACGGGCTGACGTTCCCGGACAACACGCCGGCAGGCGTCGTCTATTCGGTGCCGTACGTCGACGATTTCGGCTATTCGCTGATCGTGCGGCAAGGCTCCGCCATCCGCTCGACCGACGATCTCACGGGCAAGACGGTCGGCATCCTGAAGGGCGACCCGGACGTGCGTGCGTTCGTCACGCGCCAGTATCCGAACGTGAAGTTCGTCGAAGTCGACGATTCCGATCCGGCGTTCATCGCGAAGAGCATCGACGGCCACACGGTCGATGCGTTCATCTACGACTATCCGTTCGCGGTCAGTTCGATCAAGGGCACCGACCTGAAATTCGCGGTGACCAAGCTCGACGGCTCGAACATCGCGTACAAGATCGGCGTGCGCGCGGATGACCAGGATCTGCTGATCTACCTGAACGCCGCGATCGCGAAGCTCAAGCAGTCGCCGCAGTATCTCGAACTGCTGCGCAAGTACTTCGTCAGCGACCAGGCGGTGACGACCGCGGCCGCGTCAGGCGAACACACGTACGTGGTGAAGGCGGGCGACACGCTGAACATGATCGCGGCGAGCAAGCTCGGCAGCGGCCAGCGCTATCGCGAGATTCAACGCCGCAACAACCTCGCGAACCCGAACCTGATCCTGGCGGGCCAGCATCTCGTGATTCCGGTGCGCTGACGGCGGCGTGAAGTGAACGAAAAGGAAGGGACGTGAAGGACGGCGCGCGGCCCGGCGGAGGTGATTCGCCGGGCCGCGCGCAGGTGGGCGTCAGTGGGTGATCGACAGGAACAGGTAGGCGGCGAACAGCGACAGGTGCACGACGCCGTGCAGCACCGTCGTGCGGCCCTGGCTGAGCGTCAGCGTGCTGACGAGCAGCGTCAGTGCCAGCAGCACGGTTTCCATCGGGCCGATGCCGAGCGTGAGCGGCTGGCCGACCCAGATGAACACGGCCGCGACGGTCGGGATCGTGAGCCCGATACTCGCGAGCGCCGACCCGAGCGCAAGGTTCATGCTGGTCTGCAGGCGATTCGCGCGTGCGGCGGTGACGGCCGCGAGCCCTTCCGGCAGCAGCACGAGCGCGGCGATCACGATACCGACCGCGGCTTCGGGCGCACCGAGCCGCAATACGGCATGCTCGACGGCCGGCGACAGCAGCTTCGCGAGCAGCACGACCGCGACGAGGCTCGCGAACAGCAGCAGCAGGCTGATCAGCGCGGTGCGGCTGCTCGGCGGCGCCGCGTGAACCGATTCGTTCGCGCTGTCGTGCGCGGTGAGGAAGTAATCGCGGTGACGCACGGTCTGCACGAACACGAATGCGCCGTACAGCACGAGCGACGACACGCCGGCGAACGCGAGCTGCGATTTCGAAAAGAACGGGCCCGGTGCGGCGTTCAGGTAGTTCGGCATCACGAGCGACAGCACGGACAGGGAAGCCAGCACCGCGAGCGCCTTGCTCGCGCCGCGCCCCTGGAAGTCCTGCTCGCCGTGCTTCCATGCGCCGACCAGCAGGCAGATGCCGACGATACCGTTGCAGATGATCATCACGGCGGCGAACACGGTGTCGCGTGCGAGGCCCGATTTCTCGGGGCCGGCGCCGAGCATCACCGACACGATCAGCGCGACTTCGATGACGGTCACGGCGACCGCGAGCACGAGCGTGCCGAACGGTTCGCCGACCCGATGGGCGACGACTTCGGCGTGGTGGACGGCGGCGAACACGGCGCCGGCGAGTGCGGCGGCGAACACCGCGATGACGAGGCCTTCGGCCGGCACGACGCGCGACAGCGCGAGGACCAGCCATGCGGCAAGCGGGGCCACGAGGGTCCAGCGCGGGAGCTGGTTGGACGAGAGCGGCATGGAGGGTTTCCTTATGCGAGTGGCGGCGCGCGACGTGCCGTCACGGGTTGACGAAGCCCGGCCGTACTATCCGCCGAACGAGGATGATGAAACCGAAAGATGGCAGCACGCAACGGTGCTGCCCTGGGTTCGCCGCCGTGAGGCAGCGAGGGGCGCGGGCGGGCCGGAGCCCGTCGCGGGATGAAACGATTCGATGCGCCCGCCGCAAACCGCGAGGCGGGCGCGTGAGACGACGCGCGTGCCGGAGGCTCGGTTCCGACCCCGGAAGGGCGGCCGGCAATGGACGGCAGTGGCGGCGTGACACGCGGTTTCCCCCTGAAATCCGGTGGTTTGCCGGATTTTATCAGGCGTTCGGGGGGCGCTATCTCATATTCGAACGCTTTCATTGACCTTTCGGTTTGCAAAAAGTGCCCCGAACGTTCGAATTTTTTGTCTTTGCAGTTTCCGTAACGGTCTCTTGCACGACAAATTCGGGCACGCCCTGACATAAATCTACCGACCGGTCGGTTTATAATCGCTCGCACTTCCACTTCATGACGGATCGCAAGCGATGGCTGTTTCTTCTGCACATTCGGTGAACCCGGGCGCGCTGGCGCCGTCGGCAGTCGTCGGCGTGATCGGCGCCGGCGCGATGGGCGCGGGCATTGCGCAGGTCGCGGCGGCGGCCGGCCATACGGTGCTGCTGTACGACCTGAACGAAGCCGCTTGCGACAAGGCGCTGGCCGGCATCCGCGCGCAGTTCGCGCGGCTCGCGGAGAAGGGCCGGCTCGAACCGGCACAGGCTGATGCGGCAGGCAGCCGGCTCCGCGCGGTGCGTGCGCTGGCCGATTTCGCAGGTGCAGCGCTGATCGTCGAGGCGGCCGCCGAGCGGCTCGACGTGAAGCGCGAGATCTTCGCGACGCTCGAGCGCCATGTCGACGACGCGTGCCTGCTGGCGACCAACACGTCGTCGATCTCGATCACGTCGATCGCGGCCGGGCTGCGCGCGCCGCAGCGCGTCGCCGGCCTGCATTTCTTCAACCCGGCGCCGCTGATGGCGCTCGTCGAGGTGGTCAGCGGGCTCGCGACCGCGCCCGAAGTCGCACAGGTGCTGGTTGCGACCGCCGCCGCGTGGGGCAAGCAGCCCGTGATGGCCAAATCGACGCCGGGCTTCATCGTGAACCGCGTCGCACGGCCGTATTACGCGGAGGCGCTGCGCGTGCTGAACGAACAGGGGGGTGCGCCGGCGTCGATCGACGCGGTGATGCGTGAGGCCGGCGGCTTCCGGATGGGGCCGTTCGAGCTGATGGACCTGATCGGCCACGACGTGAACTTCGCGGTGACCGAATCGGTGTTCCGCGCGTACTTCAACGACCCGCGCTACACGCCGTCGCTGATCCAGCAGGAACTCGTGAACGCGGGTTTCCTCGGGCGCAAGTCGGGGCGCGGTTTCTACTCGTATGCGGACGGCGCGACGCCGCCCGCGCCCGATCTCGAAGCCCCGCGCGCCGCGCCGGCCGACGTCGCACTGTTTGCGCAGGACGGCCCGGCCGCCGCGCTGCATACGCGCTTCACCGAACGCATCGCGGGCGCCCGGCAGGCCGGCACGCATGCCGACGACCTGCTCGCGACGGCCGGCCGCGCGTCGATCGCGCTGACCGACGGCCGCACCGCGACCGCGCGCGCCGCGCAGACGGGCGTGGCCGATCTCGTGCTGGTCGACCTCGCGCGCGATTACACGCAGGCCGGGCTCGTCGCGCTGACGCGTGCGCTCCAGTGCAGCGACGCGGCCTATGCGGACGCGGTCGGCCTGTTCCAGCAGGCGGGTTTTCGCGTCGTCGGCATCGCCGACGTGCCGGGCATGGTCGCGATGCGCACCGTCGCGATGCTCGCGAACGAGGCGGCCGACACGGTGAACCAGGGCGTGTGCTCGCCCGCCGATCTCGATCTCGCGATGGAGAAGGGCGTGAACTACCCGTGCGGCCCGCTCGCGTGGGCCGATGCGATCGGCATCGGCCGCGTGTTTCGCGTGCTGTCGAACCTGGCGGCGAGCTACGGCGAGGACCGCTATCGCGTGTCGCCGCGCATCGCCGCACTGCATGCGGCCGGCCGCACGTTCCGGTCGTAACGCCGGCTTCGTCACCTCGAACACGATAACGACATCACTCCATTGGAGGAGCACCCCGATGACCCACCCGACGCATCCCGCCGCCGCCCTCGAGCCGATCGAGACCGCCAGCCGCGACGAACTGCAGGCACTGCAGCTCGAGCGCATGAAGTGGTCGCTGCGCCACGCGTACGACAACGTCCCGCACTATCGCCGCACGTTCGATGCGGCCGGCGTGCACCCGGACGACCTGAAGTCGCTCGCCGATCTCGCGAAATTCCCGTTCTCGACCAAGAACGATTTGCGCGACAACTATCCGTTCGGGCTGTTCGCGGTGCCGCGCGAGCAGGTCGTGCGCGTGCACGCGTCGAGCGGCACGACGGGCAAGCCGACGGTGGTCGGCTACACCGCGCGCGACATCGATACCTGGGCGAACGTGACCGCGCGCTCGATCCGCGCGGCCGGCGGCCGCCCGGGCGACACGCTGCACAACGCGTTCGGCTATGGCCTCTTCACGGGCGGCCTCGGGATTCACTATGGTGCGGAACGGCTCGGCTGCATGGTCGTGCCGATGTCGGGCGGGCAGACCGAGAAGCAGGTGCAACTGATCCGCGACTTCGAACCGAAGATCATCCTCGTCACGCCGTCGTACATGCTGAACCTGATCGACGAGATGGTGCGACAGGGGATGGACCCGGCCGAGTCGTCGCTGAAGATCGGCATCTTCGGCGCCGAGCCGTGGACGCAGGCGCTGCGCGAGGAAGTGGAGACGCGCGTGGGCATCGACGCGCTGGACATCTACGGGCTGTCGGAAGTGATGGGCCCGGGCGTCGCGTGCGAATGCGTCGAGACGAAGGACGGCCCGGTAATCTGGGAAGACCATTTCTATCCGGAGATCATCGATCCCGTCACGGGCGAAGTGCTGCCCGACGGCAGCCAGGGCGAGCTCGTGTTTACGTCGCTGACGAAGGAAGCGATGCCGGTGATCCGCTACCGCACGCGCGACCTCACCGCGCTGCTGCCGCCGACCGCGCGCGCGATGCGCCGGCTCGCGAAGATCACCGGCCGCTCCGACGACATGCTGATCGTGCGCGGCGTGAACGTGTTCCCGAGCCAGATCGAGGAGATCGTCGTCGCGCTGCCGCAGCTGTCGGGCCAGTTCCAGATCACGCTGTCGCGCGACGGTCACATGGACCGGCTCGACCTCGCGGTCGAACTGCGCTCCGAAGCGGCCGCGTCCGTCACCGAAAGCGATCGCGCGGCGCTCGCGCGCGAGCTGCAGCACCGGATCAAGACGATGATCGGCGTGTCGTCCGGCGTGACGGTGCTGGCGGCGGGCGGCATTCCCGCGACCGCGACCGGCAAGGCCCGGCGCGTGATCGACCGCCGCCAGGCCGCGTAATTCCGATGTTTGCCGTTCTACCCGAGGAAACCTGTTCGATGGATGGATTGAAGACCCTGGCCGTCACGGTCGATGCGCGCGGCATCGCAACCGTCGCGTTGCAGCGCGGCGACGTGCTCAACGCGTTCGACGAGACGATGATCGCCGAACTGACCGGCGCGTTCACCACGCTCGGCTCACGCGACGACGTGCGCGCGATCGTGCTGCGTTCGGACGGCCGTGCGTTCTGCGCCGGCGCCGACCTGCAGTGGATGCAGCGCGCGAGCGCGAACGACGCGGCCGCGAACCTGCGCGATGCGGAGCGGTTCGCCGCGATGATGCGCGCGATCCGGCAATGCCCGAAGCCGACGGTGGCGCGCGTGCAAGGTCACGCGTTCGGCGGCGGCGTCGGCCTGTGCGCGGCGTGCGACATCGTGATTGCGAGCGATCACGCACGCTTCTCGGTCAGCGAGGCACGCTTCGGGATCCTGCCGGCCGTGATCGGGCCGTATCTGGTCGAGGCGGTCGGCCAGCGCCAGGCGCGGCGGCTCGCGCTCACCGCGACGCAGCTCGCCGCCGGCGAGGCGGTCGCGATCGGCCTGATCCACCAGGCCGTGCCGCTCGAGTCGCTCGACGAAGCGCTCGACCGGACGCTCGCCGAACTCGGCCGGAACGGCCCGAACGCGCTGATGGAGATCAAGCGCTTCTTCGACACGATCGGCGAGTATCCGTCGTCCGACGAGCGAGCGGCGTTCACCGCGCAGACGATCTCCCGCGTGCGGGCGACGCCGGAAGCGAAGGAAGGCTTCGCCGCGTTTTTCGCGAAGCGGCCTCCGGCATGGGAGGCGGGCGCCGAATAAGCGCAAGCGGAGACGATCGGCGGCGCAACGGGCGAGCCCGCATTTTGCGCCGCGGGCGCTTGCTCTACAATGCGTGACCCCCGGCGCCCCGCCGGCCCAGCCCCGACCGATTCTTCATCCGATGATCGTCAACCGCCTTATCTCCGAGATCCTGTTCGGCTTCACCGGCCTGATCGGCATCATCAACCCGATCGGCATCGCGTTCCTGTTTCTCGAACGGACCGAGGCGCTCACCGAACACGAGCGGGACCTGCTCGCCCGGAAGGTCGCGTTCAACTCGTTCATCGTGCTGCTGGTCGCGTTTTTCGCCGGCACGCCGGTGCTGCATTTCTTCGGGATTTCGATGGAAGCGCTGCGGATCGGCGGCGGCTTCGCGGTTGCCGTGGCCGGCTGGCAGATGCTGAACGAACCCGACGGGCCGGGCGGCGGCGACACGCCGGTCAAGCCGATCGACGCGAACGCGATCATGACGCGCGCGTTCTTCCCGCTGACCGTGCCGCTGACGGTCGGCCCCGGCTCGATCGCGACCGCGATCGCGCTGAACGCGAACCGCACGCACAAGCTGTCGGAGTTCATGCTGTCGAGCATCGTGTCGATCGCCGTGTCCGTGCTGGTCGCGGTCGTGATCTGGCAGGTCTACAGCCGCTCCGCGCTGCTGTCGCGCTACCTCGGCAGCGAAGGCACGAAGGTCGCGAAGCGCGTGTCGGCGTTCCTGCTGCTGTGCATCGGCGTGCAGATCATGCTGACCGGCTTTTCCGCGTTCCTGCAGCCAATCGCCGACCAGGCCAAGTAAGCGGCCCGCGCCGCAGCGCACGTCCCGCGCAGCCGGCGCCCTGCGCGGCCTCGCGACCTCGCGACCTCGCGCCGGCGAACGCCCCTTCGTCCGATGCGGCGACGCCGCACGTCTTTTTGCCGCCCGGGATACCATGCGACGGTCCGGCCGATGCGCGGCGCGCATCCGGCCGTCAGCTCAACTTCAATCGCGAGGCGTGCAATGGAATACGTGAAATTCGGATCGACAGGGCTGGAAGTGTCCAGCCTGGTGCTGGGTTGCATGACGTTCGGCGAACCGTCGCGCGGCTCGCACCCGTGGACGCTGCCGGAAGCGGAGAGCCGCCCGATCATCCAGCGGGCGGTCGAAGCCGGCATCAACTTCTTCGATACCGCGAACATCTATTCGGACGGCACGTCGGAGGAGATCGTCGGCCGCGCGCTGCGCGATTTCGCGAAACGCGACGAGATCGTGATCGCGACCAAGGTGTTCTACCGGATGCGGCCGGGGCCGAACGGCGCGGGGTTGTCGCGCAAGGCGATCATGACCGACATCGACCAGAGCCTGAAGCGGCTCGGCACCGATTACGTCGATCTCTACCAGATTCACCGCTGGGATTACGGCACGCCGATCGAGGAGACGCTCGAGGCGCTGCACGACGTCGTGAAGGCCGGCAAGGCGCGTTATATCGGCGCGTCGTCGATGTCCGCGTGGCAGTTCGCGAAGGCGCTGCATACGTCGAAGCAGCACGGCTGGACCCGCTTCGTCAGCATGCAGAACCACCTGAACCTGCTGTATCGGGAAGAAGAGCGGGAAATGCTGCCGCTGTGCGCAGACGAGGGGATCGCGGTGATTCCATGGAGCCCGCTCGCGCGCGGCCGCCTGACGCGCAACTGGGACGAGTCGACCGAGCGGCAGCAGAGCGACGCGGTCGGCCAGCGGCTTTACGACGCGACGGCCGAGTCGGACAGGGCGGTCGTCGACGCCGTTGCGACGATCGCGGCCGCACGAAACGTGCCGCGTGCGCAGGTGGCACTCGCGTGGGTCGCGCAGAAGGCCGGGGTCACCGCGCCGATCGTCGGTATTTCGAAGCCGCGGCAACTGGACGACGCACTGGCCGCGCTCGAGCTGAAGCTGACCGACGACGAGATCGCCACGCTCGAGCGCCCGTACGTGCCGCACGCGGTCGCCGGGTTCGACTGAGCGGTGCCGCCGCGCGGCCGTCAGCGCGCGGCGGCGAGCATCGGGTAGGTGAACAGTCCGAAGTGGACGACGTTGAGCCCCGCATGCGCGAGCGCGGACGCGAGCAGTCCGCCGCGCCGCCATGCGAGGCCGTAGCCGACGCCGGCCACCGTGCCGAGCACGATCCATGACCAGCCGCCGGCCGCGTGCGCGGCGCCGAACAGCACCGCGCCGATCGCCAGCGCGGCCCATGGCCCCCACGCGAACGCACCGAACGCGCGCGTCAGCCCGCCCTGCACGTAGCCGCGGAACAGCGCCTCCTCGGCGAGCGTCACGAGCAGCAGGTTATTGACGAGCCACAGCCAGCCCGACGCCGGCCACTTGGGCGCCCAGCCGACCATGCCGAACGCGAGCGCGCCGGCCAGGCACGCGGCCGCGGTGGCGACGGCCGCCACCGCGCCGGTGCGCAGCGCGCGCGACAGCGGGACGTCGGGGGCGACCCACGGCAGTACCCACACCAGCCACAGGCCGACGAGCGGCTTGTCCAGGTTCAGGTACATCGTGAACGGGACGGCATCCGGCGTGAAGCGCGTCGGGGCGATCACGAGGGGATTGTGGAAGCCGGGAAGTAGGTGCAGGCTGAGCGCGATCGCGAGTGCGGCGAAGACGGCGTGCGCGGCGATGCGCACCGCGCGCGGGCGCCCGGGCATCACGCCCCAGGCGGCCGCGGCCAGCAACGCGAGCGGCGCCAGCGCGAGCGGCGCGAGCTTGCCGAACGCCAGCGCGCACGCATAACCGAGCGCGGCAAGGCCGACGCTCAGCCCGTGCTGCGGGCGATGCCACGCAAACGCGGCGGCCGCGAACAGGGCGAGCCAGATCGTGGCGGATGGAAGGAGCGAGAGGGACATGACAGGAGCGGCATTCGTCGGACGAGACGCCGCGCATCATACAGCAGCCTTCCGGTCATGCCGGCCGGGAGCCGTCAGCGGCCGGCGGTTTCGGTGACGCCGTCGCGGCCCGGGATGTGGACGCTGTTGCGCACGCGCATCCGCCGCCGGTACCAGAACGTCCACGTCAGCAGACAGCCGAACACGGTATAGCCGATGATCGGCGACACGACCAGCACGCGTTCGACCGGCCAGGTCACGACCATCCAGCAGCGCAGCAGCATTTCCAGCGTCATGAACCCGCCCCAGACGAAGGTCATGCGCCGGAGCATCTGCCGCAGCCCCGGCTGCGCGTTCCAGACCGCTTCGAAATGCGCGGCACCGCCATCCATCTCGCGGGCGATGGTGGCGCGCGCGAGATAGAAGATCAGCGGGCGTTCGCGGAACAGCGACAGCAGGAACACGACGCCGATCGTGCCCGACGCGAGCGATTCGCGCATCAGCAGCGTGCGTGCGCTGCCGCCGAACGCCATCCCGATGATCGACAGCGCGATGCCGAGCAGCACGATGGCCGCCACCGCATCGACGCGGCGCGAGCGGATGAATTCGACGATCGACCAGATGACCGGCGGGACCGCCGACGCGTACAGCGCGCCGGTTTCGCCGAAATACGGCTGCGCGGCCCGGTAGGCAACCCAGGGCAGCACCAGGTTGACGAAGAGTTCGAGAATCAGTCCGGCTCGCGGTTTCACGGTGAGCAATTCCACGCAGGTTGGGGCGAACGCGCAATGGGTGTGGTGGCCACCGGTTGCCCCGAAAAGGGTTCGGTCCAGTATATCGAAGAATCGCGCGGGGTTGCGGCACGGCTTCGGCCGCTTTCCGCCGGCCGCGGCGGCACCATCGTCATGGCGCCGCCGCGGCCGGCAGCGTGATCGTGATGGTGGTGCCCTGCAGCACGACGCTGTGCACGTGGATGTGGCCTCCGTGCCGTTCGACGACGGCCTTGACGAATGCCATGCCGAGCCCGACGCCGCTGGTTTCCGGCTGGCCGGCGGTGCGGAAGCGCCGGTAGCGCTCGAACAGCCGCGTCTGGTCCGCGCTGCTGATTCCGCACCCGCTGTCGCGGATCGTGCAGCGCACGGTCTTGCCGTCGGCGCCCGGCTCGACCTTGCATTCGACGCTCGTCAGCGGCGCGCTGTACTTGACGGCGTTGTCCAGCAGGTTGATCAGCGCGCGCGACAGCAGCGCTGGGTCGCCCGGCACGATCGTGTCGTCGCGCCGCGGCACGTCGTCGATCGACATGGATTTCCGGTGCGCGAGCGGCCACACCGCATCGCGTGCCTCGTTCATCAGGTCGGCGAGGTTGACCGGCACGCGTTCGTATTCGCTCGCCTCCGCACGCGACAGCTGCGCGAAACCGTCGGCCATCGCCAGCGTGTGCCGCGCCAGCCTGGCGATTCTCGCGAACTGCTGCTTCATCTGCGCGTCGCCCGCCCGCTGCGCCTGCGTGTCGATCAGGATGATCAGCGACGTCAGCGGGGCGCGCATGTCGTGCGAAAACAGCGTCAGCATGTCGTTGCGCTGGCGCTCGAGCATGTCGCGGCGGACGGTCGCGTTGCGCAACGTTTCCAGCGAGTCGTGGATCCGCGCGATCTCGGGCCCGACGCCGCGCGGCAGCGCGACGTGCGACGTATCGCCTTCGCTGAGCGCGACGATCCGGCGGCCGAGCACATCGAGCGGCTTCGACAGCAGCCGCTGCATGCCGCGCGCGAGCGAGGCCAGGATCGCGATGCACAGCGTCGTGGCGAACGCCGACACCCCGACCCTGATCCGGGCGGCGTTCCGGTCGCCGATCGCGCGATGCCGGGCAAGGTCGATCACGCGGTCGCGCAGCAGCTCGCTCGGCCGGAAATGCGGCACGATCGCGCGGGAAAAATCGGCGGCGTTCATGGCATACGCGCCGTCCCGGCCGCCGGCGACGGTCGCGTCGACGAGCGGCAGGATGTGCGCGTCGAAGGCCGCGTTGAGCTGCGCATATTCGCGTGCGACGTCGGGGTCGTCGAGCTGCGTGCCGATCGCGCCGTCGATCAGCGCGCGCAATTGCTCGATGCGGCCGCGCATCCGCATGATGTCCGCGAGCTGCGCGCGATCGAGCGCCTGCCGCGCGAACATCGGCGCGATCAGCAGCGAACCCGTGCGCCCCGCGTATTCCCGGAGATCGCCGAGGAGCCGCGCGAGCAGGATCGCACCGGACGTGCGCGGATCGCGCATCGCCGTGTCGGTCATCGCGCCGTCGATCAGCAGCGACAGCGTGTCGACGATCCGGAACAGGCGCGCCTGCGCGTGCTGGATATCGTGAACGGTGCGTGACGCGAGCGGCCGCGCGTCGAGCGCATCGACTTCGGCACGCGCATCGGCAAGCGTCATCCGGACGGAGTCGAGTGCATGCAGCAGGTTGCCGCGTTCGCGCTCGTCGAGCACGGCCGCCTGCGCGATGCCGGCGCGAAAACGTTCGAGCGCGTTGTCGGAACGCGCGCGCGCGGCGAGCAGGTTGCGGATCTCGGCGGCGCCGTCGTCCTGCAGGCGCACCAGCAGGTCGTTCGTCGGGCCGCGTTCGGCCGAGATCACGTTGGCGGCGCTCATCGCGCCGCGGACGAATTCGAAGCTCTGCAGGTCGGCGTTTTCCTGCCGGTATTGCCGGAAACTCCCCCAGATGATCGTGCCGCAGAGCAAGGCCAGCAGCGTGGTGACGAGAGCGAAGCCGATATGCGTCTTCTGCAGGATCGTCAGCGATCGAATGTTGTATGCGTGTTCCCGGCTAAACGAGAATGAACGATTCATGACACACCATGTTTGCAAGCTGTCCCGGGTGGGCCCGTATTCTCGGCCTGTCGGCGCCGTGACGCCGTAAGGTTTTGTGGGGGGGGCGGCCGCGATCCCGGCCGGGAGGCCGGATCTCGCGTTGCACAGGATCGCCTTGCATCAGTGCCCTGTCGACATCGGGCGAATCGCGCTTGATCCGGAGAAACCCTGATCGCGCATCGAACCCGTGGCGCGCTACGGCAGATGGTTTGGATTGCGAATATTCTTGATCTGCGCGTCTGTCGTGGGGTGCGGCATCAGGTCCGCTTCGGACGACGGCGGCAAGGAGGGGGCTGGACGGGAATGGAAGGCAGGTGCGCCGCCCGTATACGGGCGACGCTTCAGGGCGATGCTGCAGCAGGCGTGCCGCGGCACGAATCGGTGCCGCGGCCGCGCGAGCGGTCAGGCGATGGCGGGCTGAACGATGATCTTCACGTTACGGTCCTTGTGATTGACCAGTTCCTCGAAGCCGTGCGAGACGATGTCGCCGAGCGCGATGCGCCCGGTGATGAGCGGCTGCACGTCGATGCGGCCGTCCGCGATGAAGCGGATCACGTCCGCGAACTCGCCGTTGTACGCGAGCGAGCCGATCACCTCCTTTTCGGTCGACACGATGTCGAAGAAGTTGAACGATGCCGGCTCCTCGAAGATGCCGACCATCACCGACTTGCCGGCCTTGCGGATCACGTCGATCGCGAGCTTCGCCGTAGCCGTGTGCCCGATGCACTCGAACGACACGTCGGCGCCGTAGCCGTCGGTCAGCGCCTTGACTTCGGCGATCGCGTCGGACGTCTTCGGATCGATGACGACGCTCGCGCCGACCTCAAGCGCCTTCTGCTTGCGCGCGGCCGACATCTCCAGCGCGATCACGCGCCCGGCGCCCGCGGCCTTCGCGCACATGATCGTGCACAGGCCGATCGTGCCCGCGCCGACCACGACGATGGTCTGCCCGACAATGTTGCCGGCCTTCTTGACCGCATGCAGCCCGACCGCGAGCGGCTCGATCAGCGCGCCGGCCTCGGTCGGGAAACCGTCGGGCAGCTTGTACAGCAACTCGGCCGGCACGTTCACGTATTCGGCGAACGCGCCGTTGTTCATCAGCCCGGTGAACGCGAGGTTTTCGCAGATGTTGTACAGCCCGTGCCGGCAATACCAGCAGGTGCCGCAATGCTGGCATGCGTCGGCCGTCACGCGGTCGCCGACCGCGAAGCCGGTCACGCCCGCGCCGAGCTCGGCGATCTCGCCGCTGAACTCGTGGCCGAGGATGCACTGGCCCTTCAGGCCCGTCAGCGGATGCGGCGCGTCGACCGGGATGAAGACGGGGCCGGCGACGTATTCGTGCAGGTCGGAGCCGCAGATCCCGCACCAGTGCACGCGAATCGTGACCCAGCCGGCCGGCGGGCGCGCCGGAACGGGAACCTGTTCGACGCGGATGTCGTGGCGGCCGTGCCAGACGGCGGCCTTCATGCTGGGGGCGGTGGTCGATGCCGGTGTACTCACGTTGCTGTCTCCGTCAGGTTGTCGTCGGGCACGCGGCATGGTTGGCCGGTGTGCCCGTTGCGCGATTGCGCGATCGACCGGTATGCAGGAACGGGGCCAGCTCGAGCGGGTACGCCGGATGGCGATTCAACGGAACGTGCGTGATGCGATGCACCATTCGCTTGTTCCGTTGACAGGAAAAGATTCGGCGGGGGAGACGCGCGAAATTTGCTGCAACTGCTGAACGGCACGCCGGTGAGACGCTGGGACGTTCGTCTCAGTGCAATGAGACGAATCCCGAGACGCGCGGCGCCGTTCGACGCGCGGTCAGGCGACGATTTCGTCGACGGCGACCGGTGCGAGCCGCGTGAATCCGGCGGCGCGGTACAGCGGCAGGCCGGCCTCGGTGGACACGAGCCACACGCGCTGCGCGCCGCGTTGCCGTGCGTGCGCGACGATCGCGGCGAGCGACTGCATCGCGAGCCCCCGGCGGCGGTACGCATCTGCCGTCGCGACGCGGTCGACGACGATGTCGTGCGCCGACGCAAATCCGTAGCGTGCGGTGGCGGCGATCTGCCCGTCCAGGCGATGCGCGAACAGGAACGCGGCCGGATTCGGCTGGAATGGCGGGAACGGGGCGTCCGCATTGAACGCTTCGATGTCGCGCGGCGTGTGGCATCCGAGCGCCTGCGCGAGTGCATCGTCGCCGGACAGCGTGTCGATATCGGCGGCCATGAAATGCTCGTCCGACAACCGGCGTGTCCTGCCTTCCAGTGCGGGCGGCAGCGGCGCGGCGCCGTAGCGCGTGATCCACGCGCCGACGGTGAACGGGCCGTCGCCATACGCGGGCGCGCCCTCGATCACGAAGTGCTCGAAAGGCCGCCCCATGCCGGCGTCGAACCGCACGACCTGGCCGTCCGGGCTGTCGTGCAGCGGCGCATCGCGCCGGTCGCGTGCGGCGCAGTAGCCGGCGACGAAGATGCGCACGGCGGCCTTGCGGCGGGGGAAGGTCGACCAGGCTGCGTCGAGCGGAAGCGGGGCGTCGGGAGCGGGATAGGCGGTCGGCATGTGGGCGCAACGTGGTCGGGGCGAAGCCGACAGCTTAAATCAGGCGGCCGCTCGCCGCCGCGCGGGGCCATTGCCGCGATCGGCGAAACGGATCGTTGCGCGCGATACCCCTTTACTTGAAGTTAACTTCAATTTGTATCATGTGCGCCAGTCCGATCGCGGACGCGTGACGCACCCCGTTGCACGCGGCCGCTCCAACGGAGGTGGAGATGACCGAATCGCCTGTCGCGGCCGATGCCGCGACGCTGCCGTCGCGCAGCTACCGGGCCGCCGTCGCGAACGTCGTGCTGGCGAGCATCGTGTCCGCGCTACACGTCGGCAAGGCGACGATCGCGTTGCCGTCGCTGCAGCACGAGTTCGGCGGCTCGCTCGCTTCGCTGAGCGGGATCATGTCGGTGTTTCCGTTCGTCGGCGTGTTCGGCGGCATCGCGGCCGGCCTGCTGGTACGGCGCTGGGGCGACCGGCGGATGCTGATCGCGGGCCTGGTGATTCTCGGCCTGTCGAGTGTCGCCGGCGCATCGGCCGGCAGTTTCGCGCTGCTGCTCGCCACGCGCTTCGCCGAGGGGCTCGGTTTCGTGATCGTGGTGGTCGCCGCGCCGGCCGTGCTGAATCGCGTGACGCCGCCCGAGCGGCGCAATCTCGCGTTCGGGCTGTGGAGCACGTTCATGCCGGCCGGCATGGCGCTGTCGATGCTGGTCGGGCCGCTGCTCGGCGGCTGGCGCAACGGCTGGCTCGCGGCTTCGGCGCTGACGCTCGCCGCGGCCGTCGCGGTGCCCGTCACGACGTCCGCCGGTGCGCCGGCCCGGCAGGCCGCGGCGCCGCGCATCGGGCCCGCGCTGCGTGACGTGCTCGCGTCGCGGTCGACCACGCTGCTCGCGCTGGGTTTCGCCACCTACAACGTGCAGTTCTTCGCGGCGATGACGTTCCTGCCGGTTTTCCTGATGCAGCGCCTCGGCGTCGCGGTCGGCGCGGCGGGGCTGATCAGCGCGGCGATCGTCGCCGCATGCGTGATCGGCAACCTGACGGCCGGCTGGTTGCTGTCGCGCGGCGCACGGCCGGGAATCGTCATGGCTGCGACGTCGGTCGCGATCGGCGCGGCGGGCGCGGGGCTCTTCAGCGCGGCCACGCCGGCACCGCTCGCGGTCGCGCTGGGTTTCGCATTCTCGGCGATCGCGGGGATGCTGCCGGCGACGATCCTCGCGTGCGCGCCGGGCTCCGCGCCGACGCCGTCGCTGGCGCCGCTGAGCATCGGCTGGGTCGTGCAGGGCAACTATCTCGGACAGGTGATCGGGCCGCTGGCGATCGGCGCGATCGTCGGTGCATTCGGCTGGTCGGGCGGCATCGGACTGATGCTCGCGGCCGCCGTCACCGGCGCGGCGATCGGCCTGTCGCTGCTGCGCGAACCGATGGGCCGGCGCTGAGCGCGGCGCCGTTCAACCTGCACGGAAATCCGTCAAGCATGCTCAACACCATGGAAAGCCTGATTTGCGAAGAAGACGTGCCGTGCGATGCGCCGGCACGGGTCGAACACGATGCGATGCCGCCGCGCGGCGGCGCCGCGCGTCCGCTCGCGACGCTCGGCGGAGCGCCTGCTCCCGAGCATGCCGCTGCGGCCGTCTCGCCGTTGCGCCCGCAACTGTTCGTCACGGTGCTGGAGGCCGGCGACGACGCGCTGCTGGTTCGCTGGGTCGAGAGCGGCCGTTGCCATTACGGCGAACAGCGCTGGCGCTTGCGCGTCGCGTTGCAGCCGGGCCGTTGCGCGATCTCGGGGCAGCCGATCGAGCCCGGCGAGCCGGTGTTCCGGCCGGTGCGGCGGCCCGTGCCGGCCAATGGCGACGAGATGATCCGCCCGGCGTCGGTGCCCGGTGCAACCGGCGCGGCGTGTGGCGTCACGGCGGACGGTGACGACGCATACGTTCCGGCCGACGTTCGCGGCTGAACGCCGGCCGGCCGCGGCATCACGTCATTTCTTCACGTCGTGCCGGTACTGGATGAACCCGGCGTTGTTCGCGAGCTTGTCGTACAGCGCGCGCGCGGTCGTGTTGGTTTCGTGCGTGAGCCAGTACACGCGGCTCGCGCCGGCTTCGCGGGCATGGTCGTACACGGCCTCGATCAGCGCACCGCCTGCGCCTTGCCCGCGTGCGTCGGGCGCGGTGTACAGGTCCTGCAGGTAGCAGTACGGCCCTTCGGTCCAGCACGAGCGGTGGTAGATCGAATGCACGATCCCGATCAGCGCCCCCGATGCGTCGAATGCGCCGAGCACGAACATCGGCTCGGCAGGATCCATCAGGCGGGCCCACGTCGTCGCGAACACCGCGTCGCTCAGCGCGGTGTCGTAAAACTTCTGGTAACCCTGCCACAGCGGGCGCCACGCGGCTTCGTCGGCGGCGACGAGCGGGCGCACCGTGACGCGCGTCGCGTCGTGCGCGCGGCCGGCCGCATCGCGCGCGCTCGCCTGCGCGTGGCGGATCGCGGTGAGCGACTGGCGCTGCTGACCCTGCGCGTCGAAGTTTTCCGGTGCGAGCCACGCGTCGAACGCGGCGCGGACATCCGGCCATTCGCCGTCGATGATCGAGAACCACGCGGTGTCGCGATTGCGGCCGCGGTAGATGATCGCCTGCCGGAACGTGCCTTCGTAGCGGAAGCCGAGCCGTGCGGCGGCCTTGCGCGACGGCACGTTCAGGTCGTCGCATTTCCATTCGTAGCGCCGGTAGCCGAGCGTGTCGAACGCGTACTTCATCAGCAGGAACTGCGCCTCGGTCGAGACGGGCGTGCGCTTGAGCAGCGGCGAGAACGTGACGGAGCCGACCTCGATCACGCCGTTGGCCGGATCGATGCGCATCAGCGCGAGCGTGCCGACCGCGCGGCCCGTGGCACGGTCGATCACCGTGTAGTGCAGCGGATCCGCGCTCGCCTGCGCGCCGCGCGCGTAGTCGCGGTAGCTCGACTCGTCGGTGTACGGGCCGTGTGCGAGATAGGTCCAGTCGCTGCCGTCCGGCGCCTGGGCGTAGGCGGCGTACAGGTCGGCCGCGTGGCGCTCGGCGTCGAGCGGTTCGAGCCGGCAGTAGCGGCCTTCGAGCACGATGCGCTCCGGGCGCGGGCGCGGGGACCAGTCGGGGACGGGGTGGCCGATGGATTGCTGGAAAGCGTTGGTGAGCGTGGACAAGGTCGATCTCGCTTCGGTTGGCGGCCGGCGACATGCCGGCATGCAGACGATCGTAGTCGTGGCGAGGTACCATGAGAAGCGCCAGAGATCGGCAAATTTATGGTGCCACGAGCCGTGCGCCGCTGGCCGTGCGCAACTAGCCGTCCACCACGTTCCGACATTTTCACGCTGCGATGTTCCGATGACGACAATCCTGCCTTCCGGCGACGCGCCGTTGCTGCCGCTCGACGCGCCGCTGGCGCGCACGCCGGGCGCGCCTTCGCTGCAGCGCCAGTTGCTGCGCCGCGTGCGCGACGCGATTCTCGGCGGCGCGATGCCGGCCGGCACGCGGCTGCCCGGCACGCGTGCGCTGGCCGAGATGCTCGGCGTGTCGCGCAATACGACGGCCGCCGTCTACGAGCAGCTCGTCGCCGAAGGCTTCCTGCAGTCCGACCGCCGCGGCACGCGTGTCGTCGGGTTGTCGCGGCCGGCGCCGCCGCGCCGGCGTGCCGCGCCGCCGGCCGTCGCGCAGCGGCTCGGCCGCATTCGCCCGAGCCGCATCGGCACCGGCGAAACGGAGGGTTTCCGGCCGGGCGTGCCCGCGCTGACGCATTTCCCGGTGGACGCGTGGCGCCACGCGATCGACCGAGCGCTGCGCCGCAGCGGCCGCGACCTGCTCGGCTACGGCGATCCGCTCGGCGAGCGCGCGCTGCGCGAATCGATCGCGCGCCACCTGGCCGTGACGCGCGGCGTGCGCTGCGATCCCGAGCAGATCGTGATCACGGAGGGCGCGCAGGGCGCGATCTCGTTGTGTGCGCAGCTGCTGACGAACCCGGGCGATACGGTGTGGGTCGAGGAGCCCGGCTATCGCGGCGCGCGCACCGCGATGCAGGCGGCCGACCTCGACGTCGTGCCGATGCCGGTCGACGCGGAAGGGATGCGCGCCGAAGCGGACGACTGGCGCGAGCGGACGCCGCGCCTCGTCTATACGACGCCGTCGAACCAGTTCCCGACCGGCGCCGTGCTGTCGATCTCGCGCCGGCTCGCGCTGATCGATGCCGCGCGCCGGCATCGCGCGTGGATCATCGAGGACGACTACGACAGCGAATTCCGTCACACCGGCGAGCCGATCGGCGCGATGCACGGGCTCGCGCCCGATTCGCCCGTCGTCTATCTCGGCTCGTTCAGCAAGACGATGTTTCCGGCGCTGCGCATCGGTTTTCTCGTGCTGCCCGACGCGCTGCTGGCCGCGGTGCGGCCGGTGCTGCCGGAGATGCTGCGCGGCGGCACGCGCCACGTGCAGCTCGCGCTGGCGGATTTCATCGAGACGGGCGAGTACGGCCGGCATCTCGGCCGCATGCGCCGGCTGTACCGCGACCGGCGGCGGTTGCTGCTCGCCGCGCTCGACGGCAGCCTGAGCGTGCCGCACCAGATCGAGGGCGGGCCGTGCGGGCTGCATCTCGCGCTGCGGATGCCTGCGCGCTACCGCGATCGCGCGATCGTCGACGCGGCGCGCGCCCACGGCATCGGGCCGTTCCCGCTGTCGGGCTTTTCGATCGATGCGGCATCGGCAGGCAACGGGCTGGTGCTCGGTTTCGGCAATACGTCGGCCGACGCGTTCGAGCCAATGTTGCGGATGCTGTCGGCGATCGCGGAGCGGGTGGGTGGGGCGTGACGTGCGTACGCGTTGCCTGAGCCGGCGGCGCGGCGATCAGGTGAAGGAAGCCGCCAACCTTTGACTCGATACCGCTTCTCGGCGGTCGGTAGCAGCAAGTTCACCGCTGCCAGCGGGCGGTTTTTCGTATATCGACCGCATGCAGCCGCCGGGTTCGGCTCCGCATACCGGCACAAGCCGCCCACCGCCGCACACGACAATCGGACTTGTGCGGATTGACGAATTGCCGACTTTGTTCGAAACGACCGCCATCGCGGCTCCGCACTTGCCGGCCACCCCGGCATACGGGTTTCGATTCGTATGTTCGAACAGGCCGCGTGGACTATAAATGGATGCGTGTACCGGTGCTTGTCAGGCGCCTGCGCGTCTCGCGCATGTCGGCGCCGCGACTCCCGGGGGAGGTGCACCGTGGTTCGCCAGACGCTTGCTCGCGCCGTGCTTCGCACCGCGTTGATCGGGGGCGTGTTTGCCGGCTGTTTGCTGCCTTCGCCGGCCGCCGTTTCCGGAACCCTGTCGCCATCCGCCACGCCACCCGCGACGAAGCAAAGGACGGGTGCGATGCCTTATGCGATGCCGGTCGATTTTCCGGCGATCGTCGACCGCTACGGCCCGGCGGTCGTGACCATCACGACCGCCGCACCCGACCAGCAGGCCGGTGTCCAGTCGTTCACGATCCTCGATCCCGACGATCCGCTCGCCGCATTCTTCCGGCGCGGCGCGCCGCCTCCCGCGCCGGGCCCGCAGACGCCGGCGCCCGACACGGCGCCGCGTGCGGTATCGGGCACCGGCTCGGGTTTCATCGTCAGCGCCGACGGCCTGATCCTCACCTCCGCGCACGTGGTCGACGATGCGACCGACGTGACCGTGCGGCTCACGGACCGCCGCGAATTCAAGGCGACCGTGCTGGCCGTCGATCCGCAAAGCGACGTCGCCGTGCTGCGCGTTACCGCGACGAAACTGCCGTTCGTGCGCATCGGCGATTCGGCGAAGGTACGCGCGGGCGAACCGGTGATGACGATCGGCGCGCCGGACGGATCGGGCAACACGGTCACGGCCGGCATCGTCAGCGCGACGTCGCACCGGCTGCCGGACGGCAGCGCGTTTCCGTTCTTCGAAACCGACATTGCCCCGAACCCCGACAACTCGGGCGGCCCCGTATTCAATCGCGCGGGCGACGTGATCGGCATCGCGGTGCAGGTGTATACGGGCACCGACCGCTACGCGAGCATGACGTTCGCGATTCCGATCGCGTTTGCCGCAAAGGTGCGTGCACAACTGCAGAAGCAGATGCAGGCGCAGGCGCAGCAGTCCCAGGAGCCGGGCGAGCCGTCGTCCGGCAACGCGCTTGGCGTCGACGTGCAGGATGTCGGCATCGGGCTGGCCGCCGCGTTCGGGCTGCCGCGTCCGGCGGGCGCGCTCGTCAACGGCGTGGCGCCCGGCTCGCCGGCCGCCGCGGCCGGCGTGAGGCCCGGCGACGTGATCGTGAAGCTGGGCGACAAGACGATCGGCCGTTCGGCCGAGCTGAACGACCTGGCCGCCGCGCTGCCGCCCGGCCAGAAGACGCCGCTGCGCGTGATCCGCAATCGTGCGCCGGTGAGGCTGACGATCACGGGCGCCGACGAGGCCGCCGGCAACGCGGGCACGACCGTCGGCATGGCCGCGCCGAAGGCGGCCGCACGACCGGGGCCGGGGGCGGGAGCGAGTGCGGGCGCGGGCGCGGGCGACGGCGGCGACCGCCTCGGGCTGACGATGCACGCGCTGAGCGACGACGAGCGCCGCTCGACCGGGCTCGCGGTCGGGATGATGGTGGACGCGGTGCACGGCCCGGCGGCGAACGCGGGCATCCGGCCGGGCGACGTCGTGCTGGAGCTCAACGATACGCTGCTCGAGACGCCGGACGACGTGCAGTCGCTCGAAGCGAATGGCGGCAGCGTGATCGCGGTGCTGATCCAGCGCAACAACGCGCGGAAGTTCGTGTCGGTGCGTGCGCGCTAGGGCGTTGACGCGGTCGGTATCGTCCGCCTACCATCGTCCGGTATCGTCCGACATCGCACCAAGCCAGCCAGGCAACCAGGAGCCATCCGGCATGAAAGCAGCAACCTTCATCGTAGTCGTACACAGGCGCAGGGTCCGGTAGCGGCACCGCGCCGGCATCCCTGCGCCCCCGACTCGTTCGGGGGCTTTTTTTTGCATTGCGCACGGCCGTGCGGCACGTGCGCGGAGGACATCCGCTTGCAACCGAACCTGCCGATCGCTTCCGAACGGGCGTCGCCGAGGCACGCGACGCTGATCCTGCTGTGCGCGTGCTCGGTGCTGCCGCTGAGCCTGTTCCTGCCGTCGCTGCCGGCAATCGCACGCGACCTGCGCGCCGACTATGCGCTCGTCGCGCTTTCACTCGGCGGCTACGCGGCGGTGGCCGCGTCGCTGGAGTTCGTAATGGGGCCGCTGTCGGACCGGTTCGGGCGGCGGCCGGTCGTGCTGGCGAGCGTCGGCATCTTCGCGCTCGGCTCGCTCGGCTGTGCGATGGCGACCGATATCCGGGTGTTTCTGGCATGCCGGCTGATGCAGGCGGCGATCACGTCGGTCTATCCGGTGTCGATGGCGACGATCCGGGATACCGGCGGCGGTGCGCGCGCGGCGAGCCGGATCGGCTATGCGGCGATGGCGGCCGCGTTCGCGCCGATGCTCGGTCCGACGCTCGGCGGCGCGCTCGACCAGACGGCGGGGTGGCGCGCGAGCTTCTGGCTGCTCGGCGCGGCGGGCGTCGCGCTGTTCGTCTGGTGCGGGTTCGATTTCGTCGAAACCCATGCGAACCGTTCGTCGAGCCTCGGGCAGCAGCTTCGCGCGTATCCGGCGCTGCTGCGCGCGCGCCGTTTCTGGGCCTACGCGCTGTGCATGGCGTTTTCGACCGGCTCGTTCTACGCGTTCCTGGCCGGCGCGCCGCTGGCCGCGCAAACGGTGTTCGGCATCGCGCCCGCGGAGATCGGCTTCTACATGGGGACCATCACGGCCGGCTTCGTGTGCGGCAGCTTCCTGGCCGCGCGTTACGCGCGCCGCTTCGCGCTGGCCACGACGATCCTGTGCGGGCGGATCGTTGCTTGCGCGGGACCGTTGATCGGCCTCGCGTCGATGTTCGGCGGCGCGACCCATGCGATCGCGTGGGTCGGGCCGTGCGTGCTGGTCGGCATCGGCAACGGGCTGACGAATCCCGGTGCCCATGCCGGCGCGGTGTCGGTGCGTCCGGCGCTGGCCGGGAGCGCGTCGGGGCTGGCCGGTGCGATGACGATCGCCGGCGGCGCCGCGCTTTCGTCGCTGACGGGGGCGGTACTGACGCCCGGCAACGCGGGTTATGCGCCGCTGGCGATGATGCTGCTGTCGGCCGCGATCGCGCTGGCGGCGGCCGTCTGCGTGCGGGTGTTCGACGCGCGGGACGCCGGGCGGTGAACGCGAGTACGCGGTATCGCCGCGCCGAGTCGGGCACCGGTGCGGGCATGGATGCGGGCACCGCTACCGTGCCGCGGGCGATTGGCGGACAATCGATCGAATATCGGGAGACGACGAACCCGCCGCGCGCCGAGCATGCTCCGGCGCGCGAAGGGCGGTTGGACGAGGGAGCGATGAGCGACTTTTCTGATTTCCAGCGAGACATTGCCGACGCCGCGAGAGCGACATTCAGGGCGCTGCGGGCGCTGCACCCGGACGAGCATTTCTACGCGTTCGCGCTGTACACCGACAGCGGCGCGATGACGGTGGTGCCGGCAGCCAATTCGGTCGAGGGGCTGCGCCGGATCCGCGAGCAGCAGGCCGTCGCGGACGACGACCCGTGGTATGCGTGGGGCTTTTCGGAATGGGCATATGCGGCGGCGGAAGCGTCGCCGTTCAATGCGATCTGCGGCAAGCTCGCCGATGACGTGCTGAGCCCGCAGTTTGTCCGGTCGAGATTCCCGGAATTTTCGCGGCAACTGCACGCCGACATGATCGGTGCGCTGCGCCTGCTCGACCGCGAGGGCCTGTTCGGCACCGGCGACGAACGGGCGGCGATCACGCTGTTCGTGTCGATCAGCGACGACGACGCGGCCGAAGCGCTGGAAAACGAATCGGCGAAAGCGCTGAATCCGCCGGCCGTCGCCGACGCATTCCTGCGCCGCTACGACTGACCGAAATCGGGATATCGCACGGCGGCCCCGCGCGGGCGGCCGCCGTGCTTGCTGCGTCACGGCTTATGGCTTACGGCTTCGCGCCCACGACGAACTCGAACGTCGCGACGCCGTCGACGCCGCCCGTCACGCGGTCGCCCGGTTGCAGCGCGCCGACGCCGGCCGGCGTGCCCGTGAAGATCAAATCGCCGGCCTTCAATTCGACCGAGCGCGACACGTACGCGATGACATCGGGCACGGCCCAGATCATGTCGGCCAGGTCGCCTTGCTGGCGCGTGTCGCCGTTGACCGCGAGCCAGATGCGGCCCTTGGCCGGATGACCGGTGGCCGACGCCGCCCGCAGCGCGGTCACGGGGCCCGACGCGTCGAAGCCTTTCGCCCAGTCCCACGGACGGCTCAGTTTTTTCGCTTCGGCCTGCAGGTCGCGGCGCGTGAGGTCGACGCCGACGCCGTAGCCCCATACGTGCGACAGCGCGTCGGCCGGGTCGATCGACCGCCCGTCCTTGCCGATCGCGACGACCAGCTCGATTTCGTGATGGAGGTCGTTCGTCAGCGGCGGATAGGGGACGGTGCCGCTGGCCGGGACGATCGCGTCGGCAGGCTTCGTGAAGAAGAACGGCGGTTCGCGGTCGGGATCGGCGCCCATTTCGCGCGCGTGGTCGGCGTAGTTGCGGCCGACGCAGAAGACGCGGCGCACCGGAAAGCGCGCGGACGACTGGTCGACTTCGACGGAAGGACGCTCGGCAGCGTCGATGACATAGGCGGACATCGGATGGCCTCGTTCGGTGGGAAGACGGATGCCGCGCCCGTGCGGCGCACGGGCCGGCATGCGTGCAACGATACCCGACGCCCGTGCGGCCGGATGCGACGCAACTGCGTTTTACCGGGACAAAACTACGCGTCGGGCGCTGCCGGCGTGTCGTCGCCGTCCGGCAGCGCGGCGTTCGCGTCGCGGTACGCCTTCGGCGACACGCCGACCCGCGCGCGGAAGCGCCGCGCGAAATACCCTTCGTCGCGGAAGCCGACCGAGCGGGCGATGTCCGCGATGCGCCGGCTCGTGTGGGCCAGCAGCGACTGCGCGAGCGCGATCCGGCGCTCCGTCACGAGATCGGTGAAGGTGCTGCCGGTTTCCTTGCGAACCAGGTGCGCGAGGTAGTTGGGCGACAGGAACGCCGCCTCGGCGGTCGCGGCGAGCGTCAGGTCCTCGCGGGTGAGGTTGGCGCGGACGTGCCGCAGCACGCGCGCGAGCGCATCGCGCCGGCCGGCGCGCTGGGCGCCGCGCTGCGCGAGCTTGTCGAGCGCGCCCGCGTACTGCGTGCAGACGAGCCCGATCAGCTGCAGCAGGTAGCCGCGCAGCAACGTGGTCGAGCCGAATGTGCGCACGCGATCGGTGTCGAGCATGCACAGCGCGAGGCGGCGCGCTTCGTCGTAGGTGTCGCCGGTCAGGATGAAGTCGAGGTGTTCCTGGAAGCGGAACGGCGTCAGCTCGGGAAAGCGGTGGGCGGGCACGTCCTCCAGGTCGAGCGGGTCGACGTCGAGATCGGCGCGCAGGAACGCCTGGCTGAAGTTGATCACGATGAAGTGCGCGCCTTCCGGATGCGGAATCAGGTGCTCGCGGTGCGGCAGCACGAACGCGAGCGCGCCGCGCGGAAACGGCCGCGTGACGCCGCCGATCCGCTGCTCGGTGTCGCCGCCGAGATTGAACTGGATCTGGAAATACGCGTGCCGGTGCGGCTCGGTGATCGCCTGGCGCGACGCCTGGTCGCGGATGTAGAAGTCGAGCCGGTCGCTGCGTTCGGGCATCCCGTACAGGCGCGGCGGGGCGGTGGAGGGCATGAAGGATTCTGCTGGTCGTGACGCGGTTGAGCCGCGATGGTACAGCGAACCGGGCGCGACGGCGATCCGTGCCACCTTGCGGCCTGGCCCGGAACCGCTCGCGGCGTGCCGCGCGGCGGTCATTCGTCCGGGTGGAAGCCGAGGTAGCGGGCGTGCGGGCTGTCGCCGCCGGCGCGCCGGCTTGCCCCGCCGACCGATGCGAGCGCGTCCACCGTCGTCGCGCGGTTCGAGATCAGCGTCCACGCGATGGTGTCGTCGGCGCCGGCCGGTGCGGACGCGCGCAGATCCGTCAGCGCGGCAAGCAGCGTGGCGGCCGGCGGCGCGTGGATCGCGAACCCTTCGTTGGCCACGGCCGCCGTCTCGATCCCCAGCCTCTCGCACAACCGTGCCCGCAGCGGCGTTTCGGCTTCGCTCGCCGCGCGCGAGCGCGCGATGTTCTCGTGGGTGGCCGCGTCGACGATCGTGCCGCCGCGGACGAACGGCGTTTGCTGCCACGCGTCGGGCGAGCATTGCTTGCCGGCCGGTGCCAGCGGCACGAACGGATTCACTTCGGCCGGGTAGATCCGGCACACGAGCGGTCGCTCGTCGTAGATCGCGCACCGCAGGTCGTCGCGCAGGTTCGGGCACGGCCCCGCGTGGGACGCCGTGAGCATGACCGTCACGCGGACGGGCAGCGAGCCGCTGAGCGCGGCGGTCGAGCGTGCGCGTTTGTACGCGGCGAACGCGTTGTCGGGCTCGGGCTCGACGAGCCATGGCATCGCGTCGCACAGCAGCTCCACGTGGCCGCCGCGTTGCAGCCACGCGGTGGCCTCGTCGATCGTCAGCGGAATGCGCAGGTCGCGGCAGCATCCGCCGCAGCCGTTGCAGGCAAAGTCGAGGTCGGTAGGGGTGTCGTTCATGCTTGATTCGATACGGATGACGGGGTGTCGCGAAGCGGCGCGACACGGCGGTGATTTCGTTTACCGGGCGACCAGCGGCGCGACCCGGCGCCGCAGCTCGGGCACGACGTCGGCGTCGAACCAGGGGTGGTGCTTGAACCACGCCTGGTTGCGCGGCGACGGATGCGGCAGCGGCAGCACGTGGGGGCCATAGTCGCGCCACGCGTGTACGGTGTCCGTCAGCGTGGCCTTGCGCGCGTCGCGCAGGAAATGCCGCTGCGCATACTGGCCGATCAGCAGCGTGAGCCGGATCGACGGCAACCCGGCGAGCAGCCGGTCGATCCACAGCGGCGCGCATTCGGGGCGCGGCGGGTTGTCGCCGCTCGTGCCGCGGCCCGGGTAGCAGAAGCCCATCGGCACGATCGCGAAGCGGGTTTCGTCGTAGAACGTGTCGGCGTCGACGTCGAGCCAGCCGCGCAGCCGCTTGCCGCTCGCATCGTCCCACGGGATGCCGCTCGCATGGACGCGTGCGCCCGGCGCCTGCCCGACGATCAGGACGCGCGCGTCGCGATGGGCACGCACGACCGGGCGCGGGCCGAGCGGCAGGTCGGCTTCGCAGGCACGGCACGCGCGGATTTCAGTGAGCAGCACGTCGAGCGGCGCGCGCGTGGGTTTTGGCATCGAATCGGATCGGGGACGGAGGGGTCGTGCGGCGCCCCGGGGGCGCGTGCCGGGCGCCGACAGGCGGCCCGGGCAGGCGTGGCGCGGGAGCGCGCGGCGCCTGCATCACGCGGCGCGCCTCACGCCCGCGACGGGCCCGGTGCGCCGCTTTCGGCGACGGCAGCATCATACAACGCGGTTTGCGCGATCGCGCGGGCGATCGCCGCGTCGTCGTGCGAACCGTCGAGCATGCCCCAGCGCCGGTATTGGGACAGGAACCACTCGCCTTCGCGCGGATCGGGGCGGTTCACGGCGCCGCCGTCGTGAAAGCGGATCGGCAGCGGCGGCACGGCGAACGGCCCCGATCCGTAGTCGCCGAGCAGGCGCGGCGCGATCAGCCGGGCCGGCACGCCGAGCGCGTCGGGCGACGCGAGCCAGCCGGCCGCCTCGCGACGGTGCGTGGCGCTGTCGAGCCACGCGCAGGCATCGACGAGCGTGCGGATCAGCGCGCGCGCGGTGGCCGGATACAGCGCGACGAAATCGCGCCGGGCCGCGAGCACCTTCTCCGGATGATCGGGCCAGATCTCGCTCGTGACGGCGACGGTCCGCCCCGCGTCGCAGGCCTCGGCCACGGCATGCCACGGTTCGCCCGCGCAGAAGCCGTCGAGTTCGCCGCCGGCGAGCGCGGCCACCATCTCGGGCGGCGGGATCACGACGCTGCGCACGTCGCGCAGCGGATCGACACCGTGCGACGCGAGCCAGTGGTTCAGCCACATCGCGTGCGTGCCGGTCGGGAACGTCTGCGCGAGGAGCGGCTTGCGGCCGAGCGTCGCGAACGCGTCGCGCACGCTGCCGCTGGCGCGGTACGCGTCGGCGAGGCCGCGCGACAACGAGATCGCCTGGCCGTTGCGGTTCAGCACCATCAGCGCGGCCATGTCGGTCTGCGGGCCGCCGATCCCGAGCTGCAGCCCGCAGACCAGCCCGTACAACGCATGCGCGGCGTCGAGCTCGCCGCTCAGCAGCTTGTCGCGGACGGCGGCCCACGACGGCTGGCGGCTGAGTTCGAGCGTGAGGCCGTGCCGCGCACCGAGGTTCAGGTGCTGTGCGACGATCAGCGGGGCCGCGTCGCTCAGCGCGACGAACCCGAGGCGAAGATGCGCGCGTTCCGGCGCGACGGGAGAGGTGGTGTCCATGGCGCTCATGACTGGGGTGATGCGTCGAGCAACTGCCGCGCGACGTCGACGATGCGCAGGCCCTGATCCATCGCGCGCTTGCGCAGCGCCGCATACGCGTCGTGTTCGGACAGCCTGCGCTGGTCCATCAGCATCCGCTTCGCGCGGTCGATCAGCTTGCGTTCGGCGAGTTCGCGCTCGACATCGGCGAGCCGGCGGCGCAGCGCATCGTCGTGCGAGAAGCGCGCGAGCGCGACTTCGAGAATCGGTGCAAGGCGTTCGGCCGACAGCCCTTCGACGAGATACGCGCTGACGCCCGCGCCGACCGCCGCGCGGATCAGCGACTGGTTGGCGTCGTGGCTGAACATCAGCACGGGGCGCGGCGCGGTCGCATGCATGACCGCGAGCTGCTCGAGCGTGTCGCGCGACGGCGAATCGGTATCGATGATCACGACGTCGGGATGCTGCTCCTCGACGGCGGCCGGCAGGCGCGCGGGCGTCGCGACGTCGTTCAGCATGTCGTAGCCGAGCTGCGCGAGCGCGTCGCCGAGCTCGCCGATCGGCTTGTCGGTATCGGTGACGAGCAGCACGCGCAGGCGGGGGGAGGAAGCGGGCGCACTCATGATGCGAACGGCGGCGTCGAAATCGTGGCGCGATGCGCGGATCGGAGGCGGCCCCGCGCGCACGTCGTGCCGGTGCCGCGCGCGGCGACCCGGCAGCCAGTGCGAACGGCGCCGCTGTTTTCATGACAGGTGGGCGGCCGGTGCCGCGTGGTGTCGCGCATGCTACGCGGCCCGGGAGAAGGCCGTGTCGATCGCGGCCCCGGCTGTGCCCGCGTCCGGCACCTCCGCCCCGGCCGTTTCGCCGATCGCGCCGCCGACGAGGATCACGGCCGGACTGCCGAGCCGTGCTGCGTCGATGCCGTGCGCGAGATCGCCGAGCGTGCCGGTCCAGCGGCGTTCGTCGGGCGTGCCGGCCCATTGCACGGCCGCGGCCGGCGTCGATGCCGGCAGCACGGCGAGCAGGCCGGCGGCGATGCTGTCGACGCGGCTCATGCCCATGTAGATCGCGAGCGTGGTGCCGGTCGCGGCGAGACGCGCCCAGTCGGGTTCGCCGTGGTCCTGGCGATGGGCGGTGACGAACGTGACGCCGTGGCAATGCGCGCGGTGCGTGAGCGAGATGCCGAGGCTCGCGGCGGCGGCGAACCCCGACGAGATGCCGTTGACGATCTCGACCGGAATCGCGGCGGCGCGCAGCGTCGCGAGTTCTTCGCCGGCGCGCCCGAACAGCAGCACCTCGCCGCCTTTCACGCGCACCACGTGCGCGCCGCGCAGCGCGTAACGGCGCATCAGCTTCTCGATGAATGCCTGCGGCGTGGGGCGGCAACCGCCGCGCTTGCCGACACGGATGACGCGCGCCTGCGGCGCGAGTTCGACGATGCCGGGCGCGACGAGATCGTCGAGCAGCAGCACGTCGGCAGCGGCCAGCGCTTTCACGGCCTTGAGCGTGAGGAGATCGGGATCGCCGGGGCCGGCGCCCAGCAGGGTGACTTTGCCTGTCGTCATGTCGTGTTCCAGTGCCGCCTGCATGCGGCGGCCGATAGCGCGTTGTTGCGCGGCGGCGGCGGGCGGTCGACGTATCGGCATCCGGCCGTGCCGCGCACGGGGGGACGCCGTTGTCCTGGGCGGCCCGCCTGCACGACGGGCCCGGTTTTGAGGGGACTGCCCACCGGCGCCGTTGCCGGTGTCATGCAGCGGGTTCAGCAATATCCGGGCCAACCGGCATCGCCCGTCGCGCCCGCGCGGCGGGAACGGCGCGCACCGCGCCGCGCGATGGCCACGTGCGGGCGAAATGCGGGCCGAGTATGGGCCGAATACGGGCCAATTGCGGGCCAAGTACGGCCCCCGTGCCTGCCTGAGGCCGCCGCGCGCCGGCACCCGCAATGCCGCATCGGCGTGCATCGTGCCCCGCCCGTGCGCACCGCGATGTCGCACGGCGACAGTGCTGCATCGCACCACATCTGTGCCTCGCTGCATCACCACGCATCGTGTGCCGGCTGTCGCCGCGCGCCGCACGACGCCGGACGAGCCTTGCGCGGCGGGGCTGCGGGCCCGATTCGCGGCGACATGGCATGGCGTTTGCGTAAGCCGGTTCGGGCGAATCAATGGCGATTCGTCCGGCAGTACCGATTACAGACGCGCCCGGCAACGGGCTTCATGGGCAACGGCGTCCTACGCATCGGGTCTCGACGAGACCGGGTGCGCAGGACGCCGTTTTTCGTTTGGCGGATGACATGACCGACAAAGCTACCCGTATCGATCTCTTCAGCCTCCGCACCGCGCCGATGCGCGCGTTCCACCTGACGTGGATGGCGTTTTTCGTGTGCTTCTTCGCGTGGTTCGCGTGCGCGCCGCTGATGCCGCTGATCGCACGCGAATTCCACCTGAGCGCGGCGCAGGTCGCCAACATCAACATCGCGGCCGTGGCCGCGACGATCGCCGTGCGGCTGCTGGTCGGCCCGCTGTGCGACCGCTTCGGCCCGCGCCGCGTGTACGTGGGCCTGCTGCTGCTCGGCGCGATCCCCGTGTTCGCGGTGTCGTTCACGCACGACTACCTGTCGTTCCTGATCTGCCGGCTCGGCATCGGCGCGATCGGCGCGGGCTTCGTGATCACGCAGTACCACACGTCGGTGATGTTCGCGCCGAACGTCGTCGGCACCGCGAACGCGACGACGGCCGGCTGGGGCAATGCCGGCGCGGGCGCGACGCAGGCGCTGATGCCGCTGCTCGTCGCCGCCGGCCTGATGCTCGGCTTCGGCGAGGATTCGTCGTGGCGTATCGCGCTGGTCGTGCCGGGCGTCGCGATGCTCGCGATGGCCTGGGCGTACTGGCGCTTCACGCAGGATTGCCCGCAAGGCGACTTCGTCGCGCTGCGCAAGGAAGGCGTGACGGTCGACAGCGGCAAGAAGGGCGGCTGGGCGAGCTTCTTCGCGGCCTGCGGCAACTATCGCGTGTGGATGCTGTTCATCACGTACGGCGCGTGCTTCGGCGTCGAGGTGTTCATCCACAACATCGCCGCGCTGTACTACGTCGATCACTTCAGCCTGTCGCTGAAGGACGCCGGCTTCGCGGTCGGCATGTTCGGGCTGCTCGCCCTGTTTGCCCGTGCGCTCGGCGGCTGGCTGTCCGACAAGGTCGCCGCGCGCCGCAGCCTCGACGTGCGCGCGATGCTGCTGTGCGCGCTGATCGTCGGCGAAGGGCTCGGGCTGATCTGGTTCTCGCATGCGCAAAGCGTCGGCATCGCACTCGTCGCGATGCTCGCGTTCGGCCTCTTCACGCACATGGCGTGCGGCGCGACCTACGCGCTGGTGCCCTTCATCGACCGCAAGGCACTCGGCGGCGTCGCGGGGATCGTCGGCGCGGGCGGCAACGTCGGCGCGGTCGCCGCGAGCTTCCTGCTCAAAGGCGTCGGCGACGTGCAGCACACGCTCGGCCTGCTCGGCCTTGCCGTCACCGCGACCGCGCTGTGCGCGATGGCCGTGCGCTTCAGCGAAGAACACAAGGCGCGCGAAGCCGAGCTGCGCGACCGCGCGCTGGCTGCCGGCAGCGTCGCGAACTGATCGACCGAGGGAAACGTCATCATGAAACTCATCGTCATCGGCCACGGCATGGTCGGCCACAAGCTGCTCGAGTGCGTCGCGGCGGAAGCGGGCGCGTCGGCGGCGCTGCAGGTCACCGTGCTCGGCGAGGAGCCGCGCCCGGCCTACGACCGCGTGCACCTGTCCGAATTCTTCGCGGGCAAGTCGGCGGACGACCTGTCGCTCGTCGAACCCGGCTTCTTCGAGCGTCATCCGCAGTTCGACCTGCGCCTGAACGCGCGCGTCGCGTCGATCGACCGCGCCGCGCATACGGTCACGCTCGCGTCCGGGGAAACGCTCGCGTACGACAAGCTGGTGCTGGCGACGGGTTCGCGCCCGTTCGTGCCGCCGATGCCGGGGCACGATCGCGCGGGCTGCTTCGTGTACCGGACGATCGAGGATCTCGAGGCGATGCAGGCGTGCGGCACGCACGCGAAGCGCGGCGTCGTGATCGGCGGCGGGCTGCTCGGCCTCGAATGCGCGAAGGCGCTGCGCGACATGGGGCTCGACACGCACGTCGTCGAATTCGCGCCGCGGCTGATGGCCGTGCAGGTCGACGACGGCGGCGGCCGGATGCTGCGCGCGAAGATCGAGGCGCTCGGCGTGACCGTGCATACGGGCAAGAACACGCTCGAGATCGTCGACGGCGAAGAGGGCACGCACCGGATGGCGTTCGCCGACGGCTCCCATCTCGATGCCGACATGATCGTGTTTTCGGCCGGCATTCGCGCACGCGACGAGCTGGCGCGTGCGTGCGGCCTGGAAATCGGCCCGCGCGGCGGCGTCGCGATCGATGACGCGTGCCGCACGAGCGACGCCGACATCTACGCGATCGGCGAATGCGCGGCCTGGAACGGCATGGTGTACGGCCTCGTCGCCCCCGGCTACGACATGGCGCGCGTGGTGGCGAAGCAGCTGGGCGGCGATGCGGACGGCGAGGCCGGGGCTACGTTCGCGGGCGCCGACATGAGCACGAAGCTGAAGCTGATGGGCGTCGACGTCGCGAGCATCGGCGATGCGCACGGCACGACGGCCGGCAGCCGCACCTACCAGTACGCGGACGAGCGCCGCCAGGTCTACAAGAAGCTCGTCGTGTCCGACTGCGGCAAGTTCCTGCACGGCGCGGTGATGGTCGGCGACGCGGCCGAATACGGCACGCTGCTGCAGATGATGCTCAACCGCATCGAGCTGCCCGAGTCGCCGGAATTCCTGATCCTGCCGTCGTCGGACGGCGTCGCGAAGCCGGCGCTCGGCGTCGACGCGCTGCCTGACGGCGCACAGATCTGCTCGTGCAACAACGTGTCGAAGTCGCAGATCTGCACGGCGGTCGCCGACGGCGCGACGAGCCTCGGCGCGCTGAAGTCGTGCACGGGCGCCGGCACGTCGTGCGGCGGCTGCGTGCCGCTCGTCACGCAGATCATGAAGGCCGAGATGAAGAAGCAGGGCCTCGCGGTCAACAACCATATCTGCGAGCACTTCTCGTATTCGCGCCAGGAGCTGTTCCACCTGATCCGCGTCGAGCGCATCACGACCTTCGACGCGCTGCTCGCGAAGCACGGCCATGGCCTCGGCTGCGACGTGTGCAAGCCGGCGGTGGCGGGCATCCTCGCGTCGTGCTTCAACGAATTCGTGCTGAAGAAGGAACACGCGGGGCTGCAGGATTCGAACGACTACTACCTCGCGAACATCCAGCGCGACGGCACGTATTCGGTCGTGCCGCGCATGCCGGGCGGCGAGGTCACGCCGGAAGGGCTGATCGCGGTCGGCCAGGTCGCGAAGAAGTACGGGCTCTACACGAAGATCACCGGCGGCCAGCGCGTCGACCTGTTCGGTGCGCGCGTCGAGCAGCTGCCGTCGATCTGGGAGGAACTGATCGCGGCCGGTTTCGAATCGGGCCACGCATACGGCAAGGCGCTGCGCACCGTGAAGTCGTGTGTCGGCTCGACGTGGTGCCGTTACGGCGTCGACGATTCGGTCGGCCTCGCGATCGACCTCGAGAATCGCTACAAGGGGCTGCGCGCGCCGCACAAGATCAAGTTCGGCGTGTCCGGCTGCACGCGCGAGTGCGCGGAAGCGCAGGGCAAGGACGTCGGCATCATCGCGACCGAGAAGGGCTGGAACCTGTATGTATGCGGCAACGGCGGGATGAAGCCGCGCCACGCGGAACTGCTCGCGTCCGACCTCGACCGCGCGACGCTGGTCCGCTACATCGACCGGTTGCTGATGTTCTACGTGCGCACGGCCGACCGGCTGCAGCGCACGAGCGTATGGCGCGACAACCTCGAAGGCGGCCTCGACTACCTGATCGACGTCGTCGTGCACGACCGGCTCGGGATCGGCGCCGAACTCGAAGCCGACATGCAGCACGTGGTCGACACCTACGAGTGCGAGTGGAAGCGGGCCGTCACCGATCCCGACACGCGCAGGCGCTTCCGTCACTTCGTGAACAGCGATGCGCCGGACACGACCATCGAATTCGTCGAGACGCGCGGCCAGATCCGGCCCGCGACGCCCGGCGAACGGGCGGGCGGCAAGCCCGTTTCGATTCCCGTCGTCGCCGAAGGCATGACGCAGGCCGCAACCGAACCCGCCACCGTTTGACCCCGACCGACACCCGTGTCTTTTCCAAGGAGCCCATCATGAACGATCGTCTGCCGCCGTCCTGGACCCGCGTGTGCCCGCTCGACGACATCGTGCCGAACACCGGCGTGTGCGCGCTCGTCAACGGCGAGCAGGTCGCGGTCTTTCACGTCGCGCATGCCGAGGAAGGCGGCGTGTTCGCGATCGGCAACGTCGATCCCGTGTCGCAGGCGGCCGTGATGTCGCGCGGGCTGATCGGCAGCCTCGGCGAGCGCATCGTCGTCGCGTCGCCGCTGTACAAGCAGCATTTCGACCTGCGCACCGGCGAATGCCTGGAGGCACCCGAGCAGTCGGTGAGCACGTATCCGTCGCGGGTCGAGGACGGCTTCGTGTGGATCGCGGCCTGACCGCCCCGGAGCGCGCATGACCGCCACCCCCGTCAAGAGCGTGTGCCCATACTGCGGCGTCGGTTGCGGGATGGTGCTGCATGTCGAGGAAGGCGAAGTCGTCAAGGTGTCCGGCGACGCCGACCATCCGGCCAACTTCGGGCGGCTGTGTACGAAGGGCTCGTCGGCGCACGTCGCGCTGCGCCGCTCGGGGCGGCTGGACCGCGCGTTCGTGCGCCGCGCGCGCGAGGACGACCTCGTGCCGCTGCCGGCGCGCGACGCGATCGCCGACACCGCGCGCCGCCTGCGCGCGGTGCTCGATGCGCACGGGCCGGACGCGCTGTCGTTCTACGTGTCGGGGCAGATGTCGATCGAGGCGCAATACCTCGTCAACAAGCTCGCGAAGGGTTTCGTCGGCACCCACAACATCGAGTCGAACTCGCGCCTCTGCATGGCGAGCGCGAGCACCGGCTACAAGCAGTCGCTCGGCGCGGACGGCCCGCCCGGGTCGTACCAGGACTTCGATCGCGCGAACCTGTTCTTCGTGATCGGCGCGAACATGGCCGACTGCCATCCGATCCTGTTCCTGCGGATGATGGACCGCGTGAAGGCCGGCGCGAAGCTGATCGTCGTCGATCCGCGCCGCACCGGCACCGCCGACAAGGCCGATCTGTTCCTGCAGATCCGGCCGGGCACCGATCTCGCGCTGACCAACGGGCTGCTGCACCTGCTGCATGCGAACGGCCGCACCGACGGCGCGTTCATCGACGCGTACACCGAAGGCTGGGACGCGATGCCCGCGTTCCTCGCCGACTACACACCGGGGCGCGTGGCTGAAATCACGGGGCTCGCGGAAGCCGACCTGCGCACGGCCGCGCAATGGATCGGCGACGCGCAGGAATGGATGAGCTGCTGGACGATGGGGCTCAACCAGAGCACGCACGGTGTGTGGAACACCAACGCGATCTGCAACCTGCATCTCGCGACGGGCAGGATCTGCCGCGCCGGCAGCGGGCCGTTCTCGCTGACGGGCCAGCCGAACGCGATGGGCGGGCGCGAGATGGGCTACATGGGCCCCGGCCTGCCGGGCCAGCGCTCGGTGGCGTCCGACGACGATCGCCGTTTCGTCGAGCAGCTGTGGCGCGTGCCGGCCGGCACGCTGCGCAAGGAAACCGGCAACGGCACCGTCGACCTGTTCGAACGGATGGCGGCCGGCGACATCAAGGCATGCTGGATCATCTGCACGAACCCGGTCGCGACCGTGCCGAACCGGCAGAACGTGATCGCCGGATTGCAGGCCGCGGAACTCGTGATCGCGCAGGACGCGTTCCTCGATACCGAAACCAACCGCTACGCGGACATCCTGCTGCCCGGTGCACTGTGGGCCGAGGGCGACGGCGTGATGATCAACTCCGAGCGCAACATGACGCTGATGCGCGCGGCGGTCGCGCCGCCGGGCGACGCGCTGCCCGACTGGCGCATCGTCGCGGAAGTCGCGCGTGCGATGGGGTTCGGCGATGCGTTCGACTATGCGTCGGCGGCCGACGTGTTCGACGAGATCGTCCGCTTCTCGAATCCGGCGACGGGCTACGACCTGCGCGGCGCGAGCCATGCGGCGCTGCGCGACGGGCCCGTGCAGTGGCCGGTCGCGCCGGGCACCGCGCGCGAGCGGCACCCGATCCGCTACCTGAACGACGGCGTGAGCCAGCCGCTGCGCCCGGCCGCCGACGGCGACGACGCGCCGCGCATCGCGTTCCCGACGCCGTCGGGCAAGGCGCGCTTCTTCGCCCGGCCGCACGTCGATCCGGCCGAATTGCCCGACGACACGTTCCCGATCGTGCTGAACACGGGGCGGCTGCAGCATCAGTGGCACACGATGACGAAGACGGGCAAGGTCGCGATGCTGAACAAGCTGAACCCGCGCCCGTTCGTCGAGCTGCATCCGGACGACGCGAGCGCGCTCGGCATCGCCGCGAAGGACAGCGTCGAGATCCGCTCGGCGCGTGGCCGCGCGGTGCTGCCGGCCGTCGTGACCGAGCGCGTGCGCCGCGGCGACTGCTTCGCGCCGATGCACTGGAACGACGTGTACGGCGACGACCTGTGCATCAACGCGGTGACGAACGACGCGATCGATCCCGAATCGCAGCAACCCGAACTGAAATACTGCGCGGTCGCGCTGCGGCGCGTCGAGACCGCTGCGTTCGCGTCCGCCGACGACCGGACGGCGCAACCCGATGCCCGCGCCGACGACGCACGGCCCGCGCCGGCGACGGTGCAGGCGACTGCTTCACAGGAATCCGACATGGCAGACATCGACACTTTCGCGGCCGCGCTCGGCGTTGCCGACTTCGCGCCGCCGCCGTTGACGGACACCGAACGGCTGTATGTGGCCGGGTTCGTCAGCGGGCTGAAGGCAAGCGCCGGCCGGCGCGAGGGCGGCGTGCCGGTGCTGCCGGCCGGCGCGCCGCTCACGCCGCCGGTGCGGTTCTGGCTCGACGGGATGCTCGCGGGGTTGTTCAGCCGCTCGCTGCCGGCGAGCTTGCCGGGTGCCGCGGCCCCCGCGCTGCCGGCCGATGCCGCCGCGTCCGGCGGCGTGCGGATCGTGCGCGCGCGGCCGAAGGTCGTGCTGCTGTGGGCGTCGCAGACCGGCAACATCGAATCGTTGACCGAGGATTACGCGACGCAGCTGATGAACGCGGGCTTCGAGATTCGCACCGCGTGCATGTCCGACTATCCGGTGGCGTCGCTCGCCGGTGCGCAATACGTGCTGTTGATGACGAGCACGTTCGGCGACGGCGACGCGCCCGACAACGGCAGCGAGTTCTGGGAAGCGCTGCAGGCCGGCGGCGCTGCGCGCCTCGACGGCGTGCACTTCGCGGTGCTCGCGTTCGGCGACCGCAACTACGACCAGTTCTGCGGCCATGGCCGCCGGCTCGACGCGCGGCTCGCGGAACTCGGCGCGGCACGCCTGTGCGCGCGCGTCGATTGCGACGTCGAATTCCAGCGCGACGCCGACCAGTGGCTCGAACGCGTCGTCGCGCGGATCAAGGAGGCCGATGCCGCGCTGCACGCGGTGCCGTCCGGCGGCCTGGGCCCGTCGGGGCTGCTGCCGACGAAGGCGCATCCGGCGCCGTCGAAGCTCGTCGCGAACCTGCGGCTCAACCGTCCGGGCGCGGCGAAGGACACGCGCTACGTGTCGCTGTCGACCGAAGGCGCGAACCTCGAATACGAAACCGGCGACGCGCTCGGCGTGTGGCCGACCAACTGCCCGGAACTGGTCGACGAGCTGCTGTCCGTCACCGCGCTGAAGGCCGATGCACCCGTGTCGGTGGCGGGTGTCGGCGACGTGCGCCTCGGCGACGCACTCGCGCGTCATTTCGACATCACGCGCCCGCATCCGGACACGCTCGCGTTCATCGCGTCGCGCAGCGCGAACGGCGCGCTGAAGTCGCTGCTCGGCGACGACCGCAAGGGCGACCTGAAGCAATGGTTGTGGGGGCAACAACTCGCGGACGTGCTGCACGAGTTTCCGGTCGAGCTGTCGGGCAACGAACTCGTCGGGATGCTGAAGCGCATGCAGCCGCGTCTTTATTCGATCGCGTCGAGCCCGAGCGCGCACCCGGGCGAGATCCACCTGACCGTGTCGGCCGTGCGCTATCACAACGGCCGGCGCGCGCGCAAAGGTGTCGCGTCGACGTTCCTCGCCGATCGCGCGGACGACGGCCGCGTGCCCGTGTTCGTGCAGAAATCCGCGCATTTCCGGCCGCCGGTGAACGGCGACGTGCCGATCGTGATGGTCGGCCCGGGCACCGGCGTCGCGCCGTTCCGCGGTTTCCTGCACGAACGGCAGGCGCGCGGCGCGCGCGGGCGCAACTGGCTGTTCTTCGGCGAACAGCATGCGCGGACGGACTTCTACTACGGCGACGAGCTGGGCGCGATGCGCGACAGCGGTTTTCTGACGCGGCTCGATCTCGCGTTCTCGCGCGACCAGGCCGACAAGATCTACGTGCAGGACCGGATGCGCGAGCAGGGCGCCGAGCTGTTCGCGTGGCTGGAGGAGGGCGCGCACTTCTACGTGTGCGGCGACGCCGCGCGGATGGCGAAGGACGTCGATGCCGCGCTGAGGGCCGTCGTCGCCGAGCACGGCGGCATGTCGGACGAAGCCGCGAACGACTACGTCGCGCGGCTCGCGAAGGCGCGCCGCTACATGCGGGACGTGTACTGACCGCGAGCGGTGTGGCGCGACGCGGCCCGCCGGTTTGCGGGCCCGGCGCCGGGCGACGCGTCGGCCTGCGACGAGCCGCGCCGGGCCGTCCGTCGGGAAGGCCGTCGACGGCGAACGTCGCACGCGACAGGCCGGGCGGCGGGCACGGCGTTCCTGCATGAACCGCCGGCCGCCGCCGGTTTGCGTTACTGCTGACGCTCCCACGCGCGCGCCTGTTCGGCACGGACGAACGTTTCCGACGACCGCGGCAGCAGGTTGCGGAACGCGCCGCCGTCGCCGTCGATCACGTCGACCATCTTCGCGATCATCTCTTCCGGATCGTGCTGTTCGAGCGGGAACGTCAGCCGCTCGGGCGTCACCGTGTGGACGGCCGGATCGTGCCAGCGCCGCGTCGTTTCCATCATCCGGTCGTTGAAACCCGTGCTGTACGGGCCGGGGTTCACGACCGCGACACGGATTCCGTGCGGCGCCAGCTCCGCGTGCATCGCCTCCGCGATCGATTCGACCGCGTGCTTCGACGCGCAATAGGCGCCCGTGAACGGCCCGGTGATCAGGCCCGCGATCGACGACACGAACACGATCTTGCCGTGCCGGCGCGCGAGCATCCCGCGCGCGATGTGCTGCGTGAGTTCGAGCGGCCCGAACACGTTGACGTCGAACAGGTCGCGGACGATCCCGACCGGCAGGTCGACGAGCGCGCCGGCTTCGCCGACGCCCGCGTTGTTCACGAGCACGTCGACGTCCAGCTCGGCCGCGCGGGCGCGATCGTCGGCCGACGTGACATCGAGCTTGATGGCGCGCAGCGTGGTGCCGCGTTGCGCGGCGGCGTCCGTCAGTGCGTCGATCTCGACGGTGACGCGCACGCCGGCCGTCACGTCGTGGCCGCGTTCGGCGAGCCGCAGCGCCACTTCCCGGCCGAAGCCGGTGCCTGCGCCGGTAATGAGGATGCGTTTCCGTGCCATGTGCTTACCTTGTGGTGGGAAGGGTTGCCTGAAAGCGGTCGCGGCCGTGCCGGGCGATCGCGGTGTCTTCGTCGACGCTGCCGCCCGAAACGCCGATGGCGCCGACGCAGCGTCCGCTGTCGTCGACGAGCGGTTCGCCGCCGCCGAACGTGACGAGCCCGCCGTGGCTGTGCTCGATCCCGCGCAGCGGCCCGTCGCCCGACATCGCACCGAGCGCGCCGGTCGATATGCGGAAACGGACCGCCGTCAGCGCCTTGCGCTGCGCGAGATCGATCGCGCCGAGGAAACAGTCGTCGGTGCGCTCGAACGCGAGCAGGTTCGCGCCGGCATCGACGATTGCGATGGCGACGCCGGCGACCTGCAGCGACGCGGCATGCGCGAGTGCTGCGTCGATCGTACGGCGGGCGGCTGCGAGCGGCAGCGCGGCGGTGAGCGGGTCCATGCGAGGTTCCGGTGGGACGACAGGCCCCAGTGTAGGCAGGTGCGGTATATGGGAGAATCCGCATTCCGCTCGAAAGAGTTTCAAGTTTTTCTAATGATGAGCCGACGCGATCCGATGGCCGGGCTGCACGTGTTCATGACGGTCGCGACGGCCGGCAACTTCACGCGGGCGGCTGCCGCGCTCGGCCTGACGCCGGCTGCCGTCAGCCTCGCGATCGGGCAACTCGAGGGCGAGCTGAACGTGAAGCTGTTCAATCGCAGCACGCGCGGCGTGAGCCTGACGGAGGCCGGGCAGCACTACTGGCGGCAGACCGAGCCCGCGTACCGGCAGGTCGTGCACGCGCGCGACGCGCTGAGGGACGCGCGCAGCGAGCCGAGCGGCGTGTTGCGCGTCACCGCGCTGCCGCTGGCGCGCACGCTCGTGATCGCGCCGGTGCTGGCTGCATTCCGCGAGCGTTATCCGAAAGTGCGGCTCGAGATCCGCTACGAGAACGAACTCGTCGACATCGCGAAGGACGGGTTCGATGCGGGGATTCGCCTCGCCGACCGGCTGCAGCCGGGGACGATCGGCGTGCGGATCGCGCCGGCGCTTTCGTGCGCGCTGGTCGCGTCGCCCGGTTATCTGGCGCGGTACGGCACGCCGGCGTCGATCGCGGCGCTCGAACGTCATGCATGTATCCGCTTCCGGTTTTCGGAGAGCGGGCGGCTGCACAAATGGCTGCTGCACGACGGGCGCCGCGATGTCGATCTCGATCCGGAAGGCGTATTCGTGACGAACGATGCCGATGCGGTGATCGACGCGGCGCGTGCCGGTGTCGGGATCGCGTTTGCGTTCATGCGCGAGCGCATCGAACAGGACTTGCGCGACGGCACGCTCGTCGAGGTGTTGCCGGGCGCGTGCCGGACGCTGCCGCCGATGTGGCTGTATTACGTGAATCGCAAGCACGTGCCGGCGAAGCTGCGCGCATTCATCGACGTGCTGCGGGAGCGCGACGGCGCAAGCGCGGCGTAAGCGTTGCGCCGGCTGCCTGCGGCGATTTGCCCGGCAGCGCATGATGGCGGCTCCAGCCACGAAACGATGGAGTCGCGTCATGACGGTATCTCTTCATTTTCCGGTTCGTACTTTGGCCATTGCCGCGGCGCTGGTGGCGGCCGTGACCTGCAGCGCGCCGGCCATCGGCCAGACATCGACCGTACCCGCTGGTTCGGCTGCGGCGACGCCCGACAATGCGGTGCTGCTCACCGTCTTCCTGAAACACGATCAGTCGCGCCCGCTCGCCGAGCTGAACGCGCAATTGGCGAAGCAGGGGTTCTACAAGGCGTTTCCGCCGCCGGGCGTCGAAGTGGTGAGCTGGACCGTGACGATGGGGATCGGGCAGATCGTCGTGCTGCGGTTGCCGGCATCGCGGGTGCGCGAGGTCAATCGGGTGCTCGAAGATACGGCGTGGGGCGCGTATCGGACGGAGTTCTACCCGACTTACGACTACAAGGCGATCGGGTTGGGTGAGCATGAGCGGGCGAAGTGACCGTACGCCGTACGATTCCGTAACGGCGCAAAGCGGGTGCGAGCGCACCGAATCAACCTGTCCCCATTCCTGAAACGCCCCGCGCCATCATGTTTTCGTCCTCGCCTTTTGCGCTCCGCCCGGCAGATTTCTCCCAAATGCATCACAAGTCATTCATCCGATGAAAAATCCCCGCCGGTTCCCGGTATGATGCGCACCTTGCGTTTGTCGGACGCACTATTTTTGATGCAATTTTGATGGGCGAGGCCCCACAAAACCGCACAATCCGAAGCTGAAAGATTCTGTAATATAAATTCCGTATACTCGTAAGTTCTGATCCAGGCGCCGCCTGCCATTTCCTTCGGCCGACCGCCCACGCAGAACAACCAGATACGTCGCCGCCTGGCCGTCTTGCGCCGCGACACGCTATGCACCACCACTGAACATCTATGTCTTCCCGCCACTCTGGTTCGCCCGGCCGCGCCGCGGCGGTGATCGCCCGTGTCCGGGCGCTGATCCGCAACGAGCGTGTGCTGTCGCCGCTGCTCGCGCTCGGCATCGGCCTGCTGCTGATCGTGGTTTTCCAGCACCTGTCGGAATCCGTCGACTACCGGTCGGTGATCCGCGAGTTGCGTCACATGTCCGTCGGCGAGTGGGGCGCATCGCTGGCCGCGACGGCCCTCAGTTATCTCGCGCTCGTCGCCCGCGATGCGGTCGGCCTGCGTTATGTCGCCGCGAAGGTGCCGCGCGTCGCGTTGTGGATCGGCGCGATCGCCGGGTCCGCGCTCGGTAACGCGACCGGCTTCGGCGCACTGACGGGCGGCGCGGTCCGCGCACGCGTGTACGGCGTGTCGGGCGTCACGCCCGCGCAGATCGGCCGGATGACGGTGTTCACGAGCGGCACGCTGGCGCTCGCCATGGTGTTGATGACGGCGGTCGGCATGGTCTGCGTGCCGGAGGCGCTCGCCGCGATGCTGCACGTCGCGCCCGGCGTGCTGACGTGGACCGGCGCCGCGCTGCTCGTGGTGCTGGCCGCGATGGTCGCGATGTGCGGCAGCACGGCGCGCCCGGTCGTCACGCGCTTCAAGTGGCTGTCGTTCGACGTGCCGGCGCGGCGCGATCTCGTCGCGCAGGTCGTCTATGCGATCCTCGACGTCGCCGCCGCGGGCCTGACGCTGTGGGTGCTGCTGCCGGCCGCGCCGGTCGGTTTCCCGACCTTCATCACGGTGTATGCGGCCGCGCTGCTGCTCGGGATGATCGGCCATACGCCGGGCGGGATCGGCGTGTTCGAAGCCGCGATGGTCTTCACGCTCGGTCGCGAAGTGCCCCCGCACGCGATGGTCGCCGCGCTCATCGCGTATCGCGCAATCTATTTCGGCGTGCCGCTCGTGCTGTCGGCCGGCCTGCTGGCCGGTTTCGAGGGCCGCGCGCTGCGCCGCCGGCTCGTCACGCGGCAGGCCGTGCGCGTGTCGCAGCTCGCGCCGGTGTTCCTGAGCCTCGTGACGTTCGCGGTCGGTAGCATGCTGGTGATCTCGAGCGCAACGCCCGCGTTCTGGCACCGGATCGCGATCCTGCGCCACCTCGTGCCGCTGTGGGTGCTCGAAGGCTCGCAGGTGATCTGCAGCGTGCTCGGCGTCGCGCTGCTGTTCGTCGCGCGCGGGCTGCTGCGCCGCCTCGACGGTGCTTGGTGGATGACCTTCGCGCTGACGCTCGCAAGCCTCGCGCTGTCGCTCGCGAAAGGCCTCGCGTTCGTCGAGGCCGGCGTGCTCGGCACGCTGCTGGTGCTGCTGCTCGTCAGCCGCCGCCGCTTCAACCGCCATTCGTCGCTGCTCGCGGAGCGCTTCACGGTGAGCTGGTTCGTGTCGGTGGCGATGGTGCTGATGCTGGCCGTGTGGGTGCTGTTCTTCGCGTTCCGCGACGTGCCGTACACGCGCGAGCTGTGGTCGCACTTCTCGTTCGACGCGCGTGCGCCGCGTGCGCTGCGCGCGACGCTCGCAGCCGGCGTGTTCGTCGCGCTGTTCGCGCTGTGGCAACTGCTGCGCCCGGCGCCCGGCCGTTTCGTGAAGCCCGCGGCGCAGGACCTGTCGGATGCCGAACGGATCATCCGCGCGCAGGAATGCAGCGATGCGGGCCTCGCGCTGATGGGCGACAAGTCGTTCCTGTTCTCCGAATCGCGCCAGGCGTTCCTGATGTACGCGAAGTACGGCCGCACGTGGGCCGCGCTGCACGACCCGGTCGGGCCGCGCGAGGAATGGCCTGCGCTGATCGGCAAGTTCATCGCGCTCGCGCACGCGCACAGCGGTCGTGCGGCGTTCTACCAGGTGCGCGCCAACGCGCTGCCGCTGTATCTCGACGCGGGGCTCACGCTGATGAAGCTCGGCGAGGAAGCGCATATCGCGCTCGACCAGTTCGACCTGAAGGGTTCGAACCGGTCGCACCTGCGCTACGCGCTGCGCCGCGGCGACAAGGATGCGCTGACGGTCGAGGTGATCGCACCGCCGGACGTGCCGGCCACGCTGCCGGCCTTGCGCGACATCTCCGACGGCTGGCTCGACAGCCGCGACGCGCGTGAGAAGAGCTTCTCGGTGGCGGCGTTCCACGACGGCTATCTGGCGACGCAGTCGGTGATGCTCGTGCGGCAGGCCGACAAGCCGATCGCATTCGTCACGTTCATGACGACCGACCTCAACACCGAGGCGACGGTCGGCGTGATGCGGCACCTGCCGGACGCATCGCCGTACGCGATGGAATATCTGTTTACGCAGCTCGCGCTGCATCTGAAGGAAGCGGGCTTCCGCAAGCTGAGCCTGGGCATCGCGCCGTTCTCGGGGATGGGGGCGGCGAAGATGCCGTCGCCGTGGCACCGGGTCGGCCTGATGGTCTGGCGCTTCGGCGGCCGCTTCTACAACTTCCGCGGCTTGCGCGCATTCAAGAGCAAGTTCGAACCGCACTGGGAGCCGCGTTATCTCGCGGCCTCGGGCTCGGTCGGCGTGTTCGTCACGCTCGCGGACCTGTCATTGCTGGCTGGAGGTCGGCGTTCATGATGTTGAAGAAGGGAATCGCGCGGGCGGCAGCCGCCTGCGCGGGAATGATGCTGGCCGGCGCCGCGTGCGCCACGCAGCCGGCCGCGGTGAAAGCCGAAACCGTATCGGGCGGCCGCTACGGGCCCGTGACCGTGACCAAGCCCGGCGGGCCGCTGCGCGGCTTCGTCGTGCTGTTCTCGCGCGAGGCCGGCTGGAGTGCGGCCGACCAGCAGGCCGCCGATGCGCTCGCGAAAGCCGGTGCGATGACGGTCGGCGTCGATTCGGAGCGTTACGCGACGAATCTCGCCGCGAAGCAGGAGACCTGCCACCACCTCGACGGCGACGCCGAAGCGGTCAGTCACCAGCTCGAACGCCTCGCGCAATCGTCGCGCTATTTCACGCCGATCGTCGCGGGCGTGGGCCAGGGCGGTGCGATCGCGAAGCAGATCCTGTCGATGGCGCCGGAGAACACGATCGCCGGCGTCGTATCGGTCGGTCCGGCGGCCAGGCTCGATCCGCGCTTCAAGCCGTGCCCGCCCGATCCGACGATCGTGCGCCGCGCGATGCCGGGTTTCGTCGAAACGGCGGCCGCGGGCGATTCCGCGAAGCTCGTGTCGCTCGTCACGTCGCACCTGCGGGACACCGCCAGCAGCGACGAACTCGACGTGTCGGATCTGCCGCTCGTCGAGCTGCCGGCCAAGGGCGGCAACGGCCAGCTCGCGATCGTGATCTCGGGCGACGGCGGCTGGCGGGATCTCGACAAGACGATCGCCGAGGCGCTGCAGCGCGACGGCGTGTCGGTGGTCGGCATCGACAGCCTGCGCTATTTCTGGAGCGAGAAGCCGCCGGCGCAGGTGAGCCGCGATCTCGCGCGCGTGATGCGCACCTACATGGCGCGCTGGCATGCGAATCGCGTGGCGCTGGTCGGCTACTCGTTCGGTGCCGACGTGATGCCGTTCGCGTACAACCGGCTGCCTGCCGACCTGCGCGACAAGGTCGCCGTGATGTCGCTGCTCGGCTTCGCGCCGGCCGCCGATTTCCAGATCCGCGTGACGGGCTGGCTCGGCATGCCCGCGAGCGACAAGGCGCTGAAGGTCGCGCCGGAAATCGCGAAGGTGCCGCCGCAGCTCGTGCAGTGCTTCTATGGCGCGGAGGAGAAGGACACGATGTGTCCGGCGCTCGTGAACACGGGCGCTGACGTGATCAAGACGCAGGGCGATCACCACTTCGGCCGCGACTACATCGCGCTCGAGAAGAAGATTCTCGGCGCGTTCGGCAAGCCGGTGGCGGCGCGCTGAACGCCGGCGCCCGCTTCGCGGCGGGCGCCGGCCGGACCTTTCCGGTTCTTCGTACGGGCGGCCAGCGTGCCGCCCGTTTCATTTTGCGGCGGGCGTTGCCGCGTTCTGCTGCGGCGCGACCGTTCTCGCATCGCGCTGATAGAAGCCCGGGAACCGGTCGAGCTGCCGCCGCGCGGCCGTGATGTCCGTGCCGTCGCCGAGCACCGCGCTCGAAAACCCGGTGCGCTCCATCAGCAGCAACTGGTCGACCAGCACGTCGCCGGTCGCGCGCAGGTCGCCGGCGAAGCCGTAGCGCTTGCGCAGCAGGTACGCCTGGCTGTATGCGCGGCCGTCGGTGAACGACGGGAACTGCAGGTCGATGCGCGCGGCCTGCGCGATTTGCGCGGCAAGCGGCGGCAGTTCCTCGTCGTTGCCGATCGTCAGCGTCGCGGCGTCGTGCCGCTGCGTATCGGCGGCATGTTCGACCGGCGTCAGCAGCCGGATGCGTTCGGTCGGGTGTTCTGGCTTCATGCGGGCTCCACCTGATGGCGCGCGTTGTTCGCCGCGGCCTTGAAGGGTTCCGTGCCGATGCGGCGTACGGTGTCGATGAACCGTTCGCTGCGGCCGTCGCTGTCGATCCGCGCGTCGAGGTACGCGTTGACGATCGCTTCGACGACATCGACGATCTCGTCCGCCGAAAACGACGGGCCGATCACCTTGCCCGGCCGCGCCGGGCCGCTCGCGGTCGAGCCGTCCGAGCCGCCGAGCGTGACCTGGTACCACTCGGCGCCGTCCTTGTCGACGCCGAGGATGCCGAGGTGGCCGCTGTGATGATGGCCGCACGAGTTGATGCAGCCGCTGATGTGCAGGTCGATGTCGCCGACGTCGTGCAGCATGTCGAGATCCTGGAAGCGCTCGGCGATCGCGTCGGCGATCGGGATCGAGCGTGCATTCGCCAGCGCGCAGAAGTCACCGCCGGGGCACGCGATCATGTCCGTCAGGAGTCCGACGTTCGCGCTGGCAAGCCCGATCGCGCGGGCGTTTTCCCACAGCGGGAACAGGTCGTCGACATGCACCCATGGCAGCACGACGTTCTGCGTGTGCGTGACGCGCGCCTCGCCGGCCGAGAAGCGGTCGGCGAGATCGGCGAGCGCATCGAGCTGGTCCGGCGATGCGTCGCCCGGTGCCTGCAGGCGGCGCTTGAACGACAGCGTGACGATGCGCAGCGCCGGGTCGCGGTGATCGGCGACATTGCGTGCGAGCCAGCGCGCGAAGGCCGGATGGTGTGCCGCCTGGGCCGACACGCGCAGGTTCGCGTCGCGCAGGCTGACCGTGCGCGGCTTGAGGCGCGGCGCGACGAACGACGCGGCGACGCGGTCGAACTCGACCTGGGCGATCGTGTGCAGCCCGCCGTCGTGTTCGACGATCTGACGGAACTCTTCCTCGACGTCGTCGATGTAGCGTTGCCCCTCGGTCTTGACGAGGATCTTGATGCGCGCCTTGTACTTGTTGTCGCGCCGTCCGTAGCGGTTGTACACGCGGACGATCGCCTCGATGTAGTTCATCACGTGCTGCCACGGCAGGAACGCGCGCAGCAGCGTCGCGATCGTCGGCGTACGGCCCATCCCGCCGCCCACGTTCACGCGAAAGCCGAGTGCGCCCGTATCGTCGCGCACGAGCTTGAGGCCGACGTCGTGCCAGTCGGTCGCGGCACGATCCTCGGCCGCCCCGGTGATCGCGATCTTGAACTTGCGCGGCAGGAACGCGAATTCGGGGTGCAGCGTCGTCCACTGGCGCATCACCTCGGCGAACGGGCGCGGATCTGCGATCTCGTCCGGCGCGACGCCGGCGCGCTCGTCGCACGAAATATTGCGGATGCAGTTGCCACTCGTCTGGATGCCGTGCATGTCGACGGTCGCGAGCAGGTCTATTACGTCGGCGGCCCTGGCGAGCGGAATCCAGTTGAACTGCACGTTGGTGCGTGTCGTGAAATGCGCGCTGCGGGTCGGCAGGCGCAGCGTGCCGAGCAGGGCCTGCGCGTCGCATGCGGCGCGGTAGGTGGCGTCGTCGGGCACATCGTAGTCGCGCGCGATCCGCGCGAGCACGCGCAGCTGCGCGCTGGACAGTTCGCCATAGGGCACGGCCACGCGCAGCATCGGCGCGTGGCGCTGCACGTACCAGCCGTTCTGCAGGCGCAGCGGCCGGAACGCGTCTTCGCTCAGCGTGCCGAGCTGCCAGCGCTCGAGCTGGTCGCGAAACTGGGCGGCGCGGCTGTGCACGAGCGCCCGGTCGAAAACGGTATATCGATACATGACGTGATACGCGAGAGGAGCCACGGCACGATGCGCACGGCTCGGGAGGGCGTTGCGACGGGTGTCAGGCAACCGGAGACAGCGTAGGGAACGCGGGGCGGCGGGACAAGCAGCAGATCGGGACGAAAAGGGCGCAGCAGATGGCCGGCGAAAGGCCGGTGCGGGCCGGCGCGGGCCGGGCATGCGTGCATGCCCGTGACAGGGGCTTACGCGTCGGCGTCGACGACGAGCGCCGGATCGAGCGCGCGGATGCGCTGGTCGATGAAGTAGCCGCCGCCTTCCTGGTAGCGCAGGAACAGCCGGCCGCACGTGCGGCAGCGGCTCACGGTGCAGCGGTTGTACGGGAAATGGCGCAGTGCGATCGGTGCGTCGTCCGACGCGTAGCGCGTGCCGGCCGGATGATATTCGGCGTAGGTCGGCTCAGCCTCGCCGGGCGGCGTGAGCGTGGCGACTTCGGTCAGTTGCGCGTCCTGCAGCGATAGCGGCAAGGTCGTCCATCCGGCGAGCGGCGTTTTCGTGCAGGTGCACGGCTGCGTGACGTGCGCTGCTTCGGTGGCCAGTTTCAACAGCGCGTCGTGATCGAGGTAGGGCAGTTGACTCATGGGAAGTCATGAAGGGGCGGCGGGATCAGCACTGTAACCCGCGCACGGGTTGCGTGCAGGGTCGTGACGCAGGCGGCGCACCGTGCGCGCTTCAATCGCCCTTGCGGACCGACGGCTGCGCGACCAGTTCGCCGAGCACGCGGATCGCGCGTTCGATGTCGCGGCTCCACGGATGACCGAAGTTCACGCGCACGCAACGTTCGAAGCCGTGCGCGGCCGAAAACAGCGGCCCCGGCGCGAAACTGATCCCGCGTGCGATCGCCTGGCGATGCAGCTCCATCGCGTCGATCGCGTCGGGAAACGCGAGCCACAGAAAATAGCCGCCTTCGGGCCGCACCCACTCGACGCCGGCCGGCAGCCAGCGGCGCAGCGCGTCGTCCATCCGGTCGAGCTGCGTGTGCAGCGCGCCGCGCAGCTTGCGCAAGTGCCGGTCGTAGCCGCCGTGCTCGAGATAGTTCGCGATGCCGGCCTGCGCGGGAATGCTGGCCGACAGCGTCGTCATCAGCTTGAGCCGCTGCACCTTCTCCGCGAACCGGCCGGCGGCGGCCCAGCCGATCCGGTAGCCGGGCGCGAGCGTCTTCGAGAACGAGCTGCAGTGCATCACGAGTCCGTGCCGATCGAACGCGCGCGCGGGCAGCGGGTAGTCGGGGCCGAAATGCAGCTCGCCGTATACGTCGTCCTCGATCAGCGGCACGTCGCGCGCGGCGAGCAATTCGACGAGCGCACGCTTTTTTTCGGTGGACAGCGTGACCCCGGTCGGATTCTGGAAATTGGTCATGAACCAGCACGCGCGAATGTCGTGCCGGTCGAGCGCGTTCGCGAGCGCATCGAGATCGAGGCCCGTGCGCGGATCGACGGGAATCTCGACCGCGCGCAGGTCGAGCCGTTCGATCGCCTGCAGCGCCGCATAGAAGCCGGGCGCTTCGACGGCCACGACGTCGCCGGGCCGCGTGACGGCCATCAGGCACAGGTTCAGCGCTTCGAGCGCGCCGTTCGTGACGACGATCTCGTCGATGGGCTGCGAGATGCCCGTCGCGAGATAGCGCCGGGCGATCTGCTGGCGCAGCGCCTCGTTGCCGGGCGGCAGGTCGACGACCGTGCTCCACGGGCTGACGAGCCGCGTGGCCTGCGCGAGCGATTTCGCGAGGCGCGGCAACGGAAACAGTTGCGGCGACGGGAATGCGGAGCCGAGCGGCATGATGCCGGGCTGCGTGGCCGCGTCGAGGACGGAGAATACGAGGCTGCTGATGTCGACCTTGCGCGTGGCGCCGGCCCGTTTCGCGCGGCGTGTGGGCGCCGGGCCCGCCTCCGGCGTTGCGCCCGGCGCGACGTAGTAGCCCGAGCGTTCGCGCGCACGGATCAGCCCCCACTGTTCGAGCAGGTAGTACGCGCGAAACACCGTCGACTGGCTCACGCCGTGCTGCGCGATGATCTGCCGCAGCGACGGCAGGCGCGTGCCGACGGCGAGGTTGCCGTTGCGGATGTCGTCGGCGATCGTATGGGCGAGGGTTTCGTAGCGTTTCATCGGCGAGGGTGGTGCGCGCCGTAGCCACGCGCGGGCCGGACTGGCGCCGCGCCGGCGGGCGCGGCTCATTGTCCGATGCGCGGCCCGAAAAGGAAAGTGCACGCGTGTCGGCCGCACGTTCCTGCCGCGTCAGGCCGCGTTCGGCTCCACGTTCCGCCGGTTCGCACCGCCGCGCAGCGGCGGCAGCGGCTCGACCTTGCCGACGATGAACAGGTACGACAGCGCGCCGACCACGCACAACGCACCGGCCACCGCGAGCGGCACGACAAACGAGCCCTTCGTGATCGACAGCATCACGCCCGTGAACGTCGTGATGAAGATCCCCGCGAGATTGCCCGCGAAATTCTGGATGCCGCCGAGCGACGCGACATGCGCCGGCGTCGGCGCGACTTCGCCGACGAGCGTCCACACGTTGGCGCCCGCGAACGACAGGCTGGCATACGCGAGCGCGAACAGCGCAAGGCACGCCCAGACGTTCTCGACAAAGGCCGACAGCGCGATCGACGAAGACAGCAGCATCCCGAGCACGAGGCAGGTCTTGCGCGCGGCGGTCGCGCTCCAGCCGCGGCGGAACAGGCTGTCCGACACGTAGCCGCCGAGCCAGCCGCCTGGAATCGCGAGCAGCGCGGGCAGCATGCCCCACGTGCCGAGCGACGCGAGCGAGAAGCCGCGCGACTGCAGCAGGTAGCTCGGGAACCACGTGATGAAGAAGTAGATCGCGAAGTTCAGGCAGAACAGGCCGATCATCATGCCCCACACGGTGCGATAGCGGAACAGGTCGAGCCACGACACCTTCGGGCCGTCGGTTGCGGCCGCAACGGCCGGTGCGCCGCGCTGCGCGAGCAGTGCATCGACGGCATCGGGGGCGATCGCGCGATAGCGTTCCGGGTCGCGATAGACGAACCACCATGCCAGCGCCCACACGATGCCGATGCCGCCCGTGATCACGAACGACCCGCGCCAGCCGACGATCGAGATCAGCCACGCGACGAGCGGCAGCGACAGCGCGGAGCCGACGCGCGAGCCGCTGTCGAAGATGCTGCTCGCGAGCCCGCGTTCGCTGCGCGGGAACCAGTTGAACGCGACCTTCGCGAACGACGGGATCGCGGCCGCTTCGCCGACGCCGAGCATCAGCCGCACGCCGACAAGCTGCGCGAGGCCGCGCGCGGCGCCCGTCGCGACGGTGAACACCGACCACCAGCCGACCGCGAGCGCGAGGCTCACGCGCACGCCGACCTTGTCGATGAACCAGCCGGCCGGCAACTGCAGGAACGCGTAGGTCCAGAAGAACGCGCTCAGCACGAGCCCCATGCCGACCGCGTCGAGGCCGAGGTCGGCGCGGATGCTGGGCGCCGCGATCGCGAGGTTCGCGCGATCGATGAAGTTGATGACGTTGGCCAGGAAGCACATCAGGATCATGGCCCATCGGATGCGTGGCATGGGGTGTCTCCGTGCGGAATGTCGTGACGGGCGGCCGGCGATCCGCTGCGCCGGCCACCGCGATGGGCGGGTTATCGGGTGACTGGCGACGGCGTGCGGTCGAACTTCGCGAGCGCTTCCCACAGGCCGTTCAGGTAGACCGCGCCGAGCGCGCGGTCGTAGAGGCCGTAGCCGGGCTTGCCCGTCTCGCCCCAGATCATGCGGCCGTGGTCGGGGCGCACGTAGCCGGTGAAGCCGGTGTCGTGGTACGCCTTCACGATCGCGGCGATGTCGAGCGAGCCGCAGCTCGACAGGTGCGCCGTTTCCTCGAAATCGCCGTTCGCGTCGACCTTCACGTTGCGGATATGCGCGAAGTGGATGCGGCCCATCGCGCCGAATTCACGCACGAGCGCCTCGACGTCGTTCTGCGGGCCCGCGCCGAGCGAGCCCGAGCACAGCGTCAGCCCGTTCGCGGGCGTGTCGACGATGCGCACGATCCGTGCGAGATCGTCGCGGTTCTTCACGATGCGCGGCAGCCCGAAGATCGGGCGCGGCGGATCGTCGGGGTGGATCGCCATCTTCACGCCGGCTTCCTCGGCGACCGGGACGATCGCCTTCAGGAAGTATTCGAGGTTCGCCCACAGCGCCGCCTCGTCGACATCGCGATACTCGGCGAGCAGCGCCCGCAACTGTTCGGGCTGGTAGCTCGAATCCCAGCCCGGCAGCGCGATGCCGTCGTCCGGATCGATCCGGTCGACCGCGTCGGTGCTGAACGCGAGGCAGGTCGAGCCGTCGTCGAGCGTCTTCGACAGCTCGGTGCGCGTCCAGTCGAAGACGGGCATGAAGTTGTAGCAGATGACGCGGACACCGGCCGCGCCGAGATGGCGAATCGTCTGACGGTAGTTGTCGATCAGGCGGTCGCGGCCCGGCTTGCCGAGCTTGATGTCCTCGTGCACCGGCACCGATTCGACGACTTCGAACTGCAGGCCGGCGCGTTCGATCGTCGCCTTCAGCGCGTCGATCTTGTGCGCGGGCCAGACTTCGCCCACCGGTTCGTCGTAGATCGCCGACACGATGTGCGTGACGCCCGGGATCTGGCGGATGTATTGCAGCGAGACCGGATCGGACTCGCCGTACCAACGGAAAGACATCTTCACTGGAGCGGCTCCTGGCTGGCGGTTGATGCATCGGGCGGACGGGCGGCGGCGTGCCGGCCCGTCTCCGGTGTGCGGATTATGATTGGTATGCCAGTTGTGAGGGATAGTGGTTTACCAGTTGTCGGAATCGCAACCGGCGGCATGACGCTTCGGCGCGAACCCCGGCGCGTTGGCCAATACGTCGAACCGGACGCGGGCCGAAATTGGTGTACCATTTTGCCGATCCGGCGCCGCGACGGTGCCGGCCAGCCTGTTGCGAGCCTTTCGATGACCGATCTTTCCAGCCAGCCAGCCAGCCGCGATGCCGATGCCGCGGACCGCTCCTATATCGGCCTCGCGCGGCAGATTCACGCGATGGTGGCTGCCGGTGCGTTCGAGGCCGGCGCGCGGCTGCCGTCCGAGCGCAGCCTGGCCGACCAGTTCGGCGTGAGCCGCACGCAGGTGCGCGAGGCGATCATCGCGCTCGAGGTGCAGGGGATCGTCGAGGTGCGGATCGGTTCGGGCATCTACGTATCGGCGGCCGATGCGGCGCGGCCGGTGACGTTCGAGGTGCCGCGCGGCCCCGGGCCGATCGAGACGCTGCGCGCACGCGGGTTGATCGAGGCGGAAGTCGCCGCGCTCGCGGCGACCGAACGCAAGGATGCGGATCTCGACCGGCTGTTCTTCTCGCTGACGACGATGCGCGAACAGATGGACGACAAGGCCGCGTACGACGCGGCCGATCGCCAGTTCCACCTGCGCATCGCGGAGTCGACCGGCAACACGGTACTGCTGCACATGGTCACCGCGATGTGGGACTGCGCGCGCAGCGATCCGCTGTGGGACAAGATCGAGGAGCACTTTCACTCGACCGCACTGCGCGAGGCATCGCAGGAGGATCACCAGCGGATCTTCGCGGCGATCATGGCGCGCGACGCGGCGGCTGCACGCGAGGCGATGAGCGCGCACCTGTCGCGCGTGATCGCGGAATTCACGCAGGCGTGGCGCTGACGTTCGTTCCGGTCGACGGAAGCGGGCCGCCGTAACGGCACCGGCATGCGGCGTCGCTGATGGCGCGCGTGCGCCGTATACGGCTTCTTCCGATTGCGCGACCGTGGGTTTTATGGTCTTGTTGCGTGATATCGCATCGACTCGAAAAAGGACAGTCGAATGCAGCGGGGCGATTCACGCGGGGTCCGATTGATCAGGGGAATCGGCGCACGTACGCGCGTACGTATCGCCGTGCGCAGGCTGCTCATTATTTTGACGGCAGGCTTACTTGCCGCTGCGCTGCCGGTGCCCGCCGCCTCTCCCGAAGCCGTCAACGACAACGTGCTGCGCGTGCTCGCATGGCCCGGTTATGCGGACAGCGATGTCGTCAGCGCATTCGAGGCGCAATTTCACGTACGCGTCGAAGTGACGTTCGTCGACTCCGACGAAGCGTTGTGGACGCGGATGCACAGCGCGGCGCCGCCGCCGTACGACGTGCTGGCCGCAAACACGGCCGAGATCCAGCGCTACGCGCACGAACGTCTGCTCGCGCCGATCGACCTGTCGCGCATCCCGAACCGGCGGCGGCAGTTGCCGAACTTCCAGCAGCTCGCGACGATCGACGGGCTCGTGGAAGAGGGGGCTGCCCATGCGATCCCGTTTACGTATTCGTCGATGGGGCTGATCTACGACCGCAGGCAGGTTTCCGCCGCACCGCGCTCGATGCGGGAGCTGTGGAATCCGCGCTACCGCGGCAAGGTGCTCGACTTCAACAGCGCGCAGCACAATTTTTCGTTCACGGCGCTGGCGCTCGGCTATCCCGATCCGTTCCGCCTGTCGCCCGCGCAGACGCTCGCCGTCGCGCACAAGCTGATCGACCTGCGCCGCAACCTGCTGACGTACTACACGCTTCCTGAAGAGGCGACCGCGCTGTTCGTCGAGCATCGCGCGGCGCTGATGTTCGGCAATTACGGCACGCAGCAGGTGGAACTGCTGCGGCGCGCCGGCGCGGACGTCGGCTACGTGATCCCGGACGAAGGCGCGCTCGCGTGGCTCGACTGCTGGGCCGTCACGCGCGGCGCGCAGCATCCCGAGCTCGCGTTCGCATGGATCAACTACATGCTGGAACCGGCGATCGGCGCGCTGCTGACCGAACGCCAGGGCCTCGCGAACACGCTCGCGCCGCCGCCGGGCCTCGACACCGGGCACCAGCATCTCGTCTGGCTCCAGCCCGTCGAGGACATCGCGCGACGCGAATCGCTGTGGAGCCGCATCGTGTCGGGCGACCGTCCGGAGCGGTTCGGAAAATGATCCGGCTCGGGCTCACATCGAAACTGTCGGTGCTGTTCGCATGCATCGGCGTGATCGCGTCCGGCACGACCGGCTATTACGCATATCGCGCGAACCGCGCGATGCTCGTGCAGGAGGCACAGCACAGTCTGCTGATGTCGACGCAACTGCTCGGGCAACGCTTCACCACCGCGCTGTCCGACGTCGCGGACGATGCGCTCGTGCTCGCGCAGATGCCGTCGTGCGCGCTGGTCTCGGGCGGCGACAACCGGGAAGGCGCGTCACGCGCGCGGCTCGAGCTCGAGCAGGTGTTCTACAGCTTCATGAGAAATCACCCGGAATACCTGCAGGTTCGCCTGATCGCGCGCGGGGATTTCGGGATCGAACGCATTCGCGTCGATCGCGATGCGCACGGCATCGTCGTGCTGCCGGACAGCGCGTTCCAGGAGAAAGGACAGTTTTCCTACGTATTCGATACGCTCGCGACGGCACCGGGTCATATCTACCTGTCGCCGATCGTGATCAACCACGAGACGGGAACGCACGCGGCCGAGGGGCTGCCGATCCTGCGCGTGGGCACGCCGGTCGTCGATGCGTCGGGCCAGACGGTCGGCGCACTCGTCGTCGATGTCGAACTGTCGCGCGTGTTCGACCGGCTCGAGCGCGATCTGCCGGAAGACTACGCGGTGTATCTCGCGAACGAGTGGGGCGATTTCCTCGTGCACCCCGATCCGTCGCAGACGTTCGGCTTCGATCGCGGGCGGCGCGTGCTGATGCAGGACCGCTTCGCCGTCACGCGCGCGCTGTTCGACAGCGCCCGCACGAACGTTACCCTCAATGGCCTGACCGATCCCGCCGATGCGCCGGGGCAGATGTTCGCGTTCGCGCGCACGCCGTTCGGGCACGACGAGGGCAACCGCTTCGTCGTGCTCGGGATGGGACGCCCGCTGGCCGACGTGCTGGCGCCGGCCGGCGTGCTCGGCGAACGGATCATCCGGATGGTGCTCGTGTCGAGCCTGATGGCGGTCATCCTCGCGATCCTGTTCGCGCGTGCGATCACGCGGCCGCTGCAGACGCTCGCGCGCGCGGCGACGCACGTGTTCGACGATCCGGCCGCCGAGCAGCTGCCGGTCGGGCGCGCCGACGAGATCGGCGTGCTCGCGCGCTGTTTCGACAGCATGCGCGTCGAGATCCGCACGCAGGTCGCGATGCTGCGCGCGAAGCAGCTGGAGCTCACGCACCTCGCCGGCCACGATGCGCTGACCGCGCTGCCGAACCGCCTGCTGTTCATGGAGCAGCTCGATGCCGCGATCCGGCGTGCGGCCGCGATGCATGAGGGGCTGGCCGTGATGTTCGTCGATCTCGACCGCTTCAAGCAGATCAACGACCAGCACGGGCACTCGGCCGGCGACCGCGCGCTCGTCGCGGTCGCCAAGCGGTTGAGCCTCGTGCTGCGCGGCGGCGACATGGTCGCGCGGCTCGGCGGCGACGAATTCATCGTGCTGATTGCGGATGTGCGCTCACCGGCGGTGATCGGCGACGTCGCGTCGCGCATCCAGCTCGTGATGGCTGAAGAACTGGAGTTCGGCGACCGGCGCATGGCCGTCGGCGCGAGCATCGGCGTCAGCGAGTTTCCGGCCGACGGCGCGTCCGCCGAGGAACTGCTCGTCAAGGCCGACGCGGCGATGTACGCGGCGAAGGCGTCTGCGCAATGCGCATACGTGCGCTACCAGGAACTGGTCGGCAGCGGGAATGCCGCCGGCGGCGGCGCGGACGAAGCGGCCGGCCGCGTCGCGTCGGGCGAAAGCCGGTGACGGCCGGCCGCACGATACGTGCGATGCAAACGCAACGAGCCCGTCGCGGGACGGGCTCGTTGATGGTGCAGGCTGCGCGCGAAGGCGCGCGGCGGCAGGCTTAGTGGCCGAAGTAGACCGAGTCGCGGGGGTTCTGCACCTTGACGACCGGTGCGCCACCCTGGACGGTCGCGGCCGGTTGCGCACCGTAGCCGCTGTTGTCGGCGCCGCGCACGCGGGCTTGCGCGGCTTCGATGTCGGCCGGGTAATGCGGGCTCGCCTGGCTCGGCTTGTAGCCGGCTTGTTCGAGCTGAACCAGTTCGTTCTTCACTTGCGCGCGGGTCACGGTGCTTTGGGCGAATGCGCCGAACGAAGCGGACAGGGCGACAGCGGCAACGACTGCGGAAACGAGCGATTTCATGATGACCTCCGATGTTTATTGGCTTTCCGCGTTCGACACCATGTCGTAAGCGGTTGATTACATCGTAGGCGCCGGTCGACCTAGGGTAAACGTGAGTTTTGGTGAAAGATCGTTGTCGCAGGAGTAATAATTCCGGGATATGCGCGTTCCGTCCCTATTCGATGTTGCCGGATTTGCAAGGGAGCGGAGCGAATGCGCGCGACGCGGATGGCGTACACGGACGGGTGCCCGACGGCGAATGCGCGGGTGGAGAGGCGGCCGACGGGTGGTGTTGCCGACGGGTCAGACGTCGTCGTCGATTTCCTTGCGTTCCCGGCGTTCCTCGTTGCCGCGCCGCGCGCGCAGGCGCTGGCGCGACAGCACGGCGATCACCTGCTGGGTCGGCGCGCCGGACGGCAGTTCGTTGCGGATGCGATCGGGCACCATGGGCAGGCCCGCGCGCTGCCGGCGCAGCGCCTTGGCGATTGCCCGGCGGCATTCGTCACCGTGGCAATCCCATTCATCGCGGATTCTCTGGCAATAACGGCATTGTTCCATCCGGACAGTCTAACGCGTCTTCGGGAACGGGGCTGGACGCACCGGCCTGAGTGGATCACGCGCCGGGCGCGGCATCGGCGAGCGCGTTTGCATGCGACTGGAAGCGGCGATGTTCTTCCGGCGGCACGAGCGAGCCACCTGTCGCCCAGATGACGTGCGTCGCCCGGCGCAGGTCGATCGCGTGGCGATGCACGTAGTCCTTTCCGGCCGGGGAGTGCGTCAGCCAGCCGGGGCCGCCGACGGCAGCGGCGGCCGACGGCTCGAGTTCCACGCCCGTCGCGCGCCGGACCGCGAGCAACTGCGCGTAAAGCTGCGCGTCGCTGACGGTGAAGACGCCCGACAGCTGGGACGCCATCAGCGGGCTGACGAGGTGCGACGCCTGCGCGACTGCCAGGCCATCGGCCTCGGTCCGGTTGTCGAGCCCCGCGTCATAGACGGATACGGGCTTCCCGGGGCCGGCGGCCAGCTGGACCAGCATGCATGGCGAAGCGACGGGTTCCGCGAAAAAGCAATGCACGTGCTCGCCGAACAGCGCCTTGAGACCATAGGCGATGCCGCCCGGTGCGCCGCCGACGCCGCACGGGATATGGACGAAGAGCGGATGCGCCGCATCCACGCCGCGGCCCGCCCCAGCGAGCTGTGCGGCGAGATGCCGGGCACCGGCCGCGTAGCCGAGGAACAGCATCAGCGAGCCTTCGTCGTCGACGAAGTGGCTGCGCGGCTGATGGCGTGCCTGCGAGCGTCCCGCCGCGACGGCTTGCGCGTAGTCGCCGTCATGTTCGATCACGCGAACGCCGCGTGCTCTCAGGCGCGCCTTCTTCCACGGCTTCGCGTCGGTCGACATGTGAACGACCGACTCGAACCCCAGCGCGGCGGCCATCACGCCGATGCTCAGGCCGAGATTGCCGGTGCTGCCCACGATGACGGTGTGCGCGGCAAACAGTTCGCGTGCGGCGGTCGAGGCGAGGAGCCGACGGTCGCCCGCGGGTTCGAGCAGGCCGTGTTCGAGCGCGATCGACTCCGCGAGCGCGAGCACTTCGTGAAAGCCGCCGCGCGCCTTGATCGAGCCGGCGACCGGCAGTGCGTCGTCGCGCTTGATGAACCACGCGCCGTGTTCGACTGCCGGGAGCGACAAGCTGCGCTGCAGGCTGTCTGCCGGCATCAGCGGCGATTCGATTTTTCCCGCGCTCGCCGCGAGTTCGGGAAACAGCTCGGCCATCAGCGGTTCGCAGCGCGCCAGCCGCGCTTCGGCCATCGCAATGGCGTCGATCGTCGGTGCGTCGTGCGGCAGCGGGCTGCCGGCGTGGGGGTTCAGCCACAGCAGCGGGTGGCGGGATTGCAGCTTGGCTAATAGATCGGAAGGCTGGAGCGTGAAGGTCATGGATCGGTCTTGCGTCGGATGAACGGCGAATCAGGCTTGAATGCTACGATTCGAACCGGTTGCGCGAAAGCGCCGATTTCTAATGAATGCATTAGCCCGACTTATAACGATGCGACTCGATGGTTCGATCCTTGGTGCGTTGCTGTGCTTTGAAACGGCCGGCCGGTTGCTGAGCTTCACGAAGACGGCGCAGGCGTTCAACCTGACGCAAAGCGCCGTGAGCCAGCAGATCCGGAACCTGGAGGACCGGCTGGGTTACCCGCTGTTCGTGCGTCAGGCGCGCGGGCTGAAGTTGACCGAGAAGGGCGCGACCCTGCTCGGAACGATGTCGAGCGCGTTCGGCGACATCCATCGCACGCTTCAGGCACTCGGCATGCCGGACGCGCCACTGCAGGTGAGTTGTCTGCCGTCGCTCGCGCTGCAATGGCTGATGCCGCGCCTGTCCGAATTTCATCGGCTGCAACCGGACGTGCCGGTTCGCGTGAGGGCCGAGTTTCAGGTGCTGGATCGTCAGGCCATGGAGACCGACGACATCGACGTGGCGGTGCGCTACGACCCGGTGCAATACGGGCGGCTGCATGCCGAGGCCATCCTCGACGAAATCCTGTTTCCGGTCGCCACGCCCGCGTATCTGGCGCAGCATCCGTCCTTTGCCGGCGGGGAGTCGCTGGATGGCGTCGTCCTGCTGCACGACGCGGCTCCGTGGGGCGGCGCACCCGAGTTCGTGGAGTGGCGCACGTGGCTGGAGGCAGTTCGTCCCGCGTGGACGGCGCATCTTGACGGCCCGCAGTTCAATTTCTCCAGCCTGGCAATCACGGCCGCGCTGAACCATCAGGGCGTCGCGATGGGGCGCGCCGCGCTGGTACATGACGAGATTGCGAGCGGACGGCTCGTGGATGTTTTCGGCAGGCATGTGCGTGCGCCGGCGCGCTACATGCTGTTGTCACGCAATCCCGACGATCCGCGCACCACGGTTTTTTCGGACTGGCTCAAGGCCGAGTGCGCACGCTTCGATGCGGCTCGGTCACGCTTGCTTTCGAACGGAAGCCGGCACGGGTAGCCGAAGCTGCCGGATGGCCGGGTCGGAGTGCGAAGTAGTTGAGAAACGAGTGCCGCCGCACACTACGATTTCCCGTCCGTCTCCATACGGAATGCTTGCGCACGGACGCGGCTGGCGAGCGTTACTTGAGTTGCCAGATACCCCAGACGGCGATCAACAGGCCAAGGCCGAATCCGCAGCCGAGCAACACGTAGGTTTCCATTGCAGGTCTCTGAAAGCGTGGCAGCGCCGATGCGGACATCGGCGTGCGAGCAGGACAGTCGGTGACGTATCGTTCGCATCGTCGGGCGCGGCGATACGCCGGGTCCGCGAATACTACGCTCGGCAGCTTTCAGAACGCATGCGGGATCGATGGCAATCCGCCGCCCGTCAGTGCGTGCCCGCGTGCGTGTTGTCCACCTGGGTAACGTGCGATCCGCCGTGCCGGAACACGCCCGATTTCCAGATCATCTGCGATGCCGCGACGAGCACGAAGAGCAGCACGACCATCCTGAAGCTGCGGGGCGACATCTTGTCCCGTAGCGGGCGAACGAGCCACATGCCGGCAATGGCCGGCAGGCTGGCCGCCGCCGAGATCGCGAGGTCGGCGGCGCTCGCGTGCGCGGCGCCGCTGAACGTCGTGAGCAGCGTGACGATCGACACCACGAGGATGATCGCGATCTGCTTCGTGAAGGCGCGCCCGGTCGCGCCGGACGAAATCAGGTACGTGGCGAGCAGCGGGCCGGGAACCGACGCGATGCTTTCCATCAGCGCGGCGCCGAAGCCGAGTGCGAAGCCGACGGGTTTCTGCCACGCGGGAGGCAGGTTGAGCTTCGGCGCGGCGAGCATCAGCGTCGCGGCGACGATCAGCAGCGCGCCGGACGCCGCCTGCGCATGACCCGGATTGAGCGAGAGCAGGATCGCGACACCGACGATGTTGCCGATCACGGTGCCCGCGATCGGTGCGGCGATCTTGCGTGCCGTCGCCAGCACCTGGCCGCCTTCCAGCGCCTGCGGAATGTTGCCGAGGATGATCGGCATCGACAGCAGCAGCACCGCATGCCGGATCGGCAAGAACTGGCTGAGTATCGGCATCGCGATCAGCGGCACGCCTATGCCGGTGATCCCCTTGGCCATGCCGCCCAGCAGCAGCGCGACGGCGATGCCGGCCAGATCGAACGCGCCGAGCCCCTGCAGGCTGGAAACCAGCACACCTTCAGTCAGATTGAAATGCATCATGGAATGGCTTGTCGCGGCGTATCCGGCAGCGAGCGCTGTCGAAGGAGCCCGTTGCGGCGCGTGCGTGTTGCACGCATGTGTTCTGGATCGGCTTGGCCGGGCGTCGATCGCATGGCGCCGCATCGTTGCGCGGCCGGGTCCGCAGGCAATCGACGCGCGGTTCGAGGATGCATCTTACCCGAGCGTTGCGGAGGGCATTCGGCGCGGGGCGCGGCGTGCCGCCGGTATCGTCGGCGCGATCATGTACGCGGTTCAATATAATTCATGACCATGCATCGCCTCATGCGCGATATGCATCTACTGGAACAAGGAGACCCGATGACCCTTGCGCAGTTGCAGGCCCTGGCGGCCGTGGTCGAACTCGGCTCGCTCACGGCCGCGGCCGACCGGTTGAGCCGCAGTCAATCCGCGATCAGTCATGCGCTGACCGAGCTGGAAGACATCACGGAGGTCAAGCTGCTCTGGCGCGACCGGCAGCCGGTCGTCCTGACGGCGGCGGGCGAACGCCTGTGGCCGTACATCCAGAACGTGGTGCGCGAAGCGCAGTTGCTGCGCCAGCAGTTCAGCCTGTCGCGCGGCAAGCTCGAAGGGAAGCTGGTGGTCGCGTCGCTGCCAAGCGTGTCGCTGGCATTCGTCGTGCCGGCACTCGAGGCGCTGAAGGAGATGCACCAGGGCGTGTCGGCGGTGCTGCTCGAAGGCACGGACAGCGAAGTCGAAGGGTGGATCGAGGACGGTACCGCCGACGTCGGCGTGGTGGCCGGCACGAAGACCTTCGCGCACACGCTGCCGCTGCTCGACGAGGACTTCGTCGCGGTGGCGGCGGATGGCATGTTCACGGCCCGCAAGAGCGTGTCGGCGAAGCAGTTGTCCGCGGCCCCGTTCATTTTCTCGAAGGCAGGATGCGGGCCCGTGATCGCGGATTACTTCGCGCGCAGCGGCACGCCGCTGCACGCTGCGTTCAACGTGGTCGAGATGCGCACCATCCTGTCGATGGCGGAGGCCGGCATGGGCGTGTCGATCGTTCCGCGCATCACGCTCACGTACACCCCGTTCGGCGGCCGCGTGCTGGCGCTTTCGCCACGGCTGCATCGTTCCGTCCGGCTGTCGTGGAACACGTCCGGCAATGCGATCGCCGATGCGTTCGTGCGGCTCGTCGACGCGCAACGCGCGAAGGCGGCGAAGGCGATTCACGCGCGCGCGAAAAGGAGCCGGTAACGAACGGCCGGTGCGATGAAAAGCGCTCATGGGCGGCTTGCAGTTTATTCATGCCGGTGTGATCGAGATGCAATACATTGATCAAACTCGCCCCTGACCGCTTTGCCCCGAAGGAGATTGCCGTGCCGGCCTTGCCTACCTTGCTTGCATTCGGACTCGTGTCGCTCGGCATGGTGCTGACACCCGGGCCGAACATGATCTACCTGGTGTCGCGCTCGATCTGCCAGGGCCGCCGTGCCGGGCTGGTGTCGCTCGGCGGCGTTGCGCTGGGGTTCGTCTTCTACATGGTGTGCGCGGCGCTGGGCATCACAGCGCTGGTGTTGGCCGTGCCGTATGCGTACGACGTGCTGCGCTTTGCCGGTGCGCTTTATCTGGCGTACCTGGCGTGGCAGGCGCTGAAGCCGGGCGGCCGCTCGGCGTTCCAGGTCAGGCAGCTGCCGCACGATAGCCGCGCCAGGCTCTTCACGATGGGCTTCGTCACGAACCTCGCGAATCCGAAGATCGCGGTGATGTATCTGTCGCTGCTGCCGCAGTTCATTTCGCCGGGGCACGGCAGCGTGCTCGCGCAATCGCTGGCGCTCGGCAGCGTGCAGATCGCGGTGAGCGTCAGCGTGAATGCGCTGATTGCCTGCATGGCCGGCGCCATCGCGGGTTTCCTGGCGGGGCGGCCGGTCTGGGCGTCGGTTCAGCGCTGGTTGATGGGCACCGTGCTGGCGGGACTCGCCGTGCGTATCGCACTGGAGTCGCGCAGCTGACGCGAGTGAGTGGCCGACGGGTTGCGGGATCGCGGGGGGCTTCCGAGTTGCATCGTGACGAACGCGCCCGGTTTCGTCAGCCCTGTCTGTTGCCCTGCGCTTCGTTGCCGACCCGCACGGGCGCGGCTTTTGCGTTGCGCCGGCCGCGCGTCGCGAGCCAGCACAGGATCGACCCGCCGCATACCATCGACGCGCCTTGCCAGAATTCGATCGACAGCGGCGCATGCAGCAGCGTCGCGGCGAGCATGGCGGCGAGTACCGGGGTGAAATACGATGCGCCGACGATGATCGTCACGTTGCCGTGCATGATGCCGGTGTTCCAGGCCGCATAGCCGAACCCCAGCGCCGATGCCGCCAGCACGATGTAGATGGCCGCTTGCAGGCTGAACGTCATGCCCCCGCCGCCTTCGACCGCGAACTTGATCCAGAGCGCCAGCGCAACCAGCATGAAGAACGGCGTGACGCCGTTCTTGCCGTCCGCGATGCGCGCCGTCACCGTGCAATAGCCGGCCCAGATCAGCGCACCGAAGAACGCGAGGCCGTAGCTCAGCGGATTGTCCGTGACGTTGCGCAGCATGCCGGCCGGATCGAGCCCCTGGTCGCCGCCGAGGACCCGGCAGATCCCGAGCATCGACAGCAGGACGCCGGGCACGACCAGCAGGTTGGCGCGCTGCTTGTTGAACACGATTGCCGCGACCAGCGTGAAGCTCGGCCACAGATAGTTGACCATCGCGACTTCGATCGCCTGCCGGCCGTTGCTGGCATAGCCGATCGACAGCGACAGGCACACCTCGTACGAGACGAACAGCAGCCCGCCCCAGAGCAGATAGTTTTTCGGGAACCGGCTCAGGTCGGGGAAACCGACCGAGAACAGCAGAAGCACGGACGCCACCGTATAGATCATCGCGGCGCCACCGGTCGCGCCGAGGCTTTCGCTGACTCCACGAACGAGGGCGACCACGGAGGCCCACAACAACACCGCGCCGAGCCCGGCGAGCGTTGCCTTATTCTTGTGCTTCATGCGTCCTGCCTGTTTCAACATTCAAATTCGCTATCGGATGATTCGGTTCCGCCTGCACGGGATCCACGGGTACGTCGATCCGGATGGTCTCGATCTCGGTGTGCTGGTCGCGCACCGGGATCGACATGTCACGGCCGCCGACCCCGGATGCGTCGTCGTCGCCGAACGGCGTCGTCCCGTCGTCTTCGCTGAAGCAGTTGACGGTCGCGAACGTCCCGCTCATGGCGGAGTACGAGGCGCGCAGTCTACCGCGTGTCGTCGCGCAATGGCTTGTGATGGGCGTACAACAAGTCCCCGTGCGCCATCGCGGTATAGTCGCGTGGCAGATTCGCATCGAGCAGTTGGTCCGGTTTTCGTTGAAGCCCGTCGCCCGTATCGCGCTTTCAGGGAGGGAAGCCATGAAAGAAGTGCCGTATTTCTCGCAGTGGGAATCGATGCACCTGGTTTCGCGGTTCGTGTCCCGCGAATTGCGCGCGGAGGACGACCCGTTGTGGCATCGCTCCGGCGCAAGCACGCCGGAAGAATACGCTCAGTGGAGCCCGAACATCTGCGGTATCGCGTGCCTGAAGATGCTGCTCGCATACCGCTCGAACACGATCGTGCCGCTGCTCGAACTGGTACGCGAGGCCGTCGGGTTCGGCGTCTACCGGCCCGAACTCGGCGACACGGGCAAGCGTCTGCATTACCGGCCCTTCGTGCACTGGGTGCGCGAGCGCTACGGGATCGACGGCGATGTGGTGGAAGGGATCGATTCGGCCGCGCTCGAACCGAAGCTGCATGACGGGCACATGCTGATGGCGTCGGTGCATCCCGGCATCCGGCACGACGGCTTCGAGCCGCCGTCGCGGGGCGGGCATCTGGTGCTCGTGTTCGGCGCGAACCGCGACACCGGCGACTGGCTGTTCCACAACCCGTCCGGGTTCGACGTGCGCACGCAGCGCAATGTGGCGATGCCGCGCGCCACGTTCGACCGCTACTTCGCGAACCGCGGCATCCTGATTGCCCCATGACGTTGCGCATGCAACGAATCCCGCGCGCACGGCGTCAGGCGCCCGTCGCAACGGGCGCCTGACCGATCACCGGTCGTTGCGCTTCTTGCTCAGCTCGATCGTCTCGAACAGCGTGTAGTCAGCGGTCGGGTGCTGGTCGGCGCCCGGTGCGTGGTAGTAGCGCATCGTGATCGTCGTATGCCCGCCCGGCTTGCCCGGGTCGTGGTCGAACACGGCAATCCCGTAGCCGGTGCCGGTATCGCGACGCGCGGACCAGATCGCATCCTCGAGCGCATCGGCCGGCTGGCGCACGAACGTATTCGGCGCCGTGCCCGGCACCGGCCGGTTGGGCTTCGTGAACACCTTTGCCCGCGCAAAGCCGGTCGCCGGGTTCTCGCCGTATACGTCCAGCGGCGCGCTGGTGCCGCCGCCGCCCAGGATCAGGTGGATCGTGCCGTGGCTCGTGTCGAACGTCGTGCGGTCCGGGTCGTTCGATCCGACCGGGCGCGGCTGCAGCGTCTCGACCACTTCGCCGGTCGTCGCATCGACGCCCGCGCGGTGATTGCAGCCGCGTACCGGGTAGCTGCGCTCGTAGTCGTGATCGTGGCCGCACAGCACGAGGTCGACGCCGTAACGGTCGAACAGCGGCAGCCACGCTTCGCGAATGCCCTTGTCGGAACCGTTGCCCGTCTTCGACGAACTGAGCGCGTCCTGGTGCATCTGCACGACGATCCAGTCGATGTCGTCGTCGTGCGCGGCATGACGCAGCGTGTGTTCGAGCCAGCGCGTCTGCTCGCCGTTGCTGTAGCCGCGCACGTAGAACGACGTGCCGGGCTCGATCGGCGGGCGGCCCGTGCTCGCGGCCGGCACGAGCGGCGCGGGGCCGCCGACGAACGCGGCGGCATCCTGGTACACGACGTCGTCGGCGTCGAGCGACACGAACAGCACCGAGCTCACGCGGAAGCTGTACCAGCGGCCCGGGAAGCGCGTGCCGTTTTCCGGCAGCGTATAGCGCGCGAGATACGAGTCGAGCCCCTGCGGACCATTGTTGAACTCGATCTCATGGTTGCCGGGGCAGGGCATCCACGGACGATTCGCGGCCGACGTCTGGTTGTTGTTGCCGAAATCGCGCCACACCTCGGGCTGGTGCGCGGGGTTCAGGTTCGCGTAGCAAAGGTCGCCGTTCAGCAGGTGGAACAGCGGCTGGAACTGCTCGACGGCCTGCACCGCGAAGCGGCTCTGCGGCGACGACAGCACCCAGGCACCGTTCGGCGTCGCAAGGTCGCCGTAGCTCGTGAAGCGGAACGGCGCGCGGCCGCGCGGTGCGGTCGAAAAATTCGCGGAGAACGGCTGCGCGGCATTGCTGTCGTTGTCGGCCGTGATCTCGTAGCGGTAACGCGTATTCGGCTTCAGCCCGTGCACGCGCGCGTGGTACGTGAATACGGTCTCGCCGTTCAGGCCGTCGGTGTACAGGCGCTGGACGCCATGCACGGTGCGCGGCGGCTCGCCGTCGGCGACGATGCGCGCGCGCGGATTGACGGCCGACGCGAGCGACGCCCACGAGATCACGACTTCCGACGTCGGGTCGTTGCCCCACGTCAGGTGGACCTGTTCGGGCGTGCCGTCCGGGGTCGACGCGGCGGCCCGGGCTGCCGCGAGGCCACCGGCGGCGGTGGCGAGGCCGGATACGCCGGCGAGTTTCAGGAAGCCGCGGCGCGAGACGGACGCGGCGGGCTCGTTCGGCTGGATCGGGGAGTTGTCCTGGTTCGACATGGTCGGTGTTTTCGTGGATGGAGACGCGAGATGCGGAACCGCCCGGCCGTGCGTAAGCGTGGCCGGGGCGTGGGCCGGAAACGAGCGGGATCCCGGTGCCGGACATTGTCGAAGCGCAGTTTTGCCGGGTTGTGACAGCACGGCAACCCGCGGGAGCGCCGGCGCCTGCCGAGCTTGCGGATCGGGGCATCCGGCCCGCGGCGACGCGCGTCCGCTTCGGCCGATATTTATTTGCCGACATCGCGACGGATTCTGACCACCTGCACCGTTTAACGCATGAACGGCCGCTTCCGGTCGATATCTGCTACGTCGGAGTCTTTCATGAAGCTTTCCATTCCGTTGCGGTTTGCCACGGCATGCGTGGCCGCGCTGGCTGCGTCCGCTGCGTTCGCGCAGGCCGTCATCGTCGCGCCTTACGCGCCGCCGCCGCCTCGCGTCGAAGTGATGCCGGCGCCGCGCGCGGGCTACGTGTGGGACCAGGGCCACTGGCACTGGCGCCAGGGCCGCTATGTCTGGATTCCAGGCCACTGGCAAGTGGTTCGCGTCGGTTATCACTGGGTGCCGGGCCACTGGGCCGCGCGCGGTCCGGCGTGGCGCTGGGTTCCGGGTCACTGGGCCTGATGCGCATGCCGCCGCACGGCACGCGGTGCCGGCGCGGCGGCGCCTTCCCGCAACGTCATGAGTCGCAGCCATGCCCTTTCGAACCGTGGTGATACTGGCAGCCGCAGCCATCGTGCTGGCCGGCTGTGTCGTGGTGCCGGCGCGTCCGGTCTATTACCGGCCCGCGCCGGTCGTCGTATATTGAGCGCGCCGGCCGCCGCTCGCGCGACCGGGCGGCCGGCATCCGATCGAACCGATCGACACGATCGCCATGCGGCCTGAAACCGATGCCGATGAAACGGACCTTGCCGATGCCGTACGCGATGCGTGCGGCGATCCCGAACCGCCGGTGTGGCGGGGCCGGGTAATGGCGCGGCGCATGCAAGGAGAGCACGACGATGAGCTTCGGTCTGCCGACAGGCGCATTCACGAGCGCGCCGCGGCACAGACGCGCGATGCGCTGGAGCGCCCCGCGTTGAGCGACGGCGATCCGGACGCCGCGCTGGTGGCACGGGTCGGCGCGCGCGACGCGTCGGCCGTGCGCGTGCTCGTCGCGCGCAAGCTGCCGCGGCTGCTCGCACTCGCGACGCGCATGCTCGGCGACCGCACGGAAGCCGAGGACGTCGCACAGGAGACGTTCTTGCGGATCTGGAAACAGGCGCCGGGCTGGCGCGAGGGCGAGGCACGGTTCGACACGTGGCTGCATCGTGTGGTGCTGAACCTGTGCTACGACCGCTTGCGCGGCCGCCGCGAGGAACCGGTCGACGTGTTGCCCGACGTGCCCGATCCGCAACCGGAGCCGGCCACCCGCGCGGAGACCCGCTCGCGCGACGCGCGCGTGCGGCAGGCGCTCGCGGCGTTGCCGGCGCGGCAGCGCGAAGCGCTCGTGCTCCAGTACTATCAGGACATGTCGAACATGGAGGCGGCCGACCTGATGGGCATTACCGTCGACGCGCTGGAAAGCCTGCTCGCGCGCGCGCGGCGAAACTTGCGCGCGCAACTGGCCGGCGATTCACCTAGCGAGGACATCCGATGACACCCGAACGATTTCGTACCATCGTCGCCGCGTACGGCTCGGATGCGCGGCGCTGGCCGGACGGCGAGCGCGCGGCCGCCGAGGCATGGGCGCGCGCGCATCCGGGCGACGCGTTGGCGGCGCTGGACGATGCCGCCGAACTCGACGCGTGGCTCGCCAGCGATACGGTCGCACCGCCCGCGCCGGCGCTCGTCGAGCGCATCGTCGCGACGGCGCCCGCTCCGCGGCGCACGCGGCGGCGGGGCACCGTGTGGTGGTCGGGCGCGGCATTCGCGGGCGTGGGCCTGGCCGGCGCGCTCGCGGGCGCGGTGGCCGTGTCGATGCTGATGCTCGGGAGCGTGCCGCCTGCGCACGAGCAGGGCTATCTGACAACGACGTTCGGCGGACCGAGCGTGGACTGGAGTGATGAATGAGTGAGCGTGGCTGGAAATTCGTCCTCGTCGGTTCGGTCGTGCTGAACGTATTCATGCTCGGCGCGATCGGCGGCGGCGCGTATCAGTGGTTCTCGACGCATCGCGACCTGCGGGCCGCGGGCGCGCCTGCGTCGCGCACCGCATTGCGTTTCGCCGCGGACGAGTTGCCGGACACGCGCCGGCAGGAATTCGCCGCCGCGCTGAAGGCGGCACGCAAGGACGGTCGCGATTTCGCGCGGGAAGGGCGCGACGACCGGATCACCGTGCTGGATCTGCTCGCCGCGCCGCAACTCGATCGCACGGCGATTGACGCCGCGCTCGACCGCACGCGTGCGGCCGATACCGCGCTGCGTGCGCAGGTGGAGCGCAGCGTCGTCGATTTCGCGGCGACGCTGACGCCGGACGAGCGCGCGAAGTTCGTCGACGGGTTGCGGCGTAGCGGCAACTGGCGGTTGCCGCCGAAGTTGCAGAAGAAGCAGGGCGAGGCGGGGAGTCAGTAAGGAAACGCGGCGCGGGAGACGTGCGGCGGCGCGCCTTTCCTGCGCTGTGCAACGCGTACGCGGAACACCGGTCGGCAATGCTTTCAGGCACGCTTTCGCGAACGATCGCAACGCGACCACGGCCACGTAACGCGACGGATACGTTCAACGTGCCAGCATCCACGCGGAGATCGCGTCGACCACGCTGCTCTCCAGGCCGTTGAAGCCGTGATAGGCGAACGCTTCGCACGGATCGCCCCGGGACGTGCCGCCCGACACGATCATCCGTTCGGCCTTCGGCGATGCATCCAGTTTCTTCAACAGCGTATCCGTTTCGGACACGGGGCAATGCTTGCAGCCGTCGTTCTGGTGATGAACGACGAGCACCGGAATCCTGAGGCTGGCCAGGTTCATGTCGGTGACCGCGGTACCGCCTCGATCTTCACGGAGGATCGTGGACGTCAGCACGATACCGTCCGGCCCGCCGCCACCGGCCAGCGCGATCGCAACGGCAGCGGCGGACTGGGTGCCGCGGCTCGTCCCGACCAGCCAGACCGGCACGTGCAGTTGCTCCCTCAACCACGCGATCACGGCACGCGCGTCGTCGGCGTGTTCCTTCGAGAGTCGAAAGCCGTTGAGGTAGGGCGCGGATTGCCGGTCGCTCGGTGCATCGATGACCGCGACAGCGATACCGTCATTCACGAACAGCTGCCTGGAGCGCACGAGAAAGTTGCCTGCGCCCCATCCGAACCGGCCGGACGGGTCCAGTTGCAGCCCGCCGTGTCCGCCGGCGTAAAGGATGGCCGCGGCTTTCGGCGCATCCGGCGCGATGAAGAGAAACCGCTGGGTGACTCCGGGACGGGTCGGGACGTCAACGACCCTCGGCTGACCCTGCGCGTGAGCGGGATAACCGTGCAGCGCCAACGCTATGGCGAGCAGCCACGCGCGTGCCCGGCGCATGGCCGGACGCTTCGCACCGAAGCAACGAAACCGCGCGTGCAAGCTGACGGGAAGTGGGTTCATCGTAGCGGTGGCCGGCGCATTCCGCCGTGGCCGGCCGGAGTGCGGCAGCTTCTCCTGTTCAATGTAGCGGCGCCACGTCGACGCGAGTGTGCCGGGCCGTGGCTGCCCGAACCGTCGTGTTCCACCGGACGCGCGGCGTTCAAGGCGATTCGGCAACCTGAACGATTTCGCCGATGTAGCGCCTGAGGTCGCGCGCGTCGTCCTTCATGCGAATCGATTGGCAAAGGCGACAACGGGAGCCGGCAGCAGGATGGCGAGCAGCGTGGTCACGGCCGATCTCCGGTTGCGTCGAATTCTTGCTCCGGGGCGGGACGACGATACCTCCGTGACCCGGAGCGATACATTCCATTGAGTCTAGGCTGGTTTCCGGGAACGGCAAGCGCCGGGCGGATATCCGCGACAAGGCGGCATTCGACCCGTCCAGGGTTTCGGCCGACGCACCATCCGGCCGGGTTCATGCCGGTCAGCGGGCGAAAGCCTGTCGGCCGAATGTCGAAGCGTGCCCGTCCCTCGGCGGGGCACGGGGTCGCGTTGCGGCGGCTGAGCGATCCGTCGATGCGCGGCCACCGTCGGTCGAATCCGCGCTGGAAACTCGAACGGCGACACACACGCTTTCAAGTCCGCGCGACAAACCCGAAATATTCGTCTACCCGGCGACGGATTTCCCGCCGGCCGACGTTTAACACGGGTACGCATCGCAAGAGCCCCGCCATGGACCACCCGAACGACATCACCCCGGCTGCCATCGCGCTGAACCGCTTCGGTCTCGGCGCGCGGGCCGACGAAGCGCCGCCGGCCGACCCGAAGGCGGCGCTCGTCGCGCAATTCGACCGTTACGAAGCGCGGCCGGCCGCGTGGGCCGGCGAGCCCGACGCGGTGGCGCTCGCCACGCGCTTCGCGAACGCGCGCAATGCGATGACCGGCGACGATCCCGCAACGAAGCGCGCGACCGAGCAGTCGATCCGGCGTGACGGCAACGACACGTATCGCAGCGCCGTCGTCGCGCGGGTCAACAGCGCGTTGAACACGCCCGCGCCGTTCGTCGAGCGTCTCGTGCATTTCTGGGCGAACCATTTCGCGGTGTCGGTCGACAAGGGGCCGGTGGCGGCCTACGCGGGCGCGTTCGAACGCGACGCGATCCGCCCGCACGTGCTCGGCCGTTTCGAGGACATGCTGGTTGCCGTCGAGCAGCATCCCGCGATGCAGCTGTTCCTCGACCAGGCGCGCTCGGTCGGCCCCGACAGCCCGGCCGCGCTGCGTGCCGAAGCGCGCAATCCGTCGGGCAGGCGCGGGCTCAACGAGAATCTCGCGCGCGAAATCATGGAACTGCACACGCTTGGCGTACGCACGGGTTATACGCAAGCCGACGTGACGGAATTCGCGCGCGCGTTGACCGGCTGGAGCATCGCCGGCGGGCGCGGCCCGCAGCCCGGCGATGCGGCGCCCGGCGCGTTCGTGTTTCGCCCGAAACTGCACGAGCCCGGCGTGCGGACCGTGATGGGGCGCAGCTACGACCAGCCCGGCGAATCGCAGGCCCGCGCGATCCTGCACGACCTCGCGCATTCGGAGGCGACCGGTCGGCATATCGCGTTCCAGCTCGCCCGTCATTTCGTCGCCGACAATCCGCCGCCCGCGCTGACCGACCGGCTGGCCCGCGCGTTCGACGCGAGCGGCGGCGATTTGCCGACCGTCTATCGCGCGCTCGTCGACGCGCCCGATGCGTGGTCGCCGGTCAACCGCAAGTTCAAGACGCCGTGGGAGTGGGCCGTATCGTCGCTGCGCGGGCTCGGCTGGCACGACACGGGCGACCTGAAGGCCGCGCCGCTGCTCGCGCAGCTCGGCCAGCCGGTGTGGCGGCCGGGCTCGCCGGCCGGCTACGACGACGTGGCCGCGAGCTGGGCCGCGCCCGACGCGCTCGTGCGCCGCGTCGAGCTGGCGCAGCGGCTGGCCGCGCGCACGGGCGACCGGCTCGATCCGCGCACGCTCGGCAACACGCTGCTCGCTGGTTCGTTGAGCGCACCGACGGCGACCGCGTTGTCGCGTGCCGAAAGCGCGACCACGTCGCTCGCCTTGCTGCTCGTATCGCCCGATTTCCAACGGAGATGACCATGGCACTGTCCCGCCGACAATTCCTGCGCGTGGCGGCCGCCGGCGCCGGCGCGATGCTCGTCGCGCCGCGAATCGTGTTCGCGAACGTCGAGACCGACCGGCGCTTCGTGTTCGTGATCCAGCGCGGCGCGGCCGACGGCCTGAACACGCTGGTGCCATATGCCGAACCCGCGTATGCGTCGCTGCGCGGCCCGCTGGCGATCGACACGGCGGCCGCGACGCGGCTCGACGGCACGTTCGCGTTGCATCCGTCGCTCGTGCAGACCGCGCAGTTGTACCGCGACGGGCAGGCGCTGTTCGTTCATGCGATCGCGTCGCCGTATCGCGACCGCTCGCATTTCGACGGCCAGAACGTGCTCGAGACGGGCGGCCGCGCGCCGTACCAGGTGAAGGACGGGTGGCTGAACCGGCTCGCCGCGCTGCTGCCGGCGACACGCGAAAGCGCGATCGCGTTCGCACCGACCGTGCCGCTCGCGCTGCGCGGCACCGTGCAGGCGGCGTCGTACGCGCCGTCCGGTTTGCCGGCCGCGCCGGACGACCTGCTCGCGCGCGTGTCGGCGCTCTATGAGGCCGACGCGCAGCTCGGCCCGTTGTGGCAATCGGCGATGGATGCGCGCGGCCTCGCCGGCGATGCGCATGCGCGCCAGGATCCGGCGGGTGTCGGCAAGCTCGCCGCGACGTTTCTCGCGCGCGACGACGGCCCGCGCATCGCGATGATCGAAACGGGCGGCTGGGACACGCACAGTGCGCAGAACGCGCGGCTCGCGAATCAGCTGAAAGCGCTCGACACGATGCTCGCCGCGCTGCGCGACGGCCTCGGGCCCGCATGGCAGCAGACCACGGTGCTGGTGGCGACCGAGTTCGGCCGCACGGCCGCCGCGAACGGCACGGGCGGCACCGATCACGGGCAGGCGTCGGTCGCGATGCTCGCGGGCGGCGCGGTCGCGGGCGGCCGCGTGATCGCCGACTGGCCGGGGTTGCGGCCGGGCGACCTGTACGAAGGGCGCGACCTGAAGCCGACCGCGTCGCTCGACGCGCTGATCTCGGGCGCCGCCGCCGAAAGCCTGCGGCTCGATCCGCACCGCACCGCGTCCGCGCTGTTCGCCGAAAGCGGCGCGATGCGGCCGATGAGCGGGCTGATTCGCGGCACGGCGTGATGCGCGATGTTGCCGCTTCCGCGCCGATTCATTCACGACACAAAAGGGAGAATGCAAGATGATGAAGATCCGCTCCGTTTCGCTCACCGTGCTGGTAGCGGCCAGTGCGACGCTGATGTCCGCCTGCGTGGTCGAGCCCGTACGGCCGCCGCAGCCGGCGCCGATCGTCGAGACGCCGCCGCCGATGCCCGCGCCGGGCTATCGCTGGGCGAAGGGGCATTACCGGTGGGCCGGCAATCACTGGGCGTGGGTGCCCGGGCACTGGGTGGGCGTGTACTGATCGGGCGTGACGTGCCGCGCGGCGTGCGGCGAGGGTGTGGGGAAGCGGCATCGTGTATTGAACTGCGATGCACGTTGCCCTAAGCTGCCGGATCCCGGCGACGGGCATCCGGCGACGGGCATTCCCGTTCGTCCGCCACGGCGAGCCGATCCGCGGCCGCCGATTTCTTCGTTACGGCACCCACATGAAAGCATGGCTCGTTGCGCTGGCCGTCGTCGCCGGCATGACCGGCGCGCACGCCGCGTCGTTCAACTGCACGAAGGCGTCCACGTTCGTGGAGCGTGAAATCTGCGCCAATCCGACGTTGTCGCGTCTCGACGATGCGCTCAACGCGGATTTCCAGCACATGCTCTACGACTTCAGCAACTATCCGGTCGAGGATCCGCCCGAGTACGAGCAGTTCATGGCGACGCAGAGGGCGTGGCTGAAGACGCGTAACCGCTGCACGACGACGCAGTGCCTGATCGACAGCTACCGCAAGCGCATCGACGTGCTGTGCGGCCAGATCGACGTGCCGGCGAAAAGCGACCGCGCGAAATGCCGCAGCAACGGCGGCCTGGGCGGGCTCGAACTCGATCACTGAGCGCCGACGCGGCGTGCGAGCCGGGAGCCGTCAGGCCGGTGCGCGCCTACCACCCGATCCGGTGCTTCTCCTCCGTCTCGCGATGCCGCCAGTCGTCGTCCGCATGCAGGTACTGGCTCGTCGTCGTGAGCGACACGTGGCCGAGGTTGTCGCGCACGAGCCGCAGGTCGACGCGGCCGTCGGCCATGTGCGAGCCCGCGCTGTGGCGCAGCCAGTGCGCGGATGCCTGTTCGAGCACGCGTGCCTGCTGCTCGCCGGCTTCGCCGTTCGCGCGCAGCCGTTCGGCCGCGTGCCGGAACACCTGCTTCACGATCCGGTGCAGCGCCGCGCGCGTGAGCGGCTTGCGTGCTTGGCCGACCGGCAGCACGAGCGGCGTGGACTCGCCGTCGGACGGCAACGCGGGCAGGCCGTGCGCGCGCCGGTAGCGCGACAGCTCGGCCATCATTTCGTCGGTGGCCGGCACGAGCCGTTGCCGGCCGCCTTTGCCCGTCACGTCGAGCCACCAGCGGTCGCGTCCGTCCGCGTCGCGCCGGCAGAAGAACTGGCCCATCGTCGTGTCGGCCGCTTCGGTGATGCGCAGCCCGCCGAGATACAGCAGCGTGAAGAGCCACCGCGCGCGGTCCGCATGGAAGCCCGCCCGCGCGTCGTCGCGCGGCATCGCGGCGATCGCCTCCTTGACCGACTGCCACAGCGGTTGCCCGAGATGGCGCGTGACACGCGGTGCGGGCCGGCGCTGCCGCTGGCGCGACAACGCGAGCGGATTGCCGGCCAGGTAACCGGCCTGCACGAGCCACGAGAACATCACGTTCAGGATCACCAGCGCCTGCCGCTGGCTGGCCGCCGACAGCGGCCCGTAGAACGGCCGCCAGCGCGGATCGTCGCGCGGATGCTTGCGTCCGCCGTTCGCGCACCACAGCTCGGCCGGCGCGGGCGCGAGCAGGAACTGCCGGTAGACGATCAGATCTTCGTGCGTGAGCGACGACAGCGGCTTGCCGCACGCGATCACGGCCCACAGCAGCAGGCGCTCGGCTTCCTTGCGGTAATTCTGGAACGTGGTCGGTGTGTCGACGAAGCGCGCGAGCCAGGCGCGCACCGCGTCGAGGTCGTTGGTCGCGGCAATCTGCGGATGCGTGCCGGTCGAGCGGTTGGTGCCCGTGCGTCCGTCGAGCGCGGCCGGCACGGTCAGCGCATCGATCGGCAGCGGGCGCAGCGCGGCGTCGGACGGAACGGGTGAGGTCATGCGAAGCGGGGTGTGCTGAGCGGATCGTACGCGTGGAGGCGGGCGGACGAACGCGGCGCGATCAAGCCAGTCGGGAAGCGTCGATGGTACACGATCGTCTCACGATGAACCCGCCGTCGACGGCGATCGCCTGACCGGTAATGAAGCGCGCGGCGGGCGAGCACAGCCGCGTCATCGTTTTCGCGATGTGGCGGTGACTCGCCGCGCCGCGCCATCCGCGTGGTCTAGGTGCGTTGCGCCTTGTCGTCGCGGTTTTCCGGGCGGCCGGTGCTCGTCGAACCGGCGCTGCCGCCGGGGCACACGCGGAAACGGCACTCGATTCCGTCGGGCGTGCGCAGGTCCGCGCTGGGAGAGATACGGCGGCAGGGCCGCGGGCGCCGTGGTCATTCGGGTTGTCTCCTGTTGCGGGCACCGGGTCGGCAGGGCTGAACAAGCCCCGCCGCCCGGCGTGCACGTGCGAGCCGCCGGCGGCGATGCGCGCAGCTGAACCGGATCACGGTAACGGACCGGCGCGCGCGCGACATCCCACGAATGAAGGTGGCGGCCCTGTTTCTGTAAGGTGTTTGTGAACTTTCCCGCGGCGAGGATTTCTAATCGGCCCTCCAACGCTTCCTGAGGAACATCAGATGATTCGCCAATCCAGAACGCTGCTCGGCGCGGCCGTCATTGCCGGCAGCACGCTCCTCGCCGGATGTCAGACCGATGCGGTCGCCACGGCGCCGAACGCGGCGCGCCCGGCCGACGGCAAGCCGGTGACCAGGACCGTCCAGGTCGCGCCGCAATCCGCGCGATGCACGGGCGTCGCGCCGATGGAGTGCCTGCAGGTGCGAAACAGCCCGAACGAGCCGTGGAGCCTGTGGTACGCGGGCATCGAAGGCTTCGCTTACCAGCCCGGATACCAGTACACGCTTGAAATCGACGAATACCGCGTGGCTCGGCCGCCGGCCGACGGCTCGTCGATTCGCTGGGTGCTCAAGCGCGTTGTCGAGCGCCGTCAGGTGAACTGACGGCCGCGCTCACGCGGACGGGCGCGCCGCGGCACCGGCCGGCGGCGCGGCCGTATCGATCCGCCGGAACACGACGGACGACAGCAGCGTCACCCCACCCATGCACGCGAACGACAGCATGAATCCGTGCGCCATCGAGCCCCGATAGGCGGCAAACAGGTTGACGAGGCCGCCGCCGATCGACACGCCGAGCCCCATCGCCAGCATCTGCATCATCGTGAACAGGCTGTTGCCGCTGCCGGCGTCGGCATGCGACAGCCCCTTGAGCGTCACGCCGTTCATCGCCGCGAACTGCATCGAGTTCGCGGTGCCGAACACGATCAGCAGCACGCTTTCCAGTACCGGCGCGGGCCGCACCGACACCAGCGCGAACCCCGCGATCGCGCACCCGACGATCCCCGTATTCACGACCAGGAACGCCGCATAGCCGAAGCGCTTCACGAGCGGCGCGATCCAGCGTTTCGCGATGACCCCCGCGATCGCGGCCGGGAGCATCATCAGCCCCGATTGCAGCGGCGTATAGCCGAGCTGCACCTGCATCAGCAGCGGCAGCATGAACGGCACCGAGCTCGTGCCGATCCGGCACAGCAGGTTGCCGAGCAGCCCCGAACCGAAATTCGGCTCGCGGAACAGCCCGAGCCGAAACAGCGGCTGCGCGCGGCGCCGCGCGTACGGCAGGTACGCGAGCGCGCTCGCCAGCCCGAGCGCCGCGAGCCCGGCCGCCCATGCGGCGCGATGCGCGGGCATCGGCGGGTCGATCGCGAGCGACAGCGCGATCATCGCGACCGACAGCAGCGCACAGCCGACGAAATCGAAGGGCGGCGGTTGTGTCGCCTGGTCGTGCGGCAGGTAGCGCTGCACGGCGAGGAAGCCGACCACGCCGACCGGCACGTTGACGATGAACACCCAGTGCCACGAAATCGCCTGCGTGAGCCAGCCGCCGAGCGTCGGCCCGACGATCGGGCCGAGCTGGCCGGCGGTCGACACGAACGCGATCGCCGCGACGTACTGTTCGCCCGGCACGCGGCGCAGCACGGCGAGCCGCCCGATCGGCAGCAGCATCGAGCCGCCGATGCCCTGCAGCGCGCGCGCGGCGACGAGCTGGCCGAGCGTATGCGACGCCGCGCAGCCGATCGATGCGAGCACGAACACGAGAATCGCAATCGAGAACACGCGGCGCGTGCCGAACCGGTCGGCCAGCCAGCCGGACGCCGGCGTGAGCATCGCCATCGTCAGCGTATAGACGACCACGACGGGCTGCATCGCGAGCGGCGACGCGTTTAGGCTTTGCGCGATCGAAGGCAGGGCGGTGTTGACGATCGTCGTGTCGAGCGACTGCATGAAGAACGCAGCGGCGACGATCCAGAGCAGCGCGGAGTGTGCGGGTTCCCGGGACATGGCGGATTCGATGGTGCGAAGGCCGGCGCGTCGGCACGGCGCCAGCCGGTCTTCAAGCGCACGATGGTACCGATTCCGATGGTCATCGGGAAGCTGCCTGATGACGTTGACTGTCATCGGAAACAACGATGACAATGCGGGATGCTCAATCCCGTCTGGCTCAAGACGTTCGCGACTGTCACGAACTGCCGCAGCTTCACCGAAGCGGGCCGGCAGCTCGGGCTCAACCAGTCGAGCGTCAGCGAACACATCCGTCGTCTCGAAGAAAGCGTCGGGCGGCGGCTGTTCGTGCGCGACACCCATTCGATCGCGATGACGGCCGACGGCGAGGCGCTGCTCGTGCATGCGAACGTGATCCTGCAGGCGCTGAACCGCGCGGAATCGCAATTCCGCAAGCCGAGGCTGCAGGGCCTGGTGCGGCTCGGCGCGCCGGACGATCTCGCGCTCGTCGCGTTGCCGGACGTGCTGGCCGGGTTTCGCGCCGCGCACCCGGACGTCGCGCTGGAGATCACCACCGGCATGACGAGCCGGCTCTACGAAGGGCTGGACGCGGGGGCGCTCGACCTGATGATCGGCAAGCGGCGGCTCGGCGAGCGGCGCGGCACGCCGCTCCTGCGCACGCGGCTCGAGTGGGTCGCGCGGCCCGGCACCGTCGTCGATCCGGAGCGGCCGCTGCCGCTCGTGCTGGTCGCCGAGCCGAGCGTGACGCGCGCGATCGTCCTGAACGCGCTCGCCGAGAAGGGCATCGGCTGGGAAGTCGTGTGTTCGAGCAGCAGCCAGCCGGGCTGCATCGCGGCCGCGCGCGCGGGGCTCGGCTTGACCGCGACGTCGCACTATTTGTCGACGGGCGGGCTGGCGCCGCTGGTCAACGGCGGCGCGCTGCCCGAGCTGCCCGACATCGAATTCATCGCACTGGCCGCGAAGCGGCTCAGCCAGCCGGCGCGCACGCTGCTCGAATTGCTGGAAGCGAGCGACCTGAGCACACCGGGCGCGAACGCGTAACGGGCTCGCCACGCGCGACGCGCCCGGCTCCGGCGCCCGCGCAACGCGATGTGACGCGCTCCGTCATGCGACCGTCATGCGGCCGTCACGCAGCCCGCTTCTGCGAAATCACCAGCAGCGCGCCGTTCTTGTCCTCCAGCACCGCGCGGTATTCGTGCGGCCCGGCCTGCACGGGCACGCGCACCGACGCGCCGGCCTTCACGACCCGCGCCATCGCCGCATACAGGTCGTCGTCCTCGTCGACGCGCAGCGTGAGCGCCGCGCGCTCGACGATCTGCTCGTCGCCAGCGACCAGCGCGATCGTCAGCGGGCCGCCGTCGAGCGCGCAATAACGATCGCCGTCGCGGAACTTCACGTTCAGGCCCAGCCCGTCGACGAACAGCGGCAGCGCCGTGTCGATGTCGTCGACGGGATACAGCAGCATCGATACCTTCATCCCGGATCTCCCTTGTCTTGATGTGGACGGCGTGCAACGTGCCGCCGTTCGATGCTAGCGCGCCGTTCGCGCGCTCACGCAGTCCGATCGGATGACCGTGAAACCCCTCTGTCCCCGCATGCGTGCCGATACTCCGAACAGACGATGCCCGCGCCCGGCCGCGCGCCGACACTCCCATCCGTGGACCGTCGCTATTCGTCCGTATCGTGCGGGCGGGCTGCGCGACCCCGACTCGTCCAACATACATGGAGACGCACGCAATGAAGTTTTCCCTCATCTACGAAGCCCAGACCACCGACGCATCGCGCGAGGGCGACCACCGGGTGTTCAAGGAGACGGTCGAACAGGCGCTGCTCGCCGAGCAGGTCGGCTTCGACACGATCTGGTGCGTCGAGCACACGTCGCTGACCAACTATGCGCACATGAGCGCGCCGGAAACCTTCCTTGCGTACCTGGCCGGCCGCACGACGCGCATCGGCCTCGGCCACGGCGTCGTGTGCCTGCCGCCCGCGATGAACCACCCGATCAAGGTCGCCGAGCGCGTCGCGCTGCTCGACATCCTGTCGGGCGGCCGCGTGCACTTCGGCGTCGGCAAGGGCGGGAGCCAGCAGGAAGCCGGCGCGTTCGGCTACGACCTCAACGAGCTGCAGCCGATGATCGACGAATCGATGTACCTCGTGCCGAAGATGTTCGTGCAGGACGAGATCGAGCATGACGGCAAGTACATCAAGATCCCGAAGCGTCCGATCCACCCGAAGCCGTTCCAGGACCCGCACCCGCCGATGTACCTCGCGTGCACCAACACCGACGCGCTGCTGCGCGCCGGCCAGCGCGGGATGGGCGCGCTGGTGCTCGGTTTCGGCGGCCCCGATGAAGTCGCGAAGAAGAACGCCGTGTATCGCGAAGCGTGGGCGAACCGCAAGCCGGAAGACCAGGTCGGCTTCCGCCCGACCCAGCACCTTGCGGCGCTGTGCCCGACGGTCGTGATGGCCGACGGCCAGGCCGCCCGCAAGATCGGCATCCGCGGCCAGCGCTACTTCATGGAATCGCTCGCGTACTGGTACACGGGCGGCGAGCGTCCGGACCCGGCGAAGTGGGGCGACGACCTCGTGCAGGCCGACACCGGCGAGATGGTGATCCGCTCGCGCTTCGCGTCGGAGGAAGTCGTCGTGAACTTCGCCGATCCGGCGCTCGCGATGATGAACCCGAACCACGCGTACGGCACGGTGGACGACTGCATCGGTTATGTCGGCCGCCTGCAGGAAGCCGGCGTCGACGAAGTGCTGTTCCTGTGCCAGATGGGGACGGTGCCGCACGAAGCGCAGATGGAGACGATCCGTAATATCGGCGAGCACGTGATCCCGTTCTTCAACAAGGAGAAGGAGCGTGCCTGCGCGTAAGGCGGGTCGGGCCGCGCCCGTCGTCCCGTCCGGTCGGACGATGCGGCGCGGTCGCGCGAAGCCGACCATCGGTGGTGGCGAGCATCGCCCGCGGCCAGGCCGCGCCGGACAACTTTGAACGAGAGCGGGGCGGGCGCCGCGGCGCAGCGCCCGTTCCACAGGAGACATTCGTGCATCGCGACAACGATTCGAACGCATTGGCCGCCACGCTGATCGCCCGGGCCGAGGCGCTGGCGCCGACGCTGGCCGGCCGCGCCGCGCAGGCGGAAGCGCAGGGCCGCATCCCGGCCGAGACGATCGCCGACATGCAGGCCGCCGGTTTCTTCAAGGTGCTGCAGCCGAAGCGCTACGGCGGCTACGAGCTCGATCCGCAGGCGTTCTTCGACATCCAGATGGCACTCGCGCGCGGCTGCATGTCGACCGCGTGGGTGTACGGCGTCGTCGGCGTGCACAACTGGCAGCTCGCGCTGTTCGACGAGCGCGCGCAGCAGGACGTGTGGGGCAACGACCCGGCGACGCTGATCGCGTCGACCTACATGCCGGTCGGCCGCGTCACGCCGGTCGACGGCGGCTTCCGCCTGTCGGGCCACTGGAAGTTCTCGAGCGGCAGCGAACTGTGCGAATGGGTGTTCCTCGGCGCGCTGGTGCCGCCGGCCGAGGCCGGCCAGCCGCCCGAATACCGCACCTTCCTGCTGCCGAAATCCGATTACCGGATCCAGCAGGACTGGGACGTGCTCGGCCTGCGCGCGACGGGCAGCCACGACATCGTCGTCGACGACGTGTTCGTGCCCGCGTACCGCACGCACAAGGCCATCGACGGAATGATGGGCACGAGCCCGGGCCTCGCCGTCAACGACGCGCCGCTGTTCAGGCTGCCGTTCGCGCAGATCTTCGTGCGCGCCGTGTGCACGTCGTGCATCGGCGCGCTGCAGGGCGCGCTCGACGATTTCACCGGTTATGCGGCCACGCGCGTGTCGGCCAACAGCGGCGCGAAGACGACCGACGATCCGGGTGCGCAGAACGCGTGCGCGAACGCGGCCGTCGCGATCGACGAGATGAAGGTGCTGCTCAAGCGCAATTTCGCGGAACTGATGGCGTCGGTGACGGGCGGGCCGGCCGTGTCGATCGAGCGCCGCGTGCATTTCCGCTACCAGTCCGCGCAGGTCGCCGAGCGCTGCGCGCAGGCGGCGAACGCGCTGCTGCGCTACGCGGGCGGCAACGGCATCTATCACCGCAATCCGCTGGTGCGCCGCTTCCTCGACCTGCATGCGGCCCGCGCGCATTACGCGAACAACGTCGACCGTTTCGGCCAGAACCTCGGCGCCGTGATGCTCGGCCGCGAGAACACCGACTTCTTCATCTGACGGAGACGCGATGAACGACCCGCAAGCACAGCAATACGTGTTCGACGTGGTGGTCGTCGGTTCGGGCGCGGGCGCGCTGCTCGCCGCGTGCCGCGCGGCCGACCGCGGCCTGTCCGTCGTCGTGATCGAGAAGACGGCGCTGTACGGCGGCACGTCGGCCGTGTCGGGCGGCGGGATCTGGGTGCCGTGCAACCACCATATCGCCGAGCTGGGCGCGACCGATTCGCGCGAGGCCGCGCGCGGCTATATCGAAGCCTGCGTGGCCGGCGCGTCGACGCCCGAGAAGCTCGACGCGTATCTCGACCGCGCGCCGGAGATGCTGCGCTACCTGGAATCGAAGACCCCGGTGCGCTACCAGTCGCTGCCGAAGTACGCGGACTATTTCCAGAAGGTGCCGGGCGCGATGCCGGGTTATCGCGCGCTCGATCCGCTGCCGTTCGACGGCGGCCTGCTCGGCGACGAGCTCGACCGGCTGCGTCCGCCGTCGCCCGGCACGCTGATCGGCGGGCGCGTGGCGGTGACGTCGAAGGAAGCGCACACGCTGTTCTCGCGCGGGCCCGGCTTCATGACGCTCGCGATCGCACAGTTCGGCCGCTATTGGCTCGATATCGGGATGCGCCGCCGCACGCGGCGCGACCGGCGCCTGACGCTCGGCAATGCGCTGATCGGCGGGCTGCGCCGCGCGCTGCTCGAGCGCAACGTGCCCGTGTGGCTCGACACGCCGATGCGCGACCTGCTCGACGTGGACGGCCGCGTGACGGGCGTGCGCGCGCAGCGCTTCGGGCAGCCCGTGACAATCGCCGCGCGACGCGGCGTGATCCTCGGCGCGGGCGGTTTCGAGCGTAACCAGCCGATGCGCGAACGCTACCTGCCGCAGCCGACGCAGGCGCAGTGGAGCGCGACGCCGCCTGCCAACACCGGCGATGCGATCGCCGAAGGCCATCGGCTCGGCGGCGCGCTGGCGCTGATGGAGCACGTGTGGGGCGCACCGACGGTCGGGGTCGCCGGCGAGGAGAAACACCGCGCGTTGTTCGTCGAACGCAACCTGCCGGGCTGCGTGATCGTCAACGGCCTCGGCAAGCGCTTCGTCAACGAAGCCGCGCCGTATTCCGAATTCGTGCCGGCGATGTATCGCGACCATGCGCGCACCGGTGCGAGCGTGCCCGCATGGATGGTGTTCGACGCGCGGTTTCGCCGCAAGTATCCGTGCGGGCCGATCATGCCGGCGTCGATGATGCCCGATGCGCGGATTCCGGCGGCGTTTCGCGACGTGCTCGTGAAGGCCGACACGATCGACGCGCTTGCGGCGCGCATCGGCGTCGACGCGGCCGGGCTGCACGACACGCTGCGTGACATGGCGCGCTACGCGGCGACCGGAATCGACGAGGCGTTCGGCAAGGGCGACAACGCGTTCGATACGTACTACGGCGATCCGCGGAACGAGCCCAACCCGTGCCTCGGGCCGGTCGACCAGGCGCCGTTCTACGCGGTGCGGATCGACGCGGGCGACATCGGCACGAAGGGCGGGCTCGTCACCGACGCGCTGGCCCGCGTGCTGCGCGCCGACGGCGAGCCGATCGCCGGCCTTTACGCGATCGGCAACACCAGCGCGTCGATGATGGGCGCGAGTTACCCCGGCGCGGGCTCGACGCTCGGCCCGGCGATGACCTTCGGGTATATCGCCGCCGATCACCTGGCCGCGCACGCGGCCGACGCCGGCGGCCGGCCGGCCCGGCCATCCACGACTGAACTTGACGGAGTCCAATGATGAGCGATCTCACCCCCCATCCGCTGCGCACCGACATGCTGCTCGCGATGCGCCGCCTCGCGCGCTCCGTCACGGTCATCAGCAGCGCGCACGACGGCCGGCGCTACTCGATGTCCGCGACGGCGGTCGATTCGCTGTCGACCGATCCGCCTTCGCTGCTGATCTGCATCAACCGCACCGCGTCGCTGTATCCGCCGCTCGATGCGGGCGCCCCGTTCTGCGTGAACGTGCTGTCGGCCCGCCACGAAGGCATCGCGATCGACTGCAGCGGCCGGCTGAAGGGCGAAGCGCGCTTCACGACCGGCGACTGGCACACGTCGCCGCACGGCGTGCCCTATCTGCGCGATTCGCAGGCGAGCCTCGTTTGCGAGCAGGACGGCCGCTTCGAATACGGCACGCATACGGTGTTCATCGGGCGCATTCGCGAGGTGCTGATGTGCGGCGACGTCGATCCGCTCGTCTATCTCGACGGCGCCTACACGACGCCCGGCGCGCCGGTGGCCCGTGCGGCCGCGTGACGTGAGGAGCCGGCGATGAGCGATTCGCGCTTCCATCGGCTGACCGTCGCCGAAGTGATTGCCGAAAGCGACGACGCGTGCTCGTTCGTGTTCGACGTGCCGGCCGCGTTGCGCGACGCATTCGCGTACCGGCCCGGGCAGTTCCTGACGCTGAACGTGCCGTGCGCGGACGCGGCCGTTGCGCGCTGCTATTCGCTGTCGAGCGCGCCCGGCATCGACGCCGCGCCGAAGATCACCGTCAAGCGCGTGCGCGACGGCCGGGCGTCGAACTGGCTGTGCGACCGCGTGCGGGCGGGCGACACGCTCGAGGTGCTGCCGCCGGCCGGCGTGTTCACGCCGCGCGCGCTCGACGGCGACCTGCTGCTGTTCGCGGGCGGCAGCGGAATCACGCCCGTGCTGTCGATCCTGAAATCGGCGCTCGTGCACGGGCGCGGGATGCTGACGCTGATCTACGCGAACCGCGACGAACGCTCGGTGATTTTCCGCGACGAACTTCAGCAGCTCGCGCAGCGCCATCCCGGGCGCGTGCGCGTGATCCACTGGCTCGACAGCGTGCAGGGCATTCCGCAGCAGCGCCATCTCGAGGAACTCGCGCGGCCGTTCAGCCGGCAGGAGACGTTCATCTGCGGGCCCGCGCTGTTCATGGAGAACGCGCTGGCCGCGATGCTCGGCCTCGGGCTGCCGCGTGCGCGCGTGCATGTCGAGCGGTTCGCGTCGTTGCCCGATGCGCCGGTGCAGGCCGCGGCAACGGCGGCAACGGCGGCAACGGCGGCAACGGCGGCAGCGTCGGCGCCCGGCGACGGTGCGGCGATCGAGACGGTGCTCGATGGCGACGCGTTCGCGTTCGACAGCGCGCCCGGCGAAACGCTGCTCGACGCGATGCTGCGCGCCGGCGTGCCGGCGCCGAATTCCTGCCGGATGGGGCAATGCGGCGCGTGCATGTGCCGGATCGAGCGCGGCGAGGTCGCGCTCGACAGCAACCACGTGCTCGACGACGACGAGATCGCGGCCGGCTGGACGCTCGCCTGTTGCGCACGGCCCGCGAGCGACGCACTGCGCGTCGTGTTTCCCGATTGAGCCGACGCGCGCCGGCGGCGCGCGCGGCCACCCTGATCTATGACGATGGACAACGAAATCCTGACCACGCCCGCGCTGATCGCACGGGCAGCCGCGCGCCACGGCGCGCATCCGGCGATCGAGTCGGAGCACGGCCGGCTGACCTACGCGGAACTCGACACGGCCCGCCTCGACGCGGCCCGCGCGCTGCTCGCGAGCGGTATCGCGGCCGGCGACCGCATCGCGGTGTGGGCGCCGAACCTGCCGCAATGGATCGTCGCGGCGCTGGCGATCCACACCGTCGGCGCGATCCTCGTGCCGGTCAATACGCGGATGAAGGGGATGGAGGTCGGCGGCATCCTGCACGACGGCGGCGCGCGGCTGCTGTTCTGCTGCGGCACGTTCCTCGGCGAATCCTATCCGGCGATGCTCGCGCCGCACCGGCCCGCGACGCTCGAGCGCGTCGTCGTGTTCGATGGCGAACCGCCGCCCGGCGCGCACGACGAGACCTGGAACGCGTTCCTCGCGCGCGGCGCCGAAGTGCCGCTGGACGCGGTGCGCGAACGCGAGGCACTGGTGACGCCCGACACCGTGATGGACCTGATGTTCACGTCCGGCACGACGGGCCGCCCGAAGGGCGTGATGACCGCGCACGGCCAGAACCTGCGCGCCGCGCAAGCGTGGGCGGCGATCGCCGGCGTGCGACCTGACGACCGCTACCTGATCGTCAATCCGTTCTTCCACACGTTCGGCTACAAGGCGGGCTGGCTCGCCGCGCTGTCGAGCGGCGCGACCGTGCTGCCGCATCTCGTGTTCCAGCCGGCCGACGTGCTGCGGCGCGTTGCCGACGACCGCATATCGGTGCTGCCCGGCCCGCCGACGCTGTACTACGCGCTGCTCGACGCGCCCGATCGCGCGACGCGCGACCTGTCGTCGCTGCGGATCGCGGTCACGGGCGCGGCGGCGATCGCCCCGAGCCTGATCGAACGGATGCGCGCCGAGCTCGGCTTCGAGACGGTGCTGACCGGCTACGGGCTGACCGAATCGTGCGGCTTCGCGACGCTGTGCCGCCAAGGCGACGATGCGCAGACGGTCGCCTGTACGTCCGGCCGGCCGATGCCGGATGTCGAATTGCGCATCGCGGGGCCGGGCGGCGCGCCGCTCGGGCCGGACGAGACCGGCGAGATCTGGGTGCGCGGCTACAACGTGATGCGCGGCTATTTCAACCAGCCGGACGCGACGCGCGAAACCGTCGATCCCGATGGCTGGCTGCGTACGGGCGATCTCGGCTGCGTCGACGCGAACGGCAACCTGAAGATCACCGACCGCATCAAGGACATGTTCATCGTCGGCGGCTTCAACTGCTATCCGGCCGAGATCGAGCGGCTGCTCGCCGCGCATCCGGCGATTGCGCAGGTCGCGCTGGTCGGCGTGCCCGATACGCGGCTCGGCGAGGTCGGGCACGCGTATGTCGTGCTGCGGCCGGGCGCGCATGCCGACGCCGACGAACTGAACGACTGGGCGCGCCGCAACATGGCGAACTACAAGGTGCCGCGTTATTTCACGTTCGTCGAGCAACTGCCGACGAGTGCGGCCGGGAAGGTGCTGAAGTACCGCCTGCGGGCGGGGACCGAGGCGGCGGCCTGAGCGCCGCCGCCGTACACGAACGGGATGAACGCATGAACGACAACGGGTTTCCGCAGGGTGCGGTGCTGGTGTTCGGCGGCAGCGGCGGGATCGGGCAGGGTGTCGCGCTCGAGTTCGCGCGGGCCGGCGTGCCGGTCGCGGTGGGCTACCGCAGCAAGGCCGACGTGGCCGAACGTGTCGCGCGCGACATTCGCGGCGAGGGTGTCGCGGCCACCACGCACTGCGTGGACGTGACCGATCCCGCACAGGTCGACGCCGCGCTCGCGGCCGCGATCGGCGCGCATGGCCGCGTGCACACGGTGGTCTGGGCGGCCGGGCCGTTCGTGAACCAGCGTCATATCGGCGACATGACGCACGACGACTGGCGCCGCGCGATCGACGTCGAGACGATCGGCTTTTTCGTCGCGGCGAAGGCCGCGCTGCCGCACTTCCGTGCGTCGGGCGGCGGATCGTTCGTGACGCTCGGGTCGGCCGGGCATCTGCGCTGGCCCGAGCGCGACGGGCTGTCGGTCGCACCGAAGGCTGCGAACGAGGCGCTGGTGAAAGGGCTGGCGCGCGAGGAAGGGCGCTACGACATTCGCGCGAATTCGATCCTGGTCGGCGTGATCGAGGCCGGGATGTTTCCGGTGCTGCTCGAACAGGGGCAGTTCGACCAGGCGTGGATCGACGAGACGCAGAAGATGCTCGCGCTCAAGCGCTGGGGGAAGGCGCACGATGTCGGGCGGGCGGCGGTGTTTCTGGCGTCGGATCGGGCTGGTTACATTACCGGGCAGCAGTTGAATGTTTCCGGTGGGTATGGGTTGTAGCGGCACGCCGAAGTGGCAAATTCATTCGGACAACCGTATCTGAACGGTCGGTAGTTTTGCGCGCGGATATCACGCGCCATCCCTTCCGAAAATTATCGACGACGCGGGCCGATATACCGATCGGCTCGCGTATCGCATCTGTGCCGGGCTCGGACGGATGGATGCGCACGCATCGGTATTCACCCTGCCTCGTCACGCACGATCGCGCATCGGCATCGCGTGCGCCCGGCCAAAGGTCACACTTTTGCAACGCTTTTCCGACGTATTCCTCTGCACACGATTGATCTTCGTGGCGACGCGCGTGCGCTGACGGCCGTCCGGCCTCGATCCACAGGCGCTGCGCGATCGACGCGCAATTCCGCCAATCGCGCCTTTCGGCTCGGCGCGTCGGATACGGATACGTTCCTGAAACATTTCCCCACCATTGCGCCCCGCGTTGCCGCCCGTGCGACGCGGACACGCTTTTCCCGCTTCGATTTGCGCCGCATGGCACGTGCCTTGCGGTTGACCCGGTGCCGCCGGCGCAAACGAATTTCGCGAGAACGACGAACGCGTCGGCGGCATGCAACGACATCGAAACAAACGGGGAATCGGATCGGGCCGCGGGCGTCGCCTGTCGCGACGTACCTGCCGCGCATGTCGTATCGGTCATGCGCATGGGCAACGTGTTCCCGATCCGTCGAACAGCAAGCGTGCTTGCAAGGTGTCGTGCCGGGGTTCGCACCACGCATGGCGACGCAGGCCGCATGCGTTGGCGAGGCGCGCCCGGCACATGTCGGGGGAGGCGCCCGTGAAAACGACGGTGAACCAATGGGCATTCGTCGCGGTGGTGTTCGCCGCGAGTGCGCATGCGCAGGAAATCTACCTGCAGGGCGGCACGCAGGGCGTGGGCATCGGCGCGGCCGTGAGCTTCAATTCGATGCTCGGTGCGCATGCGGATTTCAATGCGATCGATCTTTCGCATGACTTCACGGTGGCCGGCAATCGCTACCAGGACGACCTGAAGCTGCGCCAGGGCGGCTTGTATGCGGACATCTTTCCGTGGCGAGGCAGCGGCTTCCGCGCGACGCTCGGGCTACGCTTCAACGACGACGAGCTTCGCGGCGTATCGGTGCCGACCAATGGCACTTACGTGTTCGGCGGCAAGCGTTATCCGGCGCGGCCGGGGATGTACGCGGTGGCCGAAGCGCGCTATCCGACCGTGATGCCGTACTTCGGGATCGGCTACGGGCACCGGCCGGCGTCGAAAGGGCTGGGATTCGTCGCCGACCTCGGCGTTGCGTACGGGATACCGAAATGCTCGTACACGCTGTCGCCGGAGCTGGCGGCCGCGGCCGGGCCCGTGAAGAGCCAGATCCTGGCCGCGAGCGGGCTGGATTCGCTGCGGCAGGTGATGTCGCGCTACCGGTGGTATCCGGTGTTGCAGATCGGGATTTCGTATCGGTTCTGAGCGGCGGGGCGTCGTTGCGCGTGCCGGGCGGGGAATGGCCGGCATCGCCGGTACGGGCGGGCCAACGGATGTCGGCACGGGAGGGCCGACGACCCTCGCGAGCACCGCACACGGAATCGGTGAATGCAGCCGTCCCGCATCGATCGGCGCGCGCCCGCGCAGGCCGTTCAGCCGTGACTAGCCGATCGGCTGTCTTTCCCGCCGTTTCGATCCGGCTTACCTTTCAAACAGCAGTTCGACGTGTCGGGCGAGCGGCGCATGCCGAAAGGGTTCATGCGGCCCGTTGCCGTTCGCTGATGCCGATCACCGTCCTCCTTCCGTTGCTGGCGATGATAGCAATGATTGCAATTCCCGGTCATGGCGCTATCATTGATATCAATCTGGATGGAGGGAACCATGGCAAATCTACTGGTGCGTAACGTGGATGACAATATCGTTCAGAGCCTGCGCGAGCGGGCTGCGGCAAATGGCCGGAGTGCCGAGGCCGAACATCGGGCCATTCTGGCCGATGCGCTCGGCCGGCCGAAGCGAAAGACATTTGCGCAAGTGCTGATGAGCATGCCCGATGTCGGCGAAGACGCGGATTTTCAACGTATTCAGGATTCCGGCGAGGCCAGGCGTGTATTTGATTGATACCAACGTCATCAGTGAAATCAGGAAGGGCAAGCGAACCAACCGTGGCGTGCGGGCGTTCTTCAGGCAGGCCGCGGCGGACGCCAGCCCGCTTTACCTGTCCGTCGTGACAGTTGCTGAACTTCGCCGCGGCGTCGACCTGATCCGTCATCGCGGCGATCACCCCCAGGCGTCGGCGCTCGAGGCGTGGGTGGCAACCATCCTGGCCGGCTATGCACCGAACATCCTGCCGGTCGACATCGAGATCAGCCAGACGTGGGGGCATTTGCGCGTGCCCGATCCGACGCACGAACTCGACAAGCTGATCGCGGCCACCGCGCTGATCAACGATCTCACCGTGGTGACGCGCAACGTCGCGGATTTCGCCCGCACCGGCGTCAGGTTGCTGAACCCGTTCGACTGATCCGGGTTGCCGCGTCGCGGCAACCTGTACCGGCTCTCCGTCTCCTTCCGCAGGCATGGCCCGTTCCGCCGGGCTGCCGCGCGCGTCCGCGCCGCTCCGATTCCCCGCCGCCCCTCGTCCCAACAGACGATGTAACACCACCCCCGACCGGCCAGAATCCTTTCACGAACAACGGATTCTGAACCAGGAGGAGGCCGACATGATCGATGTCCGTGCGCTTGGCTATGTCGTCGTCGAGGCGACGCGCGTCGATGCGTGGCGCCGCTACGCGGAAGACGTGCTGGGCATGCAGGCGCTCGACGCGCCCGACGGCGCGTTGTACCTGAAGATGGACGAGCGCGATTTCCGCTACGTGATCGTCCCCGGCGCGGCCGATCGCTATTTCGCGTCGGGCTGGGAGCTGCCCGACGGCGCCGCGTTCGACGCCGCGCTGGCGGTGCTGCAGCGGGCAGGCGTCGAGCCGATCCGCGCGACGTTCGCCGAAGCCGCGCTGCGCCGCGTGCAGGCGATGGCGTGGTGCACCGACCCGTCCGGCAACCGTCACGAGCTGTATTGGGGGGCGCGCTGCGATTTCCGCCGTTTCGTGTCGCCGCTGGGCGTCGCGCACTTCGTCACCGGCGACATGGGGCTCGGCCACGCGGTGCTGCCCGCGCCGCAGTTCGACGCGACCGACGCGTTCGTGCGCGGCGTGCTCGGCTTCGAGCTGTCCGACATCTATCGCGTGAAATTCACGCCCGATCCCGCCGAACCCGAAAAGCGCATCCACTTCATGCACTGCCGCAACGCGCGCCATCACAGCCTCGCGCTGTTCGAGATGGCCGTGCCGTCGGGCTGTGTGCACGTGATGGCCGAAGTCGACTCGATGGACGAAGTGGGCCGCGCGCTGGACCGCGTGGCCGCGCACGACGTGAAGATGTCCGCGACGCTCGGGCGCCACTGCAACGACCAGATGATCTCTTTCTACATGAAGACCCCCGGCGGCTTCGATCTCGAATACGGCTTCGGCGGCCTCACGGTCGACTGGTCGAAGCACGCGGTGTTCGAGGCCACGAAGGTGAGCCAGTGGGGCCACGATTTCAGCATCGGATACCGGTGAGCCAGCACGATGACGATGAAACCTCTCGACAAGACGATGTCCGCGCGCGACGTGGTCGCGCAACTCGCCGACGGCATGACGATCGGCATCGGCGGATGGGGGCCGCGGCGCAAGCCGATGGCACTGGTGCGCGAAATCGCGCGCTCGAACCTGAAGGACCTGACGATCGTCGCGTACGGCGGCGCCGATGTCGGGCTGCTGTGCGCGGCCGGCAAGGTACGCAAGGTGGTGTTCGGCTTCGTGTCGCTCGACGTGATCCCGCTCGAACCGCAATTCCGTCGTGCGCGTGAACAGGGCCGCATCGACGTGCTGGAACTCGACGAAGGGATGCTGCAGCTCGGCCTGCGCGCGGCCGCCGCCCGGCTGCCGTTCCTGCCGACGCGTGCCGGGCTCGGCACCGCGCTGCTCGATCACGCGCCGCAACTGCGCACGGTGCAGTCGCCGTACGACGACGGCGAAACGCTGCTCGCGATGCCGGCGATCGACCTCGACGCCGCGCTGCTGCACGTGAACGCGGCCGACCGGATGGGCAACACGCGCATCGACGGCCCCGATCCGTTCTTCGACGCGTGGATGGCACGCGCCGCGCAGCGTTGCTACGTGTCGGCGGAAACGGTCGACGCGTCGCTCGCGAGCGAAGACCTCGACGCAGCGAAACGCAATCCGTTCGAGCGCTCGCTCGTCACCGGCGTCGTGCACGCGCCGGGCGGCGCACACCCGACGTCGTGCGGGCCGGCCTACGGCTGGGACCTGCCGCACCTGCGCGCGTACTGCGCCAGTGCGGAAGACGACGCGAAGACGGCGGCGTACCTGCGCGACGTGGTCGGCCAGGACGAACGCCAGTACCTCGAAGGCGTCGGCGGGCTGTCGCACGTGACGACGCTGCCGTTGCCGATTCTGTAAAGGAGCGCCTGTGAGCGAATCTCTCGACCATTCCCTCGCGGAACTGATGATCGTCGCGTCCGCGCGACTCTGGCGCGACGACGGCGAAGTGCTGGCGACCGGCATCGGCACGGGCCCGCGGCTCGCGGCCGGCCTCGCGCGGCTTGCGTACAACAACGGGCTGATGCTGACCGACGGCGAAGCGTATCTCGTCGAGGAGCCGGTGCCGCTCGGCCCGCGCCCCGACGGTTACCGCGTGAAGGCGAGCGGCTGGATGACCTACGAACGCGTGTTCGACTGCCTGTGGCACGGCTGCCGCCATGCGCTCGTGATGCCGACGCAGATCGACCGTTTCGGCCAAGCCAACATCTCGTGGCTCGGCGACGACTACGCGCGCCCGAAAACCCAGCTGCTCGGCGCGCGCGGCTTCCCCGGCAATACGACGAACCATGCGAACTCGTTCTTCGTCAGCGGCCACGGCAAGCGAACGTTCGTCGCGGGCGAAGTCGACATGGTGTGCACGGTCGGCTACAACCCGGCGCGCCGGTTGCCCGGCATGAAAACCTTCGTCGACCTGCGCAGCATCGTCACCGACCTGTGCGTGATGGATTTCGGCGGACCCGACCACGCGATCCGCGTGCGCTCGCTGCATCCGGGCGTGAGCTTCGACGAGGTGCAGGACGCGACGGGCTTCCCGTTGATCGCGCATCCGGAGCTCGGCACGACGGCCGCGCCGAACGCGGAAGACCTGCGCATCGTGCGTGCGCTCGATCCGCACAACCTGCGCGCGACGATCGTGCGCAACAATCCGGCGCCGCGCCGGGGATGAGGTCCGACATGGAAGCGACCCAGATGACGTTCGGCGACGGTGTCGTCGACTACGCGGTCGACGCCGGCATCGCGACGATCACGATGAACCGCCCCGAGTATCGCAACGCGCAGAACTCGAAGATGACGTATGCGCTCGACGCGGCGTTCCGGCGCGCGGCGCACGACGACGCGGTGAAGGCGATCGTGCTCGCGGGCGCCGGCAAGCATTTCTCGGCGGGCCACGATATCGGCACGCCGGGCCGCGACATCCACGAGTCGTTCGATCGCACGTCGCTGTGGTACGACCACGTCGACAAGGACGGCGGCGAATTCCTCTATGCACGCGAGCAGGAGGTCTACCTCGGGATGTGCCGGCGCTGGCGCGACCTGCCGAAGCCGACGATCGCGATGGTGCAGGGCGCATGCATCGCGGGCGGGCTGATGCTCGCGTGGGTGTGCGACCTGATCGTCGCGTCCGAGGATGCGTTCTTCGCCGATCCGGTCGTGCGGATGGGGATTCCGGGCGTCGAGTATTTCGCGCACGCCTACGAACTGAACCCGCGCATCGCGAAGGAATTCCTGTTCCTCGGCGAACGGATGCCGGCCGAGCGTGCGTACCAGATGGGGATGGTCAACCGCGTCGTGCCGCGCGAACGGCTGCACGACGCGACCTATGCGATCGCCGCGAAGATCGCGACGATGCCGCGCCTCGGGCTCGCGCTGACCAAGCAGGCGCTGAATCACGTCGAGGAACTGCAGGGCAAGCGCGCGGCGATGGATGCGGCTTTCGCATGGCATCACTTCGCGCATGCGCATAACGAGCTCGTGAGCGGCGACCGTCTCGGCGGCTACGACGCGCGCAGCATGGCCAGTTCGCAGCGTCAGCCGAACGGCGTTGATCGCGGCGACGCGCCCGCACCGGTCGCCGTCAACGGAGCGGCCGCATGAGCACGACGCTTCAGACGCTTCAAAGCCCGCTGCATACGCCTCTGTGCGACCTGCTCGGCTGCCGCTATCCGATCGTGCAGACCGCGATGGGCTGGGTGGCCGACGCGCGGCTCGTCGCGGCGACCGCCAACGCCGGCGGCTTCGGCTTCCTGGCCGGCGCGACGCTCGAACCCGAGCAGGTCGAGGCCGAGATCCTGAAAGTGAAGTCGCTGACGGACAAGCCGTTCGGCATCAATTTCCACATGTTCCAGAAGAACGCGCAGCAGGTCGTCGAGCTGGCGATCCGGCACCGGCTGCGCGCGGTGAGCTACGGCCGCGGGCCGGATGCAAAGACGATCCGCCGCTTCAAGGACGCCGGCATCGTCTGCATGCCGACCGTCGGCGCACCGAAGCATGCGGTGAAGGCGGTCGAGCTCGGCGCGGACATCGTGACGGTGCAGGGCGCGGAAGGCGGCGGCCACACGGGCTCGGTGCCGACCACGCTGCTGCTGCCGAAGGTGCTCGACGCGGTGCGGGTGCCGGTGGTCGCGGCCGGCGGGTTCTTCGACGGGCGCGGGCTGGCTGCCGCGCTCGCGTACGGCGCGGCCGGCATCGCGATGGGCACGCGCTTCCTGATGAGCGCCGAATCGCCGGTGCCGCGCGAGACGCTCGAACGCTACGTCGCGGTCGGCGACCCGGCGCGCATCCGCGTGTCGGACGCGCTCGACGGGCTGCCGCAACGGATGATCGACAACCCGTACCTGCTGAAGCTCGAACGCTTCGGCCCGCTGCGCCGCACGCTGTTCGCGCTGAAGACGGCCGACGCATGGCGGCGCCAGAACGGCCTGAGCACGGGCGACATGCTCGGCCTCGCGATCAAGGCGCTGCGCTCGCACGACTACACGGCGAGCCAGACGCTGATGGCGGCGAACGCGCCGTTCCTGATCCAGCGCGCGATCGTCGAAGGCCGCCCCGATGAAGGCGTGCTGCCGAGCGGCCAGGCGGCCGCGATGATCGGCGCGATCGATCCGTGCGACGCGCTGATCGCACGGATCGTCGCGGAAGCCGGCGAGCGACTCGACGCACTGGCCACGCTGCGCGGCGCGGCGGCAGCGCGGGCCGCATGAACAACATCACAGGGAGGCAATGGAGATGACAGGATCCAACCAACCGGCCGGCGCGATGCCGTTCCGGATCGATCGCGCCGACGGCATCGCCGAGCTGGTGATCGCCCATCCGCCCGTGAACGCGCTCGACGCGCAGGGCTGGCATGCGCTCTCCCGCGCGCTCGATGCGCTCGGCGAGGACGACGAGGTCCGCGTGATCGTCGTGCGCGGCGAAGGCCGCGGCTTCTGCGCGGGCGTCGACATCAAGGAGCTGGCCGCGCATCCGGAGCGGATCGTGGCGGTCAACGCGGGCAATTACGAGACGTTCCGCGCCGTGCACCGCAACCCGAAGCCGGTGATCGCGGCCGTGCACGGTTTCGTGCTCGGCGGCGGGATCGGCATCTGCGGCGCGGCGGACATCGTCGTCGCGGCCGACTGCGCGCGCTTCGGCGTGCCCGAGATCGACCGTGGCGCGATGGGCGGCGGCGCGCACCTGCAGCGGCTGTTCGGCGTGCAGAAGGTGCGCGCGATGTACTTCACGGGCGAGATGATCGACGCGGCCGAAGCGTACCGGCTCGGTGCGGTCGAGCAGGTCGTGACGCGCGACACGCTGCGCGACGCGGCGCTCGCGCTCGCCCGCAAGATCGCGGACAAGAGCCCGGCGATGGTGCGGCTCGCGAAGGAGGCGCTGAACGGCGTCGAGGACGGCGACCTCGAGGACAAGTACCGCTGGGAGCAGGGCTTCACGCTGCAGGCGTACATGACGAACGATTCGACCGAAGCGCGCGCCGCGTTCGTCGAGAAGCGCGACGCGCGTTTCGATGCGCAGGCCACCGTCGAGGAGGCACGCGCATGAACCTGACCTACACGCCGCAGCAACAGGCGTTTCGCGCCGAGATCCGCGAATGGCTCGCCGCGCACGTGCCGCGCGAGCGGCTGCCGAGCTTCGACACCGAGGAAGGCTTCGCCGCGCACCGCGAATGGGAGCGCACGCTGCACTCGGGCCGCTGGAGCATGGTCACGTGGCCGCGCGAGCTGGGCGGGCGCGGCTGCGACCTGATCGAGTGGCTGATCTTCGAGGAAGAGTACTGGCGTGCCGACGCGCCGATGCGCGTGAACCAGAACGGCATCTTCCTGCTCGGCCCGACGCTGATGGATTTCGGCACCACGGAGCAGAAGGCGCGTTTCCTGCCCGCGATGGCGGCCGGCGAGCACGTATGGGCGCAGGGCTGGTCGGAGCCGAATGCAGGGTCCGACATGGCCGCGATCCGCACGACGGCCGCCCGGATCGGCGACGAATACGTATTGAACGGCCAGAAGATCTGGTCGACGCGCGCGGTGTGGGCCGACTGGCTGTTCGGGCTGTTCCGCAGCGACCCGGAATCGTCACGCCACCACGGGCTCACGTTCCTGATGGTGCCGCTGTCCGCGCCGGGCATCACGGTGCGGCCGATCCGCCAGCTGAACGGGCAGACGGGCTTCGCGGAAATCTTCTTCGACGACGTGCGCGTGCCGGTCGAGAACCGGCTCGCGGCCGAAGGCGCGGGCTGGCAGGTCGCGATGGCGACGGCCGGCTTCGAGCGCGGGCTGATGCTGCGTTCGCCCGCGCGCTTCCAGTGCACCGCGCAGGCCCTGCGCGACCTGTATCTCGCCCACCGCGACAGCGCGGATCGCGATCCGACGCTGCGCGAGCGCGTGGTGCAGGCGTGGATGGATGCGCAGGCGTATGCGCTGTCGACCTACGCGACCGCGAGCCGGCTGCTGAAGGGCGGCCATATCGGCGCCGAGTCGAGCACCAACAAGGTGTTCTGGTCGGAACTCGACCTGCGCATGCACCAGACCGCGCTCGACATTCTCGGCGCGCACGGCGAGGTCGTCCCGCAGACGGCCGCGCAGCACGCGACGCTCGGCCACTGGCTCGACGGCTTCCTGTTCGCGCAGGCCGGCACGATCTACGCGGGCACCAACGAGATCCAGCGCAACATCGTCGCCGAACGGATGCTCGGCATGCCGCGCGCATGACGGCGCCGGCGCCCCCCTCACTGAACGGACATCGTATGGATTTCGTATTCGATGAAGACCAGGAAGCGCTCGCGGACAGCGTGAAGCGCCTGCTGATGACCGAGATGACGCCCGAGCTGATCCGCGAGCTCTGGGCCACGCCGACCGGGCGTTCGGACGACCTGTGGGCGCTGTTCGCGTCGCAGGGGCTGACCGCCGTGTCGGTGCCCGAGGCGCACGGCGGCCTCGGCCTGAGCGAAGCGGAATGGGCGCTGCTCGCGCAGACCTATGGTTACTTCGGCAGCCCCGAGCCGCTGCTCGACACGGCGCTCGTCTCGGCCGGCGTGCTCGCGCGGCTGCCGGCGAGCGACTGGCGCGACGCGCTGCTGCGCGACATCGCCGAAGGGCGCGCGCGCGTCGCGCTCGTGCATCCGGTGAACCCGTATGCGGCCGACGTGCACGTCGCGCAAACGCTCCTTTGCGAGCACCGTGGCGAGCTGCACCGCGTCGATCCCGCGCAGTGTGCGTGGCGCGCGGTGGACAGCGTCGACCCGTCGCGGCGGCTGTTCACGCTCGACTGGGAGCCGTCGGCGGCTACGCGCATCGCAGGCGCCGACGAAGCCGCGCCGCTGCTGGACCGTGCGCTCGACCACGGCGCGTTCGCGGTCGCCGCGCAACTGCTCGGCCTCACGCAGCGCGTGCTCGACGTCGCGATCGACTACAGCGCGCAGCGCAAGCAGTTCGGCAAGGCGATCGGGTCGTACCAGGCGCTCAAGCATCTGCTTGCCGATGTCGCGATCCGCTACGAGTTCGCACGGCCGGTGGTCGCGCGCGCCGCGCAGGCGATCGCCGACGATCACCCGCAGCGTGCGGTGTTCGTGTCCCACGCGAAGCTCGCGGCGACGTCGGCCGCGCAGCTCGCCGCGCGTCACTCGATGCAGGTGCACGGGGCGATCGGCTACACGTGGGAGCTCGACCTGCAGATCTTCATGAAGCGCATCTGGGCGCTCTCCGGCAGCTGGGGCGACAGCGCATTCCACAAGGCCCGCGTGGCCGACGCGATCCTCGGCGACGCATTGCCGATCGGCCCCGCGCAGACCTTCGACCTCGAGGAAACCCGTCAATGAAACAAGCCTATATCGTCGACGCGCTGCGCACGCCGACCGGCCGCCGCAAGGGCGGGCTTGCGCACGTGCATGCGGCCGACCTCGGCGGCTTCGTGCTGAAGACGCTCGTCGAGCGCAATGCGATTCCCGCCGACGAATACGACGACGTGGTGTTCGGCTGCGTCGACACGATCGGCCCGCTCGCGGGCAACATCGCGCGCACCTGCTGGCTCGCGGCCGGGTTGCCGCTGCAGGTGCCGGGCGTGACGGTCGACCGCCAGTGCGGCTCGTCGCAGCAGGCCGTGCATTTCGCCGCACAGGCCGTGATGAGCGGCGTGCAGGACGTGGTGGTCGCGGGCGGCGTGCAGACGATGACGCAGATCCCGATTTCGTCCGCGATGACCTGCGCGGCGCCGCTCGGCTTCGACGACCCGTTCTCGGGCAGCACCGGCTGGCGCGCACGATTCGGCGATGCGCCGGTGTCGCAGTTCGTCGCCGCGCAGCGGATCGCCGATCACTGGAACCTGTCGCGCGACGCGATGGAGCGCTATGCACTCGAAAGCCACCGCCGTGCGGTTGCCGCGATCGAGGCCGGGCATTTCAAGCGGGAAATCGTGCCGCTCGAAGGCGTGCTGCACGACGAGACGCCGCGCCCCGACACGTCGCTGGAAAAGATGGCGACGCTCGAACCGCTGACGCCGGGCGGCTCGCTGACGGCCGCCGTCGCGAGCCAGACCTGCGACGCGGCCGCGGCGCTGCTGATCGTGTCGGAGGACGCGTTGAAGCGCTACGGCCTCACGCCGCGCGTGCGCATCCATCACTTGAGCGTGCTGGGCGACGATCCGCTGTGGATGCTCACCGCGCCGATCCCGGCGACGAAGGCCGCGTTGAAGAAGAGCGGGCTCGACTGGTCGCAGATCGACGTCGTCGAGATGAACGAGGCGTTCGCGTCGGTCGCGCAGGCGTGGCTGGCCGATACGCGTTTCCCGCATGAAAGGACCAACCCGAACGGCGGCGGCATCGCGCTCGGCCATCCGCTCGGCGCGACCGGTGCGCGGCTGATGACGACGCTGCTGCACGAACTGGAACGCACCGGCGGCCGGTACGGATTGCAGACGATGTGCGAAGGCGGCGGCCTCGCGAACGTCACGATCATCGAGCGCCTGTGAGCGCGTCACTTTCACGATCTCACGATCCAAGAGGCACCAGCATGGGAATCTGTAACGGACGCACCGTCATCATCACCGGCGCGGGCGGCGGGCTCGGGCGCGAATATGCGCTCGCGTTCGCGGCCGAAGGCGCGGCGGTTGTCGTCAACGACATCCGGCACGAGGCCGCGCAGGCCGTGTGCGACGAGATCGCACGACACGGCGGCAACGCGCTTGCGAATGCGGACGACATCACGCGCGTCGAAACGGCGCAGCGGATCGTCGACGCGGCCCGCGAAGCGTTCGGCGATGTGCACGTGCTCGTCAACAACGCGGGCATCTGCCGCGACAAGATGTTCACGAGCATGACCGAAACCGACTGGGACGACGTGATGCGCGTGCACCTGCGCGGCCACTTCTGCCTGTCGAGCGTGCTGGCGCGCGTGTGGCGCGATGCCGCGAAGGCCCGCCACGCGGTCGACGCGCGGATCGTCAACACGAGTTCCGGCGCCGGCCTGCAAGGCTCGATCGGCCAGTCGAACTACGGCGCGGCGAAGGCCGGCATCGCCGCGCTCACGCTGATGCAGGCGGCCGAGCTGCAGCGCTACGGCGTGCGCGTGAACGCACTCGCGCCGGCCGCGCGGACGTCGATGACCGAAGGCGTGTTCGCCGACATGATGAAGAAGCCCGAGGACGGCGGCTTCGACTATTTCGACCCGGCCAACGTCGCGCCGCTCGTCGTGTGGCTCGGCAGCGAGCTGTCGGCCGACGTGACGGGCCAGGTGTTCGAGGTCGCGGGCGGGATGATCGCGGTCGCGGAAGGCTGGCGCACGGGCCCGAGCGTCGACCGCGGCGCGCGCTGGGCGGCGGCCGAGGTCGGCCCGGCGGTCGCGCGGCTGCTCGCCGAGACGCGGCCCGCGCAGCGCGTGTACGGGAGCTGAGCATGGATCTGGCGCTCACCGACGAACAGGCGATGATCCGCGACGCGGCGGCCGACGTACTCGCCGAACGCAGCGCGTCCGCCGACGTGCGCCGCGCACTCGAGCAATCGGCCGGCCGCGACGATGCGCTGTGGGCTGCATTGGCTGGCGAACTCGGCTGGAACGCGCTCGCGCTGCCGGAGGCAGCGGGCGGGCTCGGGCTCGGCGCGGTCGAGCAGGCGGTGCTGATGGAACAGCTTGGCCGGCGCATCGCGTGCGTGCCGTATTTTTCGACCGCGTGCCTGGCGGCGACCGCGCTCGCGGGCTGCACTGACAATCCGCTGGCGATGGACTGGCTCGCGAAGATCTCCGAAGGCGCGTGCAGCGCGACGCTGGCGCTGCCGTTCGACTGGCCGTTCGGCGAGCCAGGTGGGGCGCGGGTCGGCCGGCCATATGGCCGGCCGGGTGCCAATGCGTTCGGCGCATCTTTCGGCGAGTCGTTCGACGAACCGGCCAGTGCGCGACCGCTTCCGTTCATCGCGGAAGAAACCGCGGCCGGCTTTGCATTGTCCGGCGTCGCAGCACAAGTGCTCGACGGTGCGCGCGCCGACCTGCTGCTGGTTCCGGCGCGGATCGCGAACGAAGGGCAGTCGGTCGGCCTGTTCGCGATCGACATGACTGCCGGCGCAGCCGGCGTTGCGGTGACGCCGCTCGATACGCTCGACGCGACGAGGCCGCTCGCACGGATTGCGCTCGACGACGTGCGCGTGAGCCGCGACGCGCTGATTGCGGGCCGCGACGCGGCGCAGGTGCTCGAACGCGCCGCATGGTTCGCGGCGCTCGCGCTGGCCGCCGAACAACTCGGCGGCGCACAGCAATGCCTCGATCTGACGCTCGACTACACGAGCCAGCGCGTGCAGTTCGGCCGCGCGATCGCGTCGTTCCAGGCCGTCAAGCACCGTTGCGCGCAGATGATGGTGCTGATCGAATCGGCGCGCTCGGCCGTGCTCGGCGCCGCGCATGCATGGGACGCGGAAGCCGGCAGCGTGGTGCCGGGCAACGCATTGCGTGCCGACATCGCCGCGGCGAAATCCGCCGCGAACGACGCGTATGCGTTCTGCGCCCAGGAAGCGATCCAGTTGCACGGCGGCGTCGGCTTTACGTGGGAATACGACCCGCATCTCTACTTCAAGCGCGCGCAGGCGTCGGGCGCGCAGTTCGGCAGCACGCCGCAACTGCTCGAATGGATCGCGTCCCATGCGATCGAAGGCGGCGACGCGCACCGCGACGACGCGCCCGACGCCGCGGTTGCGGCGCCCGCCCGCCCGTCCGCCGCACGCGCAGGAGCCCTTCAATGAACAGCGAAACGCGCGAACAGCAATTGCGGCACGAAGTGGCCGACTGGGTGCAATCGCACCTGACCGGCGAATTCGCGTGCCTGAAATATCGCGGCGGCCCCGGCGACGAGGAAGCGTTTCCCGACCTGCGCAAGGCATGGGAGCGGGAACTGGCGCAGGGCGGCTGGACCGGCCTCGGCTGGCCGACCGCCGCCGGCGGGCGCGGCTTCTCGGTGGCCGAACAGGTGATCTTCCACGAGGAATACGCGCGCGCCGGAGGCCCGGGAAGGATGGGCCACATCGGCGAAGGGCTGCTCGGGCCGACGCTCGTCGCATGCGGCACCGACGACCAGCGCGCGCGCTTCCTGCCCGGCATTCTCGCCGGCACGCAGTTCTGGTGCCAGGGCTATTCGGAGCCGGGCGCGGGTTCGGATCTGGCGAATGTCCGCACGCGTGCCGAACAGGATGCGGACGGTACGTGGCGCGTCCACGGCCAGAAGGTCTGGACGTCGCTCGCACACGATTCCGACTGGATCTTCGTGCTCGCGCGCACCGATCCCGCGTCGAAGGGCAACAAGGGGCTGTCGTTCCTGCTGATGCCGCTCGACCAGCCAGGCATCGAGATCCGGCCGATCAGGCAGCTCAACGGCGGCGCGGAATTCAACGAAGTGTTCTTCGACGGCGCGCGCGCGGAAGCACGCGACCTCGTCGGCGCGCCCGGCGACGGCTGGCGGATCGCGATGACGCTGCTCGGCTTCGAGCGCGGGATGTCGACGCTCGGCCAGCAGATGCAGTTCGTCCGCGAACTCGAATGGGTGATCGACGCCGCGCGCGAATCGGGCGCGGACCGCGACCCGGTGCTGCGGCAGCGGATCGGCCGCGCATGGGCCGGGCTGCGCGTGATGCGCTACAACGCGCTGCGCATGCTGTCCGGCGCCGACGACGCAGATGGCGGTGCCACCGCGCCGCTGCGCCGCGAGGCATTGATCTACAAGTATTTCTGGTCGAACTGGCACCGCGACCTCGGCCAGCTCGCGATGGACGCGCTCGGGCCTCGCGCGAACGTGATCGATCCGGCCGACGAAAAGCTCACCCATCTGCAGCGCGTATTCCTGTTCTCCCGTGCGGACACGATCTACGCGGGTACCAACGAAATCCAGCTCAACATCATGGCCGAGCGCGGGCTCGGCATGCCCAGGGAACCACGAGGCACCGCATGACCGAACCCCAGATCCAGAAAGCGCCGGCCTACGTGCCGGGCCACCAACTGCTCGCAGGCAAATCGGTGCTGATCACGGCCGCCGCCGGCGCCGGCATCGGCTTCGCGGCCGCGCGCCGCTGCGCGGAGGAAGGCTGCCGCGCGCTGTTCATCTCCGACATCCACGAAAAGCGCCTCGAACAGGCCGTCGAAACGCTGCGTGCCGAAACGGGGCTGCAACAGGTCTACGGCCGCCTGTGCAACGTCGCGGTCGAGGCCGACGTACAGGCACTCGTTGCCGACGCCCAGGACAAGCTCGACGGCGTCGACGTGCTGATCAACAACGCGGGGCTCGGCGGGTCGACCCGCATCGTCGATATGGACGATGCCGAATGGTCGCGCGTGATCGACATTAGCCTCACCGGGACGTTCCGGATGACGCGCGCGATGCTGCCGCACATGCAGGCCCGCGGCCGCGGCGCGATCGTCAACAACGCATCGGTGCTCGGCTGGCGCGCGCAGGCGGAACAGGCGCACTACGCGGCCGCGAAGGCGGGCGTGATGGCGCTCACGCGCTGCGCGGCGCTCGAGGCGTCGCCGTACGGCGTGCGCATCAACGCGGTCGCGCCGAGCATTGCGATGCACGATTTTCTGAAGAAGTCGGCCCCGGCCGACCTGCTGAATCAACTGGCGTCGCGCGAAGCCTTCGGGCGCGCCGCCGAAGTCTGGGAGGTCGCGAACGTGATGGTGTTCCTTGCAAGCGATTACGCGTCGTACATGACGGGCGAAGTGCTGTCGGTCAGCAGCCAGCACGCATGATGAGCGCGACCCTCGACCCCGTGCGCGCGACGCCCCGCGTGTTCGCGCATCCCGGCGAACTCGCGGCGGCCGTCGGCAACACGCTCGGCGCGAGCGCGTGGCTCGCGATCGACCAGATCCGCATCGACGGCTTCGCCGACGCGACCGGCGATCACCAGTGGGTGCACGTCGACCCGGTGCGCGCGAAGGACGGCCCGTTCGGCGCGTGCATCGCGCACGGCTACCTGACGCTGTCGCTCGTCAATCATTTCCTGCCGCAGATCGTGCGTATCGACGGCGTGCGGCTCGGCGTCAACTACGGCTGCGACAGGATCCGTTTCCCCGCGCCGGTGAAGGTCGGCGCGCGCGTGCGCGGCGTCGGCGAGCTGCTGCGCGTCGAGCCGCTCGACGGCGGCGTGCAGGCATGGATTCGCGTGACCGTCGAGATCGAAGGCGAAGCGAAACCCGGCTGCGTGGCCGACACGATCAGCCGTTACTACTTCTAGATTCAGAGAGCCAGCCCATGGAAGACGCAGTCATCGTTTCCGTCGCACGCACGCCGATCGGCAAGGCGTTTCGCGGCATGTTCAACGACACCGAGGCACCCGCGCTGGGCGGCCACGTGGTGCGCACCGCGCTCGGGCGCGCGGGCGTCGCGCCGGCCGACGTCGACGACGTGCTGATCGGCTGCGCCGCGCAGCAGGGCACGCAGGGCTACAACATCGGCCGCCTGTCGGCGGCGGCGGCCGGGCTGCCGGCATCGGTGCCCGGCATGGCGATCGACCGCATGTGCTCGTCGGGCCTGATGTCGATCGCGAGCGCCGCGCGCAGCATCGGCGCGGGCGATGCGCGGATCGTCGTCGCGGGCGGCGTCGAGTCGATCTCGCTCACGCAGAACAAGCACAAGAACGCGTATCGCGCGCGTTCGCAGGCCGTGCTCGACCACCAGCCGGCCGCCTACATGGCGATGATGGAAACGGCCGAGATCGTGTCGCGCCGCTACGGAATCTCGCGTGCGGCGCAGGATGAATTCGCGCTGCAGAGCCACCAGCGCACGGCCGACGCCCAGGCGGCCGGCCGCTTCGATGCGGAAATCGCGCCGCTCGACGTGCGGCGCGCGCTGTTCGACAAGGAAGGCAACCCGGCCGGCCACGAGGATCTGCGTGCGGCGCGCGACGAAGGCGTGCGCGCCGACACGACGGCCGAACGGCTCGCGGGGCTGAAGCCGTCGTGGAGCGGCGGCAAGGTCGTCGAGCAGGGCGAGTTCGTGACGGCCGGCAATGCGTCGCAACTGTCGGACGGCGCGGCGGCCGTGGTCGTGATGTCGCGCAGCGAGGCGCTACGCCGCGGGCTGACGCCGCTCGGCGCGTTCCGCGGCCTCGCGGTGGCCGGCTGCGAGCCCGACGAGATGGGCATCGGCCCGGTGTTCGCGATTCCGAAGCTGCTGGCGCGCTTCGGGATGACCGTCGGCGACATCGGGCTGTGGGAGCTGAACGAGGCGTTCGCGTGCCAGGTGTTGTACTGCCGCGACACGCTCGGCATTCCCGACACGCGGCTGAACGTCGACGGCGGTGCGATCGCGCTCGGCCATCCGTTCGGGATGTCGGGTACGCGGATGACGATGCACGCACTGCTCGAAGGCGCGCGGCGCGGCATACGGCACGCGGTCGTGACGATGTGCATCGGCGGCGGGATGGGTGCCGCCGCGCTGTTCGAGGTCGGCGCATAGGGCACGTCGCGGACATAGCGGCACGTAGCGGACGTAGCGGCACGCGGATGGGCCGCGCCGCACACGCGGCGAACCATTCACGAACGACGATTCGAGGCCGCGGCCATGACCGGCGGCCCGGAGACTTGCAGGCGACGGTCGTCGGCGCGCCTGCGCCAACGGCCGTCGAACGCAGAAACAGGAGACAAGCCATGAAACGAACCTTGCCCGGACTCGCGATGTCGGCGCTCGTGCTCGGCGCCGCGCTGTTCGCGTTTTCACCGCGCCCGCTGCCGGCGTTCCCGGTCACCGCGATCCATGCGGACCGGCTGCAGATCAACGGGCTCGCCCGGGCCGGCGCGCGCATCGTCGCGGTCGGCGAACGCGGCGTGATCCTGCTGAGCGACGATTCGGGCGCCCGCTGGCGGCCGGCGTCGGTCACGCCCGACCAGGCATCGACGCTCACGCAGGTGCGTTTCATCACGCCGACGCTCGGGATCGCGGTCGGCCACGACGGCCGGATCGTGCGCAGCGACGACGCCGGCATGCACTGGCGTGAAGTGCACATCGACCATGAGCATTCCGATCCGCTGCTGTCCGTGTGGGGCGCGGCGGGCGGCCCGCTGTTCGCGGCCGGCAGCTTCGGCCAGCTGCTGCGCTCGGACGACGCGGGCCTCACGTGGCAGCCGCTGAAGACGCCGGCCGGCGACCGTCACCTCAACGCGATCGTCGGCGACGGCCACGGCAACCTGCTGGTCGCGGGCGAGAGCGGCACGCTGCTGCGCTCGACCGACAACGGTGCCACGTGGGACAAGCTGCCGTCGCCGTACGCCGGTTCGCTGTTCGGCGCGCTGATGCTCGCGAACGGCGACTGGGTCGCATACGGGATGCGCGGCAACGTGGTGCGCAGCACCGATCGCGGCGCGACCTGGACGCATGTGGACAGCCACGTGCCGGTGTCGTACTTCGGCGCGACCCAGCTCACCGGCGGCGAACTCGTGCTGGTGGGGCAGGGCGGCGCGATCGTCGCGTCGCGCGACGGCGGGCTGACCTTCGACGTGCGCAAGCTCGGCGGCGTGCAGAGCCTCGCGGCCGTGCTCGACATGGGCCACGGCGCGCTGCTGCTCGGCGGCGAGGCCGGCGTCGCGCCGCTGGCCGGCGCGCTTGCGTCGACGCCGTCGCCGTCCTGATGCCGGCCGCCCGCAGCGCCGCCTTCCGTTCGTTTCGCATCGTCCGTCCCGACCCGAGAATTCCATGAACGACCTGTCACGTCCTCCTGAAGCCGTTTCCGCGTCGCGTCTCGCCGCGTTCGTCGAGCGCTGCGCCGACACGATCATCCGCCGGCGCAAGCTGCTGATGCTGCTGTGCGTCGCGGTGACGCTCGCGCTCGGCTTGTCGGCCACGCGCCTGAAGCTCGATCCGGGCTTCAACAAGATGATCCCGATGCAGCACCCGTACATGCAGGTGTTCGAGCGCTATGCGGGTGCGTTCCCCGGCGCGAACACGATCCTCGTGAGCCTGCGCTGGAAGGGCGACGGCGACATCTACAACCAGACGTTCATGGACGCGCTGCGCCACGCGACCGACGACGTCTTCTTCATCCCCGGCGTGAACCGCTCGCGCGTGTTCTCGCTGTTCACGCCGAACGTCCACTACACGGAAGTGACCGAGGCCGGCTTTCGCGGCGACGTGGTCGTGCCCGGCCAGTTCTCGAGCGCGAACCCGGACGATCTCGCGAAGGTGCGCCGCAACGTCGCGCGTTCCGGGCAGATCGGCCGCCTCGTCGGCAACGACCTGAAATCGGCGCTGATCCGCGCGGAACTGCGCGAGACCGACCCGGCCACCGGCAAGCGGCTCGACTACAGCGCGGTCGCGCGCCAGCTCGAGGAAATCCGCGCGCGTTATGCGAAGCAGGGCATCGACGTGAACATCATCGGCTTCGCGAAGCTGGTGGGCGACGTCGAGAGCGGCATCGCGGGCGTGATGGCGTTCTTCGCGCTCGCGTTCCTCGTGACGGCCGCGCTGCTGTTTGCCTACACGCGCTCGCTGAAGACCACCGTGCTGGCGCTCGTCGTCGCGCTGCTGCCGGTCGTGTGGCTGCTCGGCGCGCTGCCGCTGCTCGGGCTCGGCATCGACCCGATGTCGATCCTCGTGCCGTTCCTGATCTTCTCGATCGGCGTGTCGCACGCGGTGCAGATGACCAACGCATGGAAGCAGGCGCTGGTGCGCGGCGCGTCGCCCGTCGACGCCGCGCGCGACGCGTTCCGCAAGCTGTTCGTGCCGGGCACCGTCGCGCTGCTGACCAACGCGCTCGGCTTCATGGTCATCATGCGGATCAGGATCGACATCGTGCGCGAGCTCGGCATTACCGCGTGCCTCGGCGTGCTGCTGATGATCGTGACGAACAAGGTGTTCCTGCCGATCCTGCTGTCGTACACGCGCCTCGAACGCGGCACGCTGGCGCGCGCGCAGCGCACGGCGGCGGCCGGCGGCAGCGGGAGGTGGTCGCGCTTCGCGGTGTTCGCGCGGCCGGCGCCCGCGCTCGGCGTGTTCGCGGTGGCGTTGGCGCTGCTCGCTTACGGCACGCTCGAATCGCGCAAGCTGGAGATCGGCGACATCGGCACCGGCGCGCCGGAGCTGCGCGCGAACTCGCGCTACAACATCGACAACGCGGCGATCACGCACCAGTACAACATCGGCGTGGACGTGCTGTCGGTGATCGTCGAGACGACCGGCTTCGACGACGCGTGCCTGCATTACCCGGTGATGAGCGCGATCGAGCAGTTCGAGATGAACATGCGCGGCGTGGCCGGCGTGCAGTCGGTGACGAGCGTGTCGTCGCAGGGCAAGGTGTTCATCGCCGCATTCAACGAGGGCAACCCGCGCTGGGCCGCGCTGCCGCGCTCGAGCGACGGGCTCACGCAAGGCTCCAACGCGTTCGATCCCGACAACGGGATGAACACCGCGAACTGCAAGGCGATCCAGGTCCTGATCTACACGAAGAACCACGAAGGCACGACCATCGCGCACATCGTCGACGAGATCAGGCGTTTCGCGGCCGAGAACCCGACGCCGAACGTCGCGTTCCGGCTCGCGGGCGGCAACGTCGGCGTGATGGCGGCGACCAACGAGGCGGTCGGCGACGCGGAGATCGCGATGCTGCTGTCGATCTTCGGCGCGATCGCGCTGCTCTGCGCGGTCACGTTCCGCTCGTGGCGCGCGGTGCTGTGCATCGTCGTGCCGCTCACGCTCGTGTCGATCCTGTGCAATGCGGTGATGGCGCTTCTCGGCATCGGGCTGAAGGTCGCGACGCTGCCGGTGATCACGCTCGGCGTGGGCGTGGGCGTCGACTACGGGATCTACCTGTACGAACGCCTGCAGCACGACCTCCGCCACGGCGCGACGCTGCCGGACGCATTCGCCGATGCGATGCGCCAGCGCGGCACGGCCGCGCTGTTCACGGCCGTCACGATGTTCATCGGCGTCGGTACGTGGGCGTTTTCCGCGCTGAAGTTCCAGGTCGACATGGGCGTGCTGCTCGCGTTCATGTTCCTCGTGAACCTGTTCGGCGCCGTGTTCCTGCTGCCCGCGCTCGCCGCGTGGCTCGGCGTCGAGCGTGCCGAGCGCCGCGTGCAGCACGCGCATGCGCAGCCGTCGCCGGCGGCTCCGGCAACGCTGAAACCGTCGCCTGCGCTCGAACCCGGCAACCCGGTGCGCTGACCGGCGCCCCCATTTCCCCCGCGCGCGGCCGGCCGCCGCGCGTTGTCCACAAGAGGAGTCAACCCACATGTCCGCACGCCCTTACAAGATCGAAGCCCAGCCGCTCGCGCAGCGCTATGCGCGCGGCTGGCACTGCCTCGGGCTCGCCCGCGACTACAAGGACGGCAAGCCGCACACGCTGAACGCCTTCGGCCGCAAGCTCGCCGTGTTCGCCGATTCGACCGGCAAGGTCAACGTCGTCGACGCGTACTGCCCGCACATGGGCGCCGACCTGAGCCTCGGCACGGTACAGGGCGACAACCTCGTGTGCCCGTTCCACGGCTGGGCGTGGAGCGGCGAAGGGCAGTGCGCATCGATTCCGTATTGCAAGCGGATCCCGCCGAAGGCGCGCATCGGCGCATGGCCGACCTGCGAGGAAAACAACCTGCTGTTCGTCTGGAACGACCCGGAAGGCAACGCACCGCCGCCGGAAGTCGCGATTCCGCGCCTCGACGTGTGCTTCTCCGACGAATGGTCGGACTGGGTCGTCGACAAGATGGTGATCCAGGCCAACTGCCGCGAGCTGGTCGACAACATCTCGGACGTCGCGCACTTCGCGACCGTGCACCGCGCGCCGATCGACTATTTCGCGAACCTGTTCGAGGACCACAAGGCGACGCAGCTGATGGTCGGCCGCAGCGAGAAGCTCGGCGGCGACGCCCTGACCGCGCTGTCGACGTATTTCGGGCCGGCCGTGCACATCACGCAGATGACGGGGCGGAGCGGCGGGCAGCCGATCCACTCGGTGCTGCTGAACTGCCATGTGCCGATCGACATGAACAGCTTCGAGCTGCGCTACGGCGTGATCGTGAAGAAGGTGGCCGGGCTGTCCGACGAGCAGAACACGGAGATCGCGAACGCGTACGTGAAGGAAGCGCAGCGCGCGTTCTACGAGGACGTCGACATCTGGCACAGCAAGACGCGGATCGACAACCCGCTGCTGTGCGAGGGCGACGGGCCGCTATACCAGATGCGCGACTGGTATTCGCAGTTCTACCTGGACGTGGCGGACGTGCGGCCGACGAGCGTCGCGCGCAAGGCGTTCGAGATGCGGATTCGCGAAGGCGATGCGCCGCCGGCGCTGCATCATGTGTTCGAGCCGCGGTAAGAACCGGCGGGCCGTCCGCCGGCCGGAAAGCGGGGGCGCATCGAAATGCGTCCCGTCGGCCGGCAACACCCGCCGCGCAAGGCGCACGCGGCGGGTGTGCTTGTGCGCCGCATCAAAATGTCTTGACGAAACGGCCGCTACCGCGTAGTGTCCATGGCCGAAGTGTTCAAGAAGTTCGATTGCTCATCATTGGCCGCACTCCGTGCGGCGGTCGTTGGTCTCTCCCTCTTTTGAGTCTTTCTGTGCCCGTTGCGGGCGCATGTTCAATTATTCGTATTAAGGAAGTATTTGTGGATACCGGTACCGTCAAGTGGTTCAACGAAACCAAGGGCTTTGGTTTCATCTCCCCGGACAACGGCGGCGACGATCTGTTCGCCCATTTCTCTGAAATTCGCGGCACGGGCTTCAAGACCCTGGCCGAAGGCCAGAAGGTCAGCTTCGAAGTGAAGCGCGGCCCGAAGGGTCTGCAAGCGTCGAACATCACGCCGCAGTAAGCCGCATCGGCAGCGGCCGCCAAACGGTGGCCGCCGTCGGACGGATTGGCGCGCACGGCGCCGCTTCGGCGGCAGCCGGCGCGTTTCCGATGCGCACGACCGATGCATCGCGACATTCACGATGCATCGGTCGTGTCGCCTCCCTCATCGCATGCCTGTATGGCGTGCGACGCAACGCCCTCGCGAAGCGCCCGCCGCTTCGCCAGCGCATCACCGCTTCAACGCATCAACCCGAGCAGACCGCCGCCATGCCTTGCCGGCGCGGTCCCGACTTGCGCGGCGCTTTATGCGCCGCCGCCACCGACCGCCTGAACGCCGCAACGCGCCGGGCTCCGATCGCAAGACAGGCCCATGGCCCGTCTGAACGAACCGATCCCCGGCAGCCTGCCGGCCGCCGTCCGGTTGCGGGACACGGCGCCGGGCAGATCGCCGCGGCTGCGGTCAATTACCTTGTCTGGAGGAATTGGTTTGGCAAAAGAAGAACTGCTGGAACTGGACGGAATCGTCGACGAAGTGCTGCCGGACAGCAAATACCGTGTCACGCTGGAAAACGGCGTCGTGGTGGGCGCGTACGCGTCGGGCCGCATGCGCAAGAACCACATCCGCATTCTCGCGGGCGACCGCGTGACGCTGGAACTGTCGGTCTATGACCTCACCAAGGGCCGCATCAACTTCCGGCACAAGGACGCGAATTCGCCGCGTCCGCAGCGAACCGGTGGGCCGCGTCGTTAAGCGGCAACGATCGGCGCGCAACCGCGTGCCGATCGAATCCCGTCCGGCCTCCACGGCCGGACGAACCGGATGAACGGCCCGTTGCTTGCCGTTTACCGGCCGCCGGCGGCGTCGTCATGCCGCAGCGGCCCACATCGCCTTCGCCGGCCGCTGCTTGTGCGCAACGCTCAGGCAGCCGCGTCCCGCAGGAAATCCTCGATGACCATCGCGAAATACGGCGGGCACTCCTGCATCGGGTAATGCCCGCAATTCGGTATCGTCGCGAGCCGCGCGTTCGGGTGCCACGCGAGGAACGTCGCCTGCATCGCCGCTTCGTCGAGCCCCGGATCCTTGTCGCCGACGATCACCAGGAAGCGCGTGTCGAGCCCGCGGACATCGTCGACGAAATCCGTTCCGGTCAGCATGTCGAGATACGCGAGCCGGCAGGCTGGGGCCACGCGCTCGCGGTTCTGCCGCAGCTTCAGGTCGGCCCAGCGCGCCGACAATCCACCCGTCACGAATCGCATGAGCCGGCGAAACGCATCGTCATCGACGGCCGTGCTCGCGAAGAACGCGCGTGCGTCGTCGTTCAGGCGGTTGCCGGCGGCCGACACCGGGCACACGGCGATCGCGCTCTTGATGCGGGAGGGCGCATCGGCGGCGAGCCGTTGTGTCGCCATGCCCGTCATCGAATGGCCGATCACGTGAAAGCGCGGCCAGCCGAGACGGTCCGCGAGCGCGAGGCAGTCGGCCGAGATCTCGTCGACGGTACAGGTGCCGCGCAGGTGGATGGATTCGCCGTAGCCGCGCAGGTCGACGAACACGTACGTGAATGCCGATTCGTCGAGATACGGGAGCAGCGCCGCGTAGTTCGTATGGTCGCCGAGCCAGTCGTGCAGGACCATCACGCATTCGGGGCCGGTACCGTGCCGCAGGTAGCCGAGGCCGTCGTGGTCGGCGTTCGGCCCGGAGGAGAGGGTGTCGATACGGTTCATTTCAAGGCGTTTCCTTTTGGTGGGTGAACCAAAACGAAACGCCCTCCCGGCGGACCGGGAGGGCGTCTTGAAAGTGCGTCGATCGTATCGGGCCAATCGGCGAAAGTCAACGTTCGACGTGCCATCCCGCCCGACACGTCGATGCGGCGCGCATTGACCGGCGGTTGTCGTCCGACAGCCGCAACGCGATCGTCAGACCGATGTCGTGACGCGGAAAACCGCGTCGGCCGGCGGCTGACCGCACGCGCGGCGACGCGGTTCGCGTGCGGTTCGCGTGCGGCTTTACGTGCGGGCCGGCGCGGTCGTACACTCGTCGGCAATTCGCGGCCCGCGCCGCGCGTGCGGCTTTCAATTCCTTCAGCGTCTTTCAGCGGGCCAACGGCCGTGCCAGCCGGACTTTCGTCGCGCGACGCCAGGAGGCGCCATGAGTGCAGACGCAGCCCCCGCATCCCCGTCGGTTCAGGACCGCATCCGGCACGTGTTCGTGCTGATGCTCGAGAACCGCTCCTTCGACCACCTGTTCGCGCTGTCGGGCTACCCCGGCATCGTCGCCGCGTCGCCGGGCAACAGCAACGCGTATGGCGGCTCGGTCTATCCGTTCGGCGACGGCGCGCCCGACCGGATGCCGACCGATCCGTGTCATGAATTCACCGACGTGCTCGAGCAGCTCTGCGGCGCGGGCGTGCCGTTCGTGAAAGGGCAGGCCTATCCGCCGGTTCGCAATACCGGATTCGTGTCGAACTACGCGACGTCGCGTTCCGAAGGCAAGCCGCCGCAGCCGGCCGACGCGGGCAAGATCATGCAGGGCGTCGACATCGCGACGCAGGCGCCGTCGCTGCACGCGCTCGCGAACGCGTTCGTGCTGTGCGACGCGTGGCACGCGTCGATGCCCGGGCCGACCTGGCCGAATCGCTTTTTCCTGCACGGTGCGTCGTCGGCCGGGCTCGACCATTCGCCGACCAGGGAGGAAATGGCCGGGTGGGACGCGTTCGACGGTTTCCCGTATCCGAAGGGTTCGATCTTCGCCGCGCTCGGCGACGACAACTGGCGCATCTACCAGGACCAGACGGGCAATCCGGTCGGCCACGTGCCGCAGGTGGCGTCGCTGAAGGGCATCAGCTTCTTCGACATCGACGACCTCGCGCATTTCGAGGCCGATCTCGCTACGGGCTATACGGCGCGCTATACGTTCATCGAGCCCGGTTACGGCGACATCGTGCACGGCACCTACCAGAACGGCAGCTCGCAGCATCCGATGGACGGCCTCGCCGGCGGCGACCAGCTCGTCGCGCGCGTATACAACGCGATCCGCAATTCGCCGGTGTGGAACAGCAGCCTGCTGGTGATCTGCTACGACGAGCACGGCGGCTTCTACGATTCGGTCGGGCCGGGCGCCGCGCTGCCGCCGAACGATGGCGCGGCGGCGACGCTGAACACGAGCGGCTTCGGGTTCGACGTGTACGGCGTGCGGGTGCCGGCGATCGTGATTTCGCCGTGGGTCGCGGCCGGGCAGGTCGACCATACGACGTACGACCATGCGTCGGTCGCCGCGACGCTCGAGCGGCTGTTCGGCCTGGCGCCGCTGACCGACCGCGACCGTCTCGCGAACGACCTGCTGGGGCTCGTGACGACTACGTGCCGGACGGATTGTCCGCAAAGGATCGGAACATGAGTACGACACCGGACCCGCGCGATGCGCTGCCCGTGCGCGACGGCACGAGCCTGATCGCATACCTGCACATCCTGAAGAAAGCGCATGCGGCGCTGGTCGGCCATGACAAGGCCCATCAGCGCTTCAGCGAGATCGTGACGCGAGGGCAGGCGCGGCAATACATCGAGGAACTGATGCCGTCGCTGCTGCGGGCGCGCGAAGCGCATCGGCAGCGCAGGCACGGCGGGAAGCATCGGTGATGCGGCGAGCGGCACCGATACCGAAGGCGCGAGCGCGCACAGCAGCGACGCAACGGTGAAGGGAGCCGTGCCCGCGATGAAGATGCGGCGCCGGCCGCGCAAATCGGCGAGCAGCCGGCCCGTCGGCAGCAGAAGCGAGGTTGCCGCGCCGCCGACGACCCCTTGCACTGCGCCGACGCCCGCGTTCGCTTACGCCGCCACCTCCCGCGACCGCACCATCGTCAGCGCCGCGTCCTCGATCATGTCCTCCTGCCCGCCGACGAGCCGCTGCCGGCCCAGTTCGACGAGGATGTCGCGCGCGGGAATCCCGTACTTCGCTTCCGCGCGCTTCGCGAACAGCAGGAACGACGAGTAGACGCCCGCATAGCCAAGCGTCAGCGCGTCGCGGTCGAGGCGGATCGGCGAATCCATGATCGGCACGACGAGATCCTCGGCGACGTCCGAGATCGCGAACACGTCGACGCCCGTCTCTATTCCCATCCGGTCGCATACCGCGACGAACACTTCCATCGGCGTGTTGCCCGCGCCGGCGCCGAGGCCGGCCGCGGCCGCATCGATCCGGTTCGCACCGGCCGCCACGGCCGCGACCGAGTTCGCGACGCCCATCGCGAGGTTGTGATGGCCGTGGAAACCCAGCTCCGTCTCCGGCTTCAGCGCGTCGCGCACCTGGCCGATCCGCGCGGTCACGTCGTCGGGCAGCATGTGGCCGGCCGAATCGGTGATGTAGATGCAGTTCGCGCCGTACGATTCCATCAGCTTCGCCTGCACGACGAGCTGCGCCGGCGACGACATGTGCGCCATCATCAGGAAGCCGACCGTATCGAGGCCGAGCGTGCGCGCGAGGCCGATGTGCTGTTCCGATACGTCCGCTTCGGTGCAGTGCGTCGCGACGCGGATCGTGCCGACGCCGAGTTCGTGCGCCATGCGCAGATGCTCGACGGTGCCGATGCCGGGCAGCAGCAGCGCCGATACCTTCGCCTGCTTCAGCTCCGGGATCACGGCGCCCAGGTACGCCTCGTCGGTGTGCGCGGGGAAACCGTAGTTGACCGAGGCGCCGCCGAGCCCGTCGCCGTGCGTGACCTCGATCAGCGGCACGCCGGCCGCGTCGAGCCCGCGCGCGATGTTGCGCATCTGGTCGAGCGTGATCTGGTGGCGCTTCGGGTGCATGCCGTCGCGCAACGACATGTCGTGGACGGTGATCTTCTTGCCTGCAAGTGACATCGTGTGACTCCTCGACTCAAGCGGTGGCGGCCGTCGCGGCCAGCATCTGTTCGGCGAAACGCTCGGCCGTGGCGGCCGCGGCGGCGGTCATGATGTCGAGGTTGCCCGCGTACTTCGGCAGGTAGTCGCCGAGCCCTTCGACCTCCATGAACACCGACACGCGATTGCCGTCGAACACCGGGCCGTTCTTCAGCGTGTAGCCGGGCACGTAGCGTTGCACTTCCTTGACCATCGCATGCACGGACGCGGTGATCGCGTCGACGTCGGGCGGGCCGTCGGTCAGGCAGTGGATCGTGTCGCGCATGATCAGCGGCGGCTCGGCCGGGTTGATCACGATGATTGCCTTGCCCTTGCGTGCGCCGCCGACCTGTTCGATCGCGCCGGACGTCGTGCGCGTGAATTCGTCGATGTTCTTGCGCGTGCCGGGGCCGACCGAGCGCGACGATACCGTTGCGACGATCTCGCCGTACGCGACCGGCTGCACGCGCGACACCGCGTACACCATCGGGATCGTCGCCTGGCCGCCGCACGTGACCATGTTCACGTTCGCCTGCGCGCTGTCGAGATGCGCGTCGAGGTTCACCGGCGGCACGCAGTACGGCCCGATCGCGGCGGGCGTCAGGTCGACCATCTTCACGCCGAGCGCGGTGAGCTTGTCGGAGTTGTCGCGGTGCACGTAGGCCGACGTCGCGTCGAACGCGATGCGGATCTCGTCGGCGGCGACGTGCGGCAGCAGCCCGTCGACGCCCTTGTCGGTGGTTTTCAGGCCGAACTCGCGTGCCCGCGCGAGGCCGTCGGAGGCCGGATCGATGCCGACCATCCACACCGGTTCGAGCACCGGCGAGCGGCGCAGCTTGACCAGCAGGTCGGTGCCGATGTTGCCGGGCCCGATCAGTGCGCATTTGATTTTCTTCATCAGGATGGTTCCTTTAGATAAAGCGGACGTCGCAACTGCCGATGCCGGAGATATGCATCGACAGTGCGTCGCCGGCCGTGACCGGAATCAGTTTCGCGAGCGAACCGGACAGCACGATCTCGCCGGCAAGCAGTGGCACGTCGTACGCGGCGAGCGTGTTCGCGAGCCACGCGACCGCGTCGGCGGGATGGCCGAGCGCCGCGTCGCCGCGGCCTTGCGCGACGGGCTCGCCGTTCTTCTCGATCGTCATCTCGCACGCGGCGAGATCGAGCGTGCGCGGGTCGACGCGCGTTTCGCCGAGCACGTATACGCCGCACGACGCGTTGTCGGCGACGGTGTCCTCGATGCGGATCGCCCAGTCGCGGATGCGCGAGTCGACGATCTCGAAGCAGGGCGCGACGGCGGCCGTCGCGGCGATTACGTCGGTGCGGTCGATGCCGGGGCCGCGCAGGTCGCGCGCGAGGATGAACGCGATCTCGCCCTCGGCGCGCGGCGCGATCAGCGAATCGGCGGCGATCGCTTCGCCGGCCGCGTAGTGCATGCCCGACAGCAGGATGCCGAAATCGGGCTGGCGCACGTTCAGCATGTCCTGCACGGCCTGGCTCGTCACGCCGATCTTCTTGCCGACGACCGCTTCGCCGTGTTCGACGCGGCGTTCGATGAAGCGCTGCTGGATGCGGTACGCGTCGTCGAGCGACAGGCGGCGCGCACGGCCCGACAGCGGCGCGACCGGTGCGCGCGCGTGCCATGCGGCGTACAGCTCGTCGCCGAGCGTCGTATGCAGGCGGGAAGACATGAAAGGGCCCTCGAATGGAAATGGCCGCCGTCACGGGCGGCGTCGTGCGCCGGAGCGGGGCTCCGGCGCGTGGGTCGCGGGCATGCCGCGTCGGTCGGTCGATCAGTTGCCCGAACTGCGGATCGCGTCAGGCGAGAAATACGCCTCGTTGAACTGCGGGCTGTTGTCGAGCTTCGGCATCGGGCCTTCGTTCGTCAGGCGGTCGGCCATGTACGCGCCGGAGATCAGGTCGTGGAAGAACACCGCGCTCGGGTAGAACACCTTCGCGTCGTATGCGTACAGCGACGTCGCGACGTTGGTACGCCACAGCTGGCCGCGCGCGTCGTAGTTGTCCGCGAGCAGCGATTGCCACGAATCCTCGTCGATGTACAGCACGCGCTTCGCGTACTGGTGACGGTAGCCGCTCTTCAGCGTGGCCTGCAGCACCCACACACGATGCAGTTCGTAGCGGATGTAGCTCGGGTTCTCGTGACCCTTGGTCAGCAGTTCGCCGTACTTCACCGCGCTGTCCATCACCTTGTAGTTGTTGTACGGCACGTAGATCTCGCGCTTGCCGACGATCTTCCAGTCGTAGCGATCACCGGGGCCGTTGTACAGGCGGTCGTCGTCGACCGTGCGGAAGCCGCCCGGGCCCTGCGGCTGGTCGTAGCCGTATTCAGGCGCCTGGCGCACGCGCCGCGTGCCGGGGTTGTACATCCACGTGCGCGACGAGTTGTCGGCGCCGGCCTTGTCCCAGTTCGTGAAGCCGACGATCAGCGAGCCGCGATCGGACAGCGGCAGCTCCGTCGCGTTGCGGTAGTACGTGCGGTTGTTCAGGTCGCTCTTCACGTCGTACTTGCCGACGTTGCGCGGCGAGTAGATGTCGTAGCGCACCTTGCCCCACGCGATGTTGCCGTCGGAGTAGACGACCGCCTGGTCGTAGGTGGCCTGCTCGGTGCCGATCGACGACGAGAAGCGCTGGTTCCACAGCAATTCGGCGGCGGTCTTCGGGATCGGATAGGGCACCGTCGGCGGCGCGTTCGTGAGGCCGTTCGCGTCGGACGTCATCGTCGAATCCGGCGCGTACGTGCGAATGTCCTTGTAGACGGAATCCGGATAGCGGAAGTCGCGGTGGGTCGGGTAGACGATGATCTTGAACGTGGCCGGATAGCGCTTGAACATCGCCTTCTGGCCGTCGGTCAGGTGCTCCGCGTACTGCGCCATGTTCTCCGCGGTGATCGTCGCGACCGGCTTCTCGCTCGCGTACGGATCGGGGTAACGGCTGCCGCGCTTGTACTGCACGTCCGGCGGCGTGCCGAGCCACTTGCCCGACCACTCGGGCACGCCGCTGTCCTTGCTCGCGGCGCGCACGGCGCCCATCGGGGTCAACTGGCCGTCGAGCGCCTTCAGGTCGTCCGGCGTGACCTTCGGGTACGACGCCGTCGCGGCGAGTGCGCACGCGGCGATCACCGACGCGCGCAGGAGGGGGAGACGAATTCGCTTCATGACAAATCCTCTTGCTGAGTGACGAGCGGCCGGGCCGCTCAGAAGTGGTAGGTCGCCGTGGCCAGCACGTAGTCGCGATCCGCGAGCGGGCGCGTGACCGGGTTCGGCGAGCCGAGGAACTTCGCATAGACGAGCGACAGCTGCAGGTTGCTCAGGCGCGTGAACGTCACGCCGGCCGTCACGCGGTGGTCGCCCTGGCCCGTCAGCGAGCCGAGCGCGCCGGCGAGCGGCGACGTGCCCGTCAGGTCGTGCGTGTAGGTCAGCGGGACGTCGAGATCCCAGCCGTTGAACACGTTCTTGTAGCTGAGCGTCCACGCGATCTCCATCGCGAGCGCGTTGCGCGAGTTGGCGAGCGTGGTCGACCCGTCGAGCTCGGAGATGCTGCCCGCATGCACGTACGTCAGTTCGCCGATCAGCGACTGCGAATTCGCGAGGAAGCTCGGCCCGATCGAGTAGATGCCGGACAGGTTGGTCTGCAGCACGTTCGCGCGGGTCGACTGCGGGCCCGTCGCGGTATTGACGAGCACCGCCGCGCCCTGGCGGTACGACACTTCGCCCGCGACGTTCACCGGGCCGACCTGCGTCGAGAAGCTCGCGCCGGTCAGCTTGATGTTGCTGAAGTAGGTCTGCTGGTACTGGAGCGTCGGGAAGTACGTGGTGACGACACTCGGGTTCATGTCGTTGTAGTGCAGGTGGTACAGGCCCAGCTCGGTGTCGCCGAGCACGCGAAAGCGCGCGCCGATCCCCCACTGGTTACGTGCGCTCGGCTTGTCGTCGGGGCCGCGCGGAATGATCATCCCGCCCGGGCCGATGATGAACTGCGCGCCCGGGCCGGTCACGTCGGAGTAGCTCCAGTACGTGCCGGGCGCGGTCAGCCGGTTCTGCTGGTACGAGAACTGGTAGTAGCCGAGCAGGCTGAAGTTCGGCGTGATCTGCCACTGCGTCGAGATCTGCGGCACCGGCAGCAGGATGTCCTTCACCTCGGCGCCGGCCATGTACGACTTGGTCGCGTCGGACGGCCCCTGTGCACCCGCGATGTTCGGGAAGAACAGGCTTTCGCCCCACGCGACCACTTGATCGCCGACCTTCACGTTCAGGCTCGTCGAACCGATGTGGAACGTGTTGTATGCATACGCGGCGAGCAGCGTCGTGTGGCCGCCCGACCAGTAGCGCGCGTCGCTCGTGAAATTGTTGTACTGGCCCGACTGGTTCACGGTGCCCGGCGCGTCGTTGTAGTTCGGGCGGTGGTACGCCTGGTCGTAGAACGTGTCGGCGCGCACGAACACACCCCAGTCGTCGTGCTTCAGGTTCACTTCGCCGAGCAGGCTGACCTGGTTCTCGATCAGCTTGTTCTTCGCGAAGTTGCGGTCGCCGTCGTCGCCGTTGATGTTCGCCGGCGTGAGGAGATTGCCGCTCGGTGCGCGGGTGCGCATGCCGAGGCCGTAACTGAGCGTGAACGTGTAGTCCAGCGTCGTGTCGGCGCCCAGCTCGATCGTGCTGCCGGCGTGCGCGCCGGGAACGGCGCACGTCAGCAGCGCGGCGGCCAGCGTCGACAGCGTGGCGGTGGCCCGCTTGTCGGTACGGCGCGAAATCCGTTGATGCATGGTGTCTCCTCTTGGGGGTATCGACGACGGTCGACTATGTGTTGTCGTGAGAGGCAGAGTAGGGAGATCGCGGTAGCAGGGAATCGTCAAAATGAACTAGATGACTTCCCTAGGACTGGCAACGATCGCGCGATGCCGCGTGCGCGACGCGTGTCATCGCGCGTTCGCCTGTGCCGCCGACAGGAACGCGGGCCGTTCGCCGCCGCCGTCGAGCCGCAGGTTCGCGCCCGACGTGTACGACGCGTCGGGCGACGCGAGAAAGAGGCACGCGGAGGCAACGTCGTCGGGTGTCGCGAGGCGGCCGGCGGGAATCGTCGCGCGGATCGCGTCGAGCGCATCGTCGTCGCCGTAGTGGCCTTCGGTGGCCGATTCCGTCTGCACGAGGCTCGGGCTGATCGCGCACACGCGCACCCGCGGCGCCCACTCGACCGCGAGCGACGTGACCGCGTTGACGAGGCCCGCTTTCGCGGCGCCGTACGCGGCCGTGCCGGGCGACGGCCGCGACGCGCTGACGCTCGCGATGAACAGCATCACGCCGCCTTCGGGCTGCGGCTGCATGATCGCGTTCACGCGCTGCGCGAGCTGCAGCGGCGCGATCAGGTTCAGCCGCACGATCGATTCGGTGAAGCGCGGCGACGCATCGGCCGCAAGCGCGAACGGCGAGCCGCCCGCGTTGCTGACGAGCACGTCGAGGCCGCCGGCCTCCGCGCGGAGGGTTGCGAGCATCGCGTCGACCTGCTCGATGTCGCGCAGGTCGGCCGCGACGAATGCCGCCTTGCGGCTGCCGGCCGCGGGCGGCGTGTCGGGCGCGCTGCGTCCGCAGACGAACACGCGCGCACCCGCCGCGAGAAACCGTTCGGCGATGCGCCGCCCGATGCCCTTGGTGCCGCCCGTCACGAGCACCGTCTTGCCGCTGTAGTCGAATCCGTTCATCGTCTGCCTCCGTTTCGGTGGGCCGATGATAGGAAGAAGCGCGCGCGGCTTCGTAGTCTGAAAGGATGATGCCGGCCGGCGCCGGCGGCGCAATCATCGTGGCCAGGCATCCATCGAACGACGAAGGAGACAACCCGCGATGACGATCCCCACGACGCCGCCGGCCGGCATCTTCACCGACGTGCCGGGCGGCCTGCGCCTGCACCACTACGAGGCGGGCGAAGGCCGGCCCGTGGTGTTCATCCACGGCAGCGGCCCGGGCGCCAGCGGTTTCAGCAACTTCAAGCACAACGTGCCCGCGTTCGCGGCGGCCGGCCATCGCGCGATCGTCGTCGACCTGCCGGGCTACGGGCAGTCGTCGAAGCCGTCCGACGTCGCCTATACGCTCGATTTTTTCGTCGGCGCGCTGCATGCGCAACTGGACGCGCTCGGGATCGGGCCGGCCGTGCTGCTCGGCAATTCGCTCGGCGGTGCGATCGCGCTCAAGTACGCGCTCGATTACCCGGACGAAGTCGACGGGCTGATCATGATGGCGCCGGGCGGCGTCGAGGATCGCGACACCTATTTCAGGATGGAAGGCATCCAGCGGATGGTGAAGCTGTTCACCAATCGCCAGATGAATGACGACACGATGCGCGAGCTGCTGACGCTGCTCGTGCACGATCCGGCGATCGTCACCGACGCGCTCGTGGCCGAGCGGATGAAGGTGTGCGTCGAGCAGCCGACCGAAGTGCTCTCGACGATGAGCGTGCCGAACCTGACCGGCGCGCTCGGCGACCTGCGCTGCCCGGTGCTGGGTTTCTGGGGAACGGACGATCGTTTCAATCCGGTCGGCGGCGCGCTGAAGTTCCTCGAACGCTGCCGCGACGCGCGTTTCGTGCTGATGAACCGGTGCGGCCACTGGGTGATGGTGGAACACGCCGACTATTTCAATCGGGAATGCCTCGATTTTCTTGCGGCGCGGAATACGCGATAACGCCGGATGCCCGCGAGGGCCTGCCCCGATGCGGGCGGGCCGTCTGAACACATACATGGAGACGACATGAAGCTCATCGAAGACCTGTTCGACCTGCGCGGCAAGGTGGCCGCGATCACCGGCGGCGCGCGCGGCATCGGCGCGGAGACCGCGCGCACACTGGCCGCGGCCGGTGCGAGCGTCGCGATTCTCGACGTGCTGTCGCAACCGGCGGAAGCGCTCGTCGAGGAGATCCGCGCGCAGGGCGGCCAGGCCGCGTTCTGGTCGCTCGACGTGACGCAGGAGGCCGACGTGGCGCGCGTGTTCGGCGAGATCGTCGCGCGCTTCGGGCGCCTCGACGTGCTCGTGAACAACGCGGGCATCGAAGGCCACAACGTGCCGACGCACGAGCTCACGCTCGCGCAGTGGCAGCGCGTGCAGGACGTGAACGTGAACGGCGTGTTCCTGTGCACGCGTGCCGCGATTCCGCATATCGACGCGGCCGGCGGCGGCTCGATCGTGAACCTGTCGTCGATGTACGGGATCGTCGGCGGGCCCGACGTGCCCGCGTATCACGCGTCGAAGGCCGCGGTGCGGATGATGGCGAAGGTCGACGCGATGCTGTACGCGGCGAAGAACATCCGCGCGAACTCGGTGCATCCCGGCTATATCCGTACGCCGATGCTCGAGGAAGCGTTCCGCCAGATGGGGCAGGATCCCGACAACGTGTTCGGCTACCTGCAGACGCACGTGCCGATGGCGAAGATCGGCAGCCCGCGTGACATCGCGGCCGGCATCCTGTATCTCGTGTCGCCGGCCGGCCGTTACGTGACCGGCGCGGAGCTCGTGATCGACGGCGGTTATACCGCGCGCTGACGCGGCGATCGCACCACAAGGGAGACGCGCAGTTGAAAGTGCTCGTGGCAGTGAAACGCGTGGTCGACGCGAACGTGAAGGTCGGCGTGAAATCCGACCGGACGGGCGTCGACATCGCGAACGTGAAGATGTCGATGAACCCGTTCGACGAGATTGCGGTGGAGGAGGCCGTGCGGTTGAAGGAGGCCGGTGTCGTGACCGAAGTGATAGCCGTGTCGGTCGGCGTCGCGCAGGCGCAGGAAACGCTGCGCACAGCGCTCGCGATCGGCGCGGATCGCGCGATCCTCGTCGAATCGAACGACAGCGTTGAACCGCTGGGCGTCGCGAAGGTGTTGAAGGCGCTGCTCGACAAGGAACAGCCGTCGCTCGTGATCCTCGGCAAGCAGGCGATCGACGACGATTCGAACCAGACCGGGCAGATGCTGGCCGCGCTGGCGGGTTTGCCGCAGGCGACGTTTGCATCGAAGGTGGGGGTGGCCGACGGGCGTGCGACGGTTGCGCGCGAAGTCGACGGCGGCGCGGAAACGCTGTCGCTTCAACTGCCGGCCGTGGTGACCACCGACCTGCGTTTGAACGAGCCGCGCTACGTGACCTTGCCGAACATCATGAAGGCGAAGAAGAAGCCGCTCGAGATCGTGCAGCCCGGCGACCTTGGCGTGGATGTGACGCCGCGTTTGAAAGTGCTCAACGTGAACGAGCCGCCGAAGCGCGCAGCCGGCATGAAGGTGCCGGACGTGCAGACGCTGGTCGCGAAGCTGAAGACCGAAGCCAGGGTGCTGTAACAGGGAACGCAACGAAATGACGATTCTGGTAATTGCGGAACACGACAACGCATCGATCAAGGCCGCGACACTCAATGCGGTGGCGGCTGCGCAGGCGCTCGGCGCGGCAGGCGGCGGTGACGTGCATGTTCTGGTCGCTGGCCACAACGCGCAAGCGGCGGCCGACGCGGCCGCGAAGATCGCCGGGGTATCGAAGGTGCTGCTGGCCGATGCGCCGCAACTCGAAGCGGGCCTCGCGGAAAACGTCGAAGCGACCGCGCTGAACATCGCGAAGGACTATTCGCACATCCTCGCGCCTGCGACTGCATACGGCAAGAACATCGCGCCGCGTATCGCCGCGAAGCTGGACGTCGCGCAGATCTCCGAGATCACGGCGGTCGTGTCGGTCGACACGTTCGAGCGCCCGATCTACGCGGGCAACGCGATCGCGACGGTGCAGTCGAGCGACCCGATCAAGGTCATCACGGTGCGTGCGACCGGTTTCGATCCGGTGGCGGCGGAAGGCGGCAGCGCGTCGGTCGAGAAGATCGAAGCGGCGGCAGACGCCGGCAAGTCGCAGTTCGTGAGCCGTGAAGTGACGAAGCTGGACCGTCCGGAGCTCACCAGCGCGAAGATCATCGTGTCGGGCGGCCGCGGTCTGGGCAGCGGCGAGAACTATACGAAGGTGCTGGAGCCGCTGGCCGACAAGCTGAACGCGGCACTCGGCGCATCGCGCGCGGCAGTCGACGCCGGCTACGTGCCGAACGACTACCAGGTCGGCCAGACCGGCAAGATCGTCGCACCGCAGCTGTACATCGCGGTGGGCATCTCGGGTGCGATCCAGCATCTGGCCGGCATGAAGGACTCGAAGGTGATCGTCGCGATCAACAAGGACCCGGAAGCGCCGATCTTCAGCGTGGCCGACTACGGCGTGGTCGGCGACCTGTTCGCGCTCGTGCCGGAAGCGGTCGCGGCGCTCTGACGATGCCGCTGTTCGAATTCAACGGAATGCGGCCGTGCGTCGATCCGTCCGCGTATGTCGACCCGAGCGCGGTCGTGATCGGCGACGTGACGATCGGCGCGCGCTGCTACATCGGTCCGCATGCGAGCCTGCGCGGCGACTTCGGCGCGATCGTCGTCGAAGACGGCAGCAACGTGCAGGATGGCTGCGTGCTGCATGTCGGGATCGGCGAGACGTGCCGGCTCGGCGTCAATAGCCACATCGGCCACGGTGCGATCGTGCATGGCGCGACGCTCGAACCCGACACGATGATCGGAATGAATGCGGTCGTGATGGACGGCGCGACCATCGGCGCCACGACGATCGTCGCCGCGTGCGCATTCGTGAAGGCCGGCTACGACGTGCCGCGCGGCGTGCTGCTCGCGGGCATGCCGGGGCGCGTCGTGCGTCGGCTGAGCGACGCGGAGATCGACGCGAAGGCGAACGGCACGCGGATTTATCAGCAGCTGGCGGCGGATTGCCTGAGGACGATCAGGCGGATCGACGCGTGAGCGAAGGGCATCCGGGGGCAGGATGCGACGGATTGCCGGGCAGGTTGCCGTTGCCGTAAGATCGGCACTGGCTTTCCACCGGCATTCGCGTCACATGAAAAAGAACGTCCGTTTGCGGCTCACGGTCATCGCGTCGGCTTTTGCTGTCTACAGCGTTTATATGCACATCCAGCAGTTCATCAGCGGCTGCGTGTGGGTCAGGGGCCATCAGCGCTGCAGCTTCGAAAACAGCGCGAATTTCGAAGGCTGGATGGATCTCGACCTGATGATCGCCTGTTGCTGGGTCGCCGCGGCGGTGGTGGGCTGGATTTCCGTCGTGCAGGCCACGAAGAAGCCGGGCTGAAGGCGGGCACTTCTGTCGCGCGAATCCGGGTTCTGTCAATCCGTGACAACGATCATCGGCGCCGCGCCGTCCGCGATCGACACGCATGTGCGGCTGCTCGAGGAGGCGATCGGCGTATCGTTGCTCGAGCGCGCGCCGCGGCTGACGCTGACGCCGGCCGGCAAGATCCCGCGGGCACCCCCCTGCGCAAGACGCCGCCGGAATGCCGGCAGGTCGACCCCGTGTTCCGCCCCCATTCTATCGGGACGATGAAGCGCGTTGCCGGCGCAAGCGAAAGCATCGCGATCCTGAGCAAGTTCGATATCACCGCGTAGTACCGTCAGAGATTCCGATTTTCCGGCCGATCTGCGATTCCGCGTTTCGCCGCGACGTGCTTGCGCTCGCGCGCCGCGAGCGGCACGGCCTGCTGCCGGCCGGCGTTGTGCTTTTCCCCTCCGCGCCGGGATAATGATCCGGCGTCGCGCGCGATGCGCGAGGGGAGGCTCCCATGCAATTTCCGACGGGATCGGTGGTCGCGCTCAGTTCGGCCGCCGCGACGATGTTTTCGATGGGCATGCTGTTTCTCGGCTACTGGGGATTGCACGAACCGTTGCCCTGGCGGTTCGGCGATTACGTCGTGATCGTGCTCGCGCTCGCGGGTTTCGCGTGCCTCGCCAGCGTGCCGTTCCTCGCGACTTCGCCGATGAAGACCGCCGGCGACGAGTCGCGGATGCTCGTCGCGCGGCGCGTGTTTCTGTGCGGCGCAAGTGCCGTGTGGTGTGCGATCGTCGCGTCGCTGGTCGTGTGACGTGCGGGCGTGACGTCTCGACCTGAGCGGCCGTCCGCGAGCCGGTCGACGCGCCATGCGCGACACCGGAATTCGCGGGTTTTCCCCGTCGTATCGGTCATCCGTTCCCGCTTTGATTTCCCCGATGCCGTGCACTAGATTCGAAGCATTCATGTGTGTTACAGCGCGCGAGGTGAAGCCATGACGCCGTGGGAGATTCAGGGCACCGAAATGATGAGCTGCAATTGCTCATACGGATGCCCTTGCCAGTTCAATGCACCGCCGACCCACGGCGGATGCGAAGCAATGGGTGCGATTTCGATCGACAGCGGCCACTACGGCGACGTGGTGCTCGACGGCGTCAGGATCGCGGTCGTGTTTCAGTGGCCGGGGGCGGTCCACGAAGGCCGTGGCAAGTGCCAGCCGATCGTCGACGAGCGCGCGAGTCCGGCGCAGCGCGAAGCGGTGCTGAAGATCATGACCGGTCAGGATACCGATCCGTTTGCGACGATGTTCGCGGTATTCGCGTCGACGCTTGAGCACGCGTTCGAGCCGATCTTCACGAAGATCGATTTCGACGTCGATGTCGATGCGCGGCACGGCCGGATTCATGTCGACGGCGTGTTCGACGTCGCGGGCGATCCGATCCGCAACCCGGTGACGGGCGCCGAGCATCGCGCGCGGATCGACCTGCCGAACGGCTTCGAGTACGAACTCGCCGAGATCGGTTCGGGCACCGGGCGCTCGCAAGGCAACATCGTGCTGAACCTCGACGGAACCTATGCGCAGTTCGCGCGGCTGCACCTGAACAACCACGGGCTGATCCGGCATCGCGCGGCGGCATGACTCCGTTCGACATCTGGCTCGGGCGCGAGCGCGTCGTCACGCTGCTCGGCATGGCCGCGCTCGTCGGCGTGTGCTGGTTCTACCTGTGGACCGGCGCGGGCACCGGCATGTCGGCGCTGCAGATGACGGCGATCGCGCTCTTTCCGCATCGGCTGACGGGCGACATGGGCAGCATGGATCCGTCGCTGCCGACCGTGATCGCGATGTGGTGGGTGATGATGATCGCGATGATGACGCCCAGCGCGGCGCCGCTCGTGATGCTGTACCGGCGCGTGCTCAGGCATCGCGGCGCGGACGGCGCGGCGGCTGCGTTGACGTCGATGTCGCTGCTGGCCGGCTATCTGGCCGCGTGGTTCGCGTTCTCGGTCGGCGCGGCGTTGCTCCAGGAACTGCTGCAGCCGGCCGGGCTGATCTCCGCGATGATGCTGTGGTCGAAGAGTGCGGTGCTTTCCGCGGCCGTGCTCGCGCTGGCCGGGCTCTATCAATTCTCGCCGCTGAAACGTGCATGCCTTCGGCAATGCCGCGCGCCGGCCGCTTTTCTGGTTGCGCACTGGCGTCCGGGCATCGCCGGCAGTTTCCTGCTCGGTGCGCGACACGGGATGTATTGCGTCGGGTGCTGCGGGTTGCTGATGGCGCTGCTGTTCGTCGGCGGCGTGATGAACGTCGTGTGGATCGCCGCGCTGTCGGTGTTCGTGTTCGCGGAAAAAATCCTGCCCGGCGGCGAGCGCGCCGGGCGCATGCTGGGCGTCGTGCTGATCGCATGGGCCGGTGCGACGTTGTTCGTTTGAGCCGGGCGTCCGCGTCGCGGCTTCGATGAACAACGGGAATGTCTTCGGGGCCGGGGGGGCGATCGATGAAGACCTGCTTTCACGCGTTCGCCGCGTGGGGCGCGGCGGCCGTCGTTGCGATGCCGGCGTTCGCGGGCAGCGACATGCCTGCGATGAGCATGGGGCGTTCGACGATGTCGGCGCCGGATGCGGCGCTGACCGATGCCGAGGTCAAGGAGATCGATGCCGGGCGCGGGCTGGTCATGTTGAAGCATGGCGCGCTCGACAACGTCGGGATGCCGCCGATGACGATGGCGTTCAAGGTCGGCGATGCGGCGATGCTGACGTCGCTTCATGTCGACGACAAGGTCAGGGTGCGCGTCGAAAGCGTGAACGGCACGCTTACGATTGTGAAGATCGTGAAGCGTCGCTGACGACGACGCGGGGCATGTGCAATGTGCCGGGACCGGCGGTGTGCGGTCCCGGCCGTTTTTTTGGAGTCGTGCTACGTAACGCCGGATCGGTGTTACGTCGGTGCTGCCGGAACGCACGGTCGGATCGAACGCCGCGGGTGGCGGCGCGGGCGATGTGCTGCGCGGGAGTATGGCGTCGGCAGGGGCGCTGCGGTGCGGCGGCGGGATCGTTACAGGAACCGACGGGCATGGCACGCTAGATGCTTGCAGGAAGGATCGCGCTGAATTGCGGACGGGGGCTTCCATGCAAAATCATTTCATCAAGGCGAACGTTGCGCTCGCCGCCATTGCCGCGGCGTGTGCGCTGGCGGCTTGTGGCGGCAGCGATGTCACGGCGCCGAAGCCGGGTGGCAACAACATCGGAACGAGTACGAGTGGAACGGGCGGGACTAGCGGCACGAGCGGAACCAGTGGCACGAGTGGAACCAGTGGCACGAGCGGAACCAGTGGCACGAGTGGAACCAGTGGCACGAGTGGAACCAGTGGCACGAGCGGAACTAGTGGCACGAGCGGAACCAGCGGCACGAGCGGAACCAGCGGCACGAGTGGAACCAGCGGCACGAGTGGAACCAGCGGCACGAGTGGGACGAGTGGGACGAGTGGGACGAGTGGGACGAGTGGGACGAGTGGGACGAGTGGGACGAGTGGGACGAGTGGGACCAGCGGCACGAGTGGGACCAGCGGAACGAGCGGGACGAGCGGAACCAGCGGCACGAGTGGAACCAGCGGAACGAGTGGCACCAGCGGAACGAGTGGCACCAGCGGCACGAACGGAACCGGCGGCACAAGCGGCACCAGCGGAACCCCCGGCACGAACGGCATCATCAGTTCCGTCGGCGTGGTCGTCATGGATGCCGGCGCCACGATCAGCGGCGTGAGCCCGCCGGGAGTCGGCAAGGGCGTGACCACCGGCCTCGGCAACACGGTCACGGGCGTGGGCACGATCATCAGCGACACGTCGAACGCCGTGAGCAACGGCATCGGCCAGACTGGCTTCACGGCGAACCCCGTCGGCACGACGGTCGCCGGGCTCGGCTCCATCGTCGGCTCGGTCGGCAATCCGGTCGCCGGCCTCGGCGACACGGTGAAGGCGCTCGGCACCGGCCCGCTGTCGCCATTGGCGCCGCTCACGACACCGGTCGGCGGCCTGCTCGACACCGTGTCCGGCGGCATCAAGGCGGGCGGCACCATGCTCGGCTCGGCCCTGTCGTCGGGCCCGGTCCAGCAGACGACGCAGGCGATCAGCACGGCGATCACGCCGCTCGTCACGACCGTCGGCCAGGTCACGCAGCAGGTCGGCACGGCGACCGGCCTCGGACAGCCGGTCGCGGGCCTGCTCGGACAGATCGGCGGCGCGATCACGTCGGCGGGATGGAAGGTGACGTCCACGTCGCCCCAGCCGCTGGTCGGCGGCGTCGGCGGGCTCGTTCGCGCGGTCGGCAACACCGTGACCAACGTGGGCGGCCTCGTGAACCCGAGCGGCGCGAACGGCGCGGTGCCGGTGGCGGGCCTGGTGACGAGCGTGGTCGGCGGCATGCCGGCGACCGTTCGCAACGGTTCCGCGACCGGCGCGGACGGCGGCTCGCCGCTGGGTGCGCTTGCCAATCCGCTCGCGCCCATTACGGGGCTGGTGGGCGGCCTGCTTGGCGGCGTGGCCGGCAAGTAGCCGATCGGTGCGGATCGTCACGGCGGTAACCGGCCAGATGAAGATTGGCCTCCGGTTACCGCCGGCCGGGTTTCTTGATGGTCTCCCGCGGAAAGCGGAGCGGGCGGGGCCGCTCGATGCGTCAATCGCGAACGATGTCGCGCGGCGACGGCGGCCGCGCCAATCCGCGTGCGGGCAGCGGTGTCGACATCACGATCGACGTGCGTGTTTCGCCGTACAGGTTGATGCGTTCGATCAGTTGTTCGAGATGGGTCATGCTGATCGCGACGAGTCGCATCACATACGAGTCCGCGCCCGTCACGTGATGGCATTCGACGACTTCGGGAATCGTCTCCAGCAACCGGAGGAATTTCGCTTTCGCCGGTTGCGGCACCGTGATGCCGATCAGCGCGCTGACCGGATAGCCGGCGGCGGCAGGATTGATCCGCGCGGTGTAGCCCTCGACGACGCCGGCCGCTTCGAGGCGCTTCACGCGCTCCGTCACCGCCGGCACCGACAGGTGCACCTGGCGCGCCAGCTCCGTGTAGCTGATGCGGCCGTTGGCCTGCAACAGCGCCAGTACCTTCCAGTCCAGATCGTCCATCGCGGTGGAATTTTTTAAGGTGGAGCCGCCATTTTTCCTTAAAAACCGCATTCAGCGATGACCGGACTTTCCCTACGATGCCTGTTCAACGCGTCACATGTCGCAAGGAGCAGGCGATGCTGTTCATCAAGTCCGTCGTAATGGGGCTGTCGATCGCGGTGCCGGTCGGCCCGATCGGCATGCTGTGCATCCAGCGCAGCCTGAGCCGCGGCTTTCAGGCGGGATTCGCGACGGGCGTCGGCGCCGCGTGCGCCGATGCGATCTATGGCCTGCTCGGTGCGCTCGGCATCGCGGGTATCGTCACGGCGTTCCCGATGCTGACCGTCGGGTTGAAAATCGCTGGGGGCGCATTCCTCGTGTGGCTGGCGTGGACCATCGCGCGCCAGGCGCCGGCCGCGTCGACGGCGCAACGCGACCTGCCGCGCACGACCGTCCTGCGCGATTTCCTGACGACGTTCGGCCTGACGCTGTCGAACCCGATGACGATCCTGTCGTTCGTCGGGATCTTCGCGGCGCTCGGCCCGCTGTCGGGGGCGCGGGAAGGCGCGATGTGGCCGGCCGTGGCGCTGATGGTCGCCGGTGTGTTCATCGGCTCCGCAACGTGGTGGCTGTGCCTGAGCGGTACGACCGCCGCGCTGCGCACGCGGATGTCGTTCGGGTTCATGCACGGGCTGTCGCGCGTGTCGGCCGCGGTCGTCGCGGGGTTCGGCGTGGTTCAGGTGGTCGCGGGCGTGCGCGGCGTCATTTAGGTCGATGCGTCGCGCGCATCGCGCTGCGACCGGATCGCGTCGATAGTCGTCCGGATATGCGCGAGCAACTCGAGTAACACCGCCTTCCTGAAAAACTGGTTCATCCGCGTGCTGACGACGAGATCGGACGGCAACGCGTCGATCGCACGCTGAACCGACAGCAGATCGTCGGCGAGCCGTGCCAGCGCAGCGCGATCGAGCGTGCTCACGGCAACCGCGATCTCGTCCGGCCAGAAACCGAATGCGTCGATGCCGCAGCATGCGGCGACACAGTCCGTCTCCAGTGCATCGATCAACGACATGACCCCGGCCAGACAGGGATCGATCGCGACCACCTGCGCCTGCCCGCCCGACAGATCGCCGAATTCGATCCAGCGATCCGGGCCGATGCCGATGTCGTCCTTGTGGGGTTTGCCGTTCATCGTCCGACGCTCGACGGATTCAATTCAATGCAGGCAAATGCGCACGCACGAAGCGCGCGATTTCCTGGCCCAGTTCCATGTCCTCGGGTGCGCCCATGAACCCGCCATGCGGCATGCCTTCGAACAGGTGAAGCTCGGTCGGCACCTGCGCACGCCGCAATGCGCGGTGCAGGCGGACCGCGTTCGACAGGAACAGGTCGCGTGTGCCGCTCTGGATGAAGGTCGGCGGGAAACCGGCAGCGAAATCGCCGAACAGCGGCGACAGATACGGATGCGCGAGATCGGCGCCGTTCGCGTAGAGCAGGTTGTTCGGCATCAGCGACGTCGGCAACACCACGTCGACGAGGCGGTTGGTTTCGAAGCTGTCGCCGGATTCGGTCAGGTCGACTTCCGGCGACAGCAGCACCAGCGCGGCCGGCAGCGGCAGCCCTTCGTCGCGGGCGCGCAGCACCATCGCGGCGGCGAGGTTGCCGCCCGCCGAGCGCCCGCCGATGACGATGTTTTTCGGTGCGTAGCGCTCCAGCACGTACGCATACGCGGCGATGCAATCGTCGAGTGCGGCCGGATACGGATGTTCGGGCGGCAGGCGATAGTCGACGCCGTAGCATCGAATGCCGAGCCGGTCGGCTTGCATCTGCGCGCCGGCGCGGCATGCGGCGCCGCCGCCGAGAATCAGCGCACCGCCATGCAGGTCGATGTACGCGCATTCGCCGGAAGCCACTGCCTCGGGCGTGGCGACGTGCACGTCCGCGGCGCCGGCCCGGATCGTCTCCACGCTTGAACGCAGATGACCGCCGAGCTGCTCGATGGCCGTCGCGTAGTGCGCGTCAGCGGCCGCCTTCACGCGCATCCATGCGTCGAAATCGTCCGGGGCAGGCATCACGTGCAGCGCGTTCAGCGGCACGCCGTCGCTGCCGACCAGCCGTTGCAACGCGGCTCGCGCCTCTTCGCTGATCGAGGCCGGGAAGGGGACGACACGGCTCGGCAGGACCACGCCGTCGGGTTGGTCTTTCATCGATTCAGCTCCGTTGGGCGAGTCATGCGGCGCAAGGCCAGTGGCGCAGCATCACGTCCAGCGCATCGAGACTGCGCAACCACGACGCGTCGGAAGCCGGTGCACTGTGCGAGAACCCGCCGGCGCTTTCGAGTGTGACGTAGCCCATGAAAAAGCCGCCGAGCAGGCGGATCGCATGCGGCTGCTCGGCTTCCGGCATGTCGTAGCCGCGCAGCACGGCCGAGGTCATCCTGACGAGCCGGCCGCCGGCGCTTTCAGTGGCGCGCTCGACGCTCAGCGGGTGGCGCGCGGCTGCAAAACGGCCGGGGTGCTCGCGCGCGTAGTCGCGATAGACGTTGGCGAGCGCTGTCAGCGCGTCCTTGGCGGTACGGCCGGCCAGTGCTTCGGTTGCGCGATCGGCGAGTTCCCTCAGCGCGAAGAGTGCGATCCGGCTCTTGAGGTCGTCGAAACTCGGGACATGGGAGTACAGGCTGGCGAGCTTGACGTCGAAGTGACGCGCGAGCGCTGCGCCGGTCAGGTGCTCGAAGCCGGTCTCATCGGCGAGCTGTGCGCCGGCTTCGACGAGTTTGTCCAGGGTGATGCCGGCGCGTGCCATGACGGATGCTATTCAAGTTAGTCGAGAGGCTAATTGTATTAGGTTTGGCGGGGTTGTCAATTTCCCGGGCGTGCCGGTTCTGCCTGTGCGTCATTGGGGTGACGTGTTCCGGTGCGTCGAAGCGCTATGGCTTCATGTGATCGGGGATGGCCGCTTGGGTCGGGTGTCGTGCGTCAGGAAGCGGAGACAAACATGTGCCGGGCATGTAAGCCATATCCACCCGGCTGTCGCGGCGATCGGGATCTGCGTCGTCTGCGCATCACCTGTTCCGACGGGTGGCCCGTTGATGCCCGCACGATGCCCGTACCTGCCGTACAAGGGCCGTAGAGGGCGGAATTACCCAGCCACGCTTGCTGACGTTGCATCGCGTAGCGACTTGGGCGTCCGCCCCGTTCGCGACGATTACCCCAGCTCGAACGACGTCACCCCGAACACGCGCTCGATTGCAATCGGCGGCGCGTCTTTCGTGTACATCCGCGCGGTTTCGAAGACGCTCGTCATGCCGTGCCGTTCCGCCAGCGCGACGGCTGCGGGGTTCGTTTCCGGCACGTCGAGCACGATGACCTCGCCGGGCATGCGCGCGGCCAGCGCGCGAAACAGCCCGGTGGCAACGCCTGCGTCGTCGGCGAACAGCGGGCCGACCTTGCAGCCCGCCTTGCAGCGGCGCACGACACCGTATCCGGCGATACGGCCGGCGTCGACGGTCACGAGCGCCACGGCATCCGGCTGCGCGATCCACGCGGAGACGAAACGCGCGCGTGCCGCTGGAAAGCACTGGCGGTCGTAGGCGAGCAACTGCTCGAACGGCACGTCGGCCGCGGCTGTCACGTGCGCGCACCCGATGCCGTCCACGCGCCCCTGATAGCGGATGTTGCGGTACGCGAGCGCGAATCCGGACTTCCGGTAGTTCGCCTGCTGGGCCACGACACCATCGAGCCCGATGTTGCGATCGGCGAGGTAACGCATGCCGTGCTGCCAGATTCGGATGCCGAAGCCCTTGCGGCGAAACCCGGGTTTCACGATGTAGAGGCCGATGAAACCAAAGCGTTCGTCGTAGGCGACGGCGGCGAGGCACGCGACGGGCTCGCCGCGCCAGACGCCGACGAAGAACCCGGCCGGGTCCGCTTCCCCGAAACAGGACGGATCATGCAGGCCGGGGTTCCAGCCTTCCGCCGCCGCCCATTCGATCGACATGGCCACCTCGTCGGCCGACATGGTGCGCACGATGAAGTCTTCGTGTTGATCCATGATTCACCCCGGTCGCTGCGCTCGGGAATGCGCGTTGCGTCACGTGAAATGCATCGAGGAAGCGTGGGCCGGCAGCCCCGTGGCTGCCGGCCGGATCATCATAGTCCGAAGAATGGAACGAGTGTGTGATGAAGGATGCCGAGCCGAAGCGGCCGTGATGGGTCATATACCCGACGTTCGGGAAAATCTCCGTCGGTGAAAAATTCATGGATGGAAGGTTTCGCCACGCAGCAGCATGTCGATGAACTCCCCGATTTTGCGCGCCCTTGTTTCGGGCCTTTTGGCATTCTGTATGCGATACAGAATCGCATAGCGGTTACGGCTGTTCAGGGTTGCGAAGAATTTCCTGGCGCCGGGATTGGCGTCCAAGGCCGCCTGCAGGTCGTCCGGCACGGTCGAGTTGCTGGCCGACGTATAAGCAGCGTTCCAGCGGCCGTCCCTCCGGGCCTTCTCGATTTCGCTCATGCCGCGCGGGCGCATTCTGCCTGCGGCGATCAGTGCTTCAGCCCGGTCCTTGTTGAGTTGCGACCACAGGCTTTTTGCGGAGCGTGGGGTGAAGCGTTGCAACCAGTATTGGTCGTTCCCGGCCCGCTTTTGACCATCGATCCAGCCGTGGCAGAGGGCGCTTTCCAGCGCCTGTTCGTAGGTGACGGTTCGCTGCCCGGTGCCTTTTTTCGCCAGACGCAGCCATGCGCCGGTTGAAGTGCTGCCGTTTTCCCCTAACCAGCTTTCCCATTCGATCTGACTGGAAAACGTGAGCGTGCATTCGGTCATGTCGATGTCCTGAATGGTGAGTACATCTACGGGGAAGGCGTCCGCAGTCTAACAGTGTTGATACGGACATAGACGCCCGTGGCGCGACCGAAAGACCGGCAGATCCGCAGTCACCAGCCCGTCGACGGGTTTGGGTCGCAATACCGTTTCCCATACCCGGTGACGGAAGCATCGAACACCGCCTCCCGACGGGAGACCTTGCCGCCAACCGCGCCAAGGTCTCCCCATTCACCCGTCAGAACGTGTAACTCACCTTCCCGAACGCCGTCCGCCCAAGCGTGTTGTATCCATACGCGGTCATGTACTGCCGGTCGAACAGGTTCGACACCGTCGCCGACACCGTCAGGTGCGAATTGACCCGGTACGACGCGCGCAGGCCCACCGTCAGGTACGACGGCAGATAGGTCGAGTTGGCCGGATCGTCGAACGTCGTGCCGCCGTAAAGCAGCGACGCCCCCGTGCTCAACGCATGCAGGTGGAGTTCATCCCACGTGTGATCGATGTTGACGCTGACCGTCTGGCGCGGGCGGCGGCTGAGCCAGGAGTCGTTGGTCTCGTCCTGCGGATTCAGGATCCCGACCGCGACGCTCACCGGCGTCGAGCGGCCGATCGTCCCCTTGTACGACAGGTCGATGCCGCGAATATGCGCGCGACCGATGTTCATCGGCGAGAACGTCGCCGGGTTGTACGCGATCAGGTTGGTGACCCGCGTGTCGTAGATCGCGGCCGTGAACGTGCCATACGACGTGTTCGCATCGACCGCGGCCTCGACCGACGTGTTGCGTTCCGGGCTGAGCCCCGGATTGCCGTAGCCGGGGTAGTACAGGTCGTTGAACGTCGGCAGCTTGAACGCATTGCCGTACGACACGCGCGCCGTATACACCGGCGTGATCGCCCACGACAGCGCCGCGTTACCCGTATTCACCGACTGCCCGGCGATGATTTCATGGCGCCCCGCGAGGAACATCGTCACGCTGCCGAGCGTCGCCGACTGATGCAGCGAGAACGCGGAATCGTTGCGCGTCGGTATGCCGTCCGGAATATCGACCGGCAGGAACGCCTGCTCGCGCGTGAAGTCGTACGCGAGCTTGGTCTCGCCCGACAGCGGCAGCCCGAACAGGTGGAACCCGCGTTCCTGATGCGTCAACGACGTCGACGTGCTGATGCGCTGCGAATTGATCTGGTCGGTCGGGATGCCCGGATCGCTCGCGTAGAGGAACTGGCGATCGTTCGCATAACCGAACGACTGGTCGAACTGCGTGTCGGGCGTGATGTCGAGATGGAACGCGATACCGGTCGTCAGCTGATGATCGAGCTGGCGGTTCGCATAACCGCTGTTGTCGTAGGACAGATCGGACCGGTGATACAGCGCGAACGTCGAGATCGACCAATTGTCGCGCGCGTAGCCGAGGCGCGCATCGAGATCCTGCGCGTGGTACGGGTTGCGGCCGGCCTCATGGTACGGCAGCACGGGCCGCGTCGAGTCGATGCCGGCCGTGTTGTACGAGCGCAGGCCGAGCGAGTAGGTGAGCCCGCCGAGCGCGGCGAGCGGCCCGGTCGACGGCACCGTGCCCGACGTGCGGAGCTGCGTGTCGAACGTCTTGTTCGACCCGCCGCCGAACGACACGGTCGTCTGGTTCGGCTGGTTGGCGGCGCGGCGCGTGAAGAGCTGCACGACGCCGCCCATCGCATTGGCGCCGAACGACGCGGCAGCCGGCCCCGAAATCACTTCCACGCGTTCGAACGCTTCGGTCGGCAAGTCGGCCCACGGCGCGATGCCGGTGGTCGGCGAACCGATCCGGATGCCGTCGATGAACACGGCGACCTGGTTGGCCGACGAGCCGCGGATGCTGACCGACGCGGACGAACCGGGGCCGCCGCTCTGCGAGACGGTCACGCCGGGCAGCGTCGCAAGCGCCTGCGTGATGCTCGGGTCGCTCGGCGACAGCCGGTCGAGATCGGTGCGCGTGAGCACCTGGGTCGTCGCATAACGCTGGTCGAACGACTCGGGCAGGCGCCGCGTGTCGGTCACGTTGATCGTCGGCAGGTCGGTGCCTTCGGCGGCCGGGGCCGGTTGCGAAACCGCGGTGTCGCCGGCGGCGTGGGCGAGGGGCGAGAGAAGCGCGGTCGCGGCGGACGTGGCAAGGAGGTGTCGAATCTTCATGAGGCTGTCGTTGTCGTCGGGCTGCGCCGGCGTCGATCGTGAGCGGGCGGCGCGCAGCACCGGTCTTGTTATCGGTGATCGGGTTATCGCGCGACCGGGCCGGGCAGGCCGGTGTCGCGGGCGTCGGCGCGGTGCACGCCGGCGGACGCAGTCGATAGGGAACGGCACGCGCGTGCGGGCGGGCCGTGCAGGCCGGCGGCGTGCCGGCGCGGCGCTTCCGGTGCGGAAGCGGATGCGGTAACAATGGACATCGGGCGGATCCTGAGGTCGGGCCGTCCATGCAGCGGGCGACCGCCAACGGCGGTGCCTGGCGCGCCGGGACACCCCGCCCGGTGCGGCTGCCTGGACCTCGGGTCGATGGCAGGTCTCCTGGCTCGCGGGTCGTCATTCGTGCGGGCCTTCCCGGTTTCCCAGTGGCGCGCAGTGGCACGAATTCACCGCTCACAGTTGCGGGGGCAGCCGCAGATTCGAGGCATGGCCTCTCCTGCGTTCCCTTTTGATCCCGTCTCCGGGCACCATCAGCGCGCAAGGGTAATGGCGGGCGCGCCGCCGCGTCAAATATCCGGCGACGCAGGGATGCGAAAAAACGTCATTGCCGGGCAAGACCTTTCGAAATCCTTTCTTTCAGGCGTCGGCGCCGCGTTTCATGTCTGATGAAACGGGGTGGTTCGAAGCCGTGCGATCGCGCCTGAACCGGCTCGGCGCGACCCCTGTCCACCGGACGAACGCGCGGCGAAACGCCTCCTCGCCGCCGAACCCGAGATGCGCGGCGACCCGCGCGACCGGCCAGTCCGATTCGCGCAGGCAGCGTTGCGCGACTTCGGCGAGACACTGCTCCTTCAGCGCGTGATAACCGGTGTGCTCGGCCGCCAGCCGCCGCCGCAACGTCGCCTCGCTGACGCCGAGCCACGCGGCCAGTTCGGCGAGTGCCGGCAACGCCTGTTCGTGCGCGAGCGCCGCATCGAGGAAACCGCGCACCTGCTGCGTCCACGACACGACGGCCGGTGCCGCATCGATCAGGCGAAACGGAAAATCGACGAGAAACGCGTCGAGCTCGGCCGGCTGCCGGATCACGCGGCACGCGAGCCGCGCCGCATCGAACGCGAAACCGTAGGTCTTGCGGCCCACTTCAACCGGCGCATTGAACAGTCCGAGCAGTGGCATCGCGTCGTCGCGGCGCGGATGGCCGAGCCACACGTCGGTCGGCCGCAACGGCTGCCCGATCAGCCAGCCGAACAGCTGCAGGTAGCAGAACAGCCCGGTCAGGTCGACCAGGCACGCGGCCGGGCTGCGCGTACGCCGCAGCGAATCCATCCGGAACAGCGCACGCCCGTCGCGCACCGCAAGCGTCAGGTGACCGGCGCGCGGCTGCAGCATTTCGCAGAACTCGGCCGCACAGCGGATCGCGTCGGCGAGCGTCGCGCAACTCAGCAGGCAGCGGCACATCAGGTCGACTTCGCGCTTGCGCATCGGCGGGTGACCGTCGCCGCGCGCGACCCGCGCCTCGAGCCGCTCGATCGCGTCGCGGTACAGCGCGACGAAATCGCCCGGTGTCGCCGCCGGGCGAGGCTGCTGCGCCTCGCGGTCGGCCGGCGGCGCGCCGCTGCGCGTGAGTTCGCTCAGCAGGCGCGCGCCGAGGCCCGGCAGGATGCGGCCGCGGGCCGGCATGGCGCGCTGTTTCATGAGTTTCCCGATCTGATCGTTGCAACAGGGGCTGGTGAGCGGGCCGGTAGGGGCCCGCTCATCGCCGCCACGCAAGAATGCTATCCACGCCGGCCGCCCGCGGCCTCGCCGGAACGGCGTAGGCCGGCCGCCGATCCCTGTCACGAACGACCACGGACGACACGCGAATGATCCAGATCGTAGACGAAATCACGCTCGCGCCCGAGCGCATTCCCGACGTGCTTGCGCTGCTGCGCGACCGCTACCTGCCGGGCCATGCGGCACGCGGGCTGACGGCGGCTGGCCACTGGGTGTCGCCGCCCGTCGCGGTGCCGGGGCAGCCGAGCACGCTGTGGCTGACCTGGCACGTGGCCGATGCGCCGGCCTACTACCGGATGCGCGCGCTGACGGATGCCGGTGTGGTCGGTTTCTGGATGGCGGTCGACGCGCGGTGCGACGTGCGCCGCCGCCATGTGATGACGGACGCCGATGCGCCGCTGCCCGCGCTGACGGAGGTCGATCATGCGGCATGACACGGCACAGGTGTTCGTGTCGGGGGATCGCGACGCCGGTGGCATCGAACGCGCGTTGCACGAAGCGGCACACGCGCTGGCCGGGGCGAAACGTGTGGCGCTGGCGCGCAACCAGGACGGCAGTTGGGGCGCGGGCGACTACACGCTCGACGTGCTGCGAGCCGATTCGGCGGCCAACTGCACAGCCAACGGCGCGGCCGACGGCACGGCGGATTTCGCCGCGCTCGCGCAACTGCCCGGCATCGTACGCATCGACGGCGCCGTGTGCCGCGCGATCGGCGGCGGCCTGCGCGAACCCGCGCTGCGCGACGGCGTGTGGCGCACGCTGATGTTGCGCGTGCGGCCGCAGGCCGGCGCCGAGCAGGTCGCCGCGCTCGAACGCGAACTGCTGCGCATGCCCGCGTACATGCCCGGCATCCGCAACTGGCGCCTGAGCCGGATCGCGACCCCCGGCGCATGGACACACGTGTGGCAGCAGGAATTCGCGCACGTCGGCGATCTGCTCGGCGAATACCTGATGCATCCGTATCACTGGGGCTGGGTCGACCGCCGGTTCGATGCCGAAAGCCCCGACTGGACCGTCGATGCGATCTCGCATGCGTTCTGTCCGCTCGCGTCGAGCCTGCTGGCCGATACGGCGGCGTGATGCGGCGCGCCCGCCAAGCTGACACCACCCCTGGAGACACGAAGATGCGAGCCCTGTTGATCGATCGCGCCGGTCATTCCGACGCGTTGCGGATGGCCGACGTGCCGGCACCGACGCCGGGCCCCGGCGACGTGCTGATCCGCGTTGCCTTTGCGGGCGTCAATCCCGCCGACTGGAAATGCCGCGAAGGCTACCTCGGCGCATTCATGCAGTACACGTTTCCGTTCGTGATCGGCTTCGACGCGGCGGGCGTGGTCGAAGCGGTCGGCGACGGCGTCGACGGTTTCGCGCCCGGCATGCGGGTGTTCGCGCAGACCGACGTCGGCGCGGGGCGCTGGGGAGCGTATGCGGAATACGTGGCGGTGCGCCACGACTCGGTCGTGCGCGTGCCCGACACGGTGAGCCTCGCGGAAGCCGCCACGGTGCCGACACCCGCGCTCGCCGCGTGGGCCGGCCTGTTCGACGACGGCGGGCTGAAGGCCGGACAGACCGTGCTGGTGCACGGCGGCGCGGGCGCGGTCGGCACGTTCGCGATCCAGCTCGCGGTGCAGGCCGGCGCGCGGGTCGCGGCGACGTGTTCCGCGCGCAACCGCGAGACGGTCGAATCGCTGGGCGCCGCTGCAAGCATCGACTATCGCGCACAGGACATCGCGGCGGCGCTGCGCACATGGGCGCCCGGCGGGGTCGACCTCGTGCTCGACGCGGTCGGCGGCGACACGCTGCCCGACGCGCTCGACCTGCCGGCACCGGGCGGCACGCTGGTGAACATCATGACGCTCGCACCAGGCGATGCGCAGCGGCTGGCCGCGACGGCCGCCGAAGCCGCCCGGCGCGGCCTGCGCACCGAGATGACCTACAGCCGGATGCCGAGCGGCGCCACGCTCGGCCGGATCGCGGCGCAACTCGAGCGGCGCGCACTGCGCGTGCCGCGCTTCGACCGATTTCCCCTCGAACAGGCGGCCCATGCCCTCGATCTCGTTCAAACGGGCGAGGCGAAAACGAAGCTGGTGCTTCATGTTGCGGATATCGCCGGTTGAGCGGCCCGCACGCCCATCACAGGAGACAACGATGACCGATACCCGAACCGGCGTGCTGGCCGGCAAGTGCGCGCTCGTGACCGGTGCAAGCCGCGGCATTGGCCGTGCGATCGCACAGCGCCTGGCATCCGAAGGCGCGACCGTCGTCGTGACGGCGCGCAGCCTCGCGCGATCGGCCACGACCGCCGGCACGCTCGCCGAAACGGTCGCGCTGATCGAGCAGGCGGGCGGTCGCGCGATCGCGCTCGCGGCCGACCTGTCGAACGCGGCCGAGCGCGACGCGCTCGTCGGGCGCGCGGCGCAGGCGGCCGGCGGCCTCGACATCCTCGTCAACAACGCGGGCGTGGCCGACTATGCGTGCGTCGACGCGATGCCGATGACGATGTTCGACACGACGATCGAACACTATCTGCGGATTCCGTTCGCGCTGGCGCAGGCCGCGATCCCGCTGATGCGTGCGCGCGGCGCCGGCTGGATCGTGAACGTCGGCTCGGTGACGGCGCTGCCGCCGCTGCGCCCGTTCGACGATTTCTCGCGTGCGGGCGGCGCGACCGTCTACGCGGCGGCGAAGGCGGCGCTGTCGCGCTTCACGCAGGGGCTTGCGGCCGAACTCGAAGCCGGCGGCATCGCGGTGAATCTCGTCGCGCCGAGCACGGCGATCCGCACGCCGGGCGCCGCGCGCTACATCCCCGAAGGCTATCCGACCGAGGATGTCGCGTATCTCGCGGAAACCGCGCTCGCGCTGTGCCGCCTGCCGGCGCGCGAACGCACCGGCCTCGTCACGCACAGCCTGCATTTCCCGCTCGCGCAGCGGCTCGCGGTGCATTCGCTCGACGGCCGCACGGTGCTGCCGCCGCCGGTCATTCCCGCGTGTGCGCATCCCCACATCGACCCCACAGGACTCTGATCGACATGACGAACCCGATTCGCTTCGACGGCGGTACCGCCGTGATCACCGGCGCGGCCAGCGGCATCGGCAGCGGGCTAGCACGCCATGCTGCGGGGCTCGGCATGCGCGTCGTGCTGGCCGATCTCGACCCGGCGAAGCTCGACGCATTCGCCGCGACGCTCGACACCGACGTGCTGTGCGTGCCGACCGACGTCAGCCGGCCGAAAGCTGTCGATGCGCTGGCGGAAGCAGCGTGGCAGCGCTTCGGCGGCGTCGACCTGCTGTTCAACAACGCGGGCGTGATGGCGACCGGCTTCAGCTGGGAAATCACGCCGGAGCGCTTCGAGCGCAGCTTCGCGATCAACGTGCACGGCGTGCTGAACGGGATCCGCAGCTTCGTGCCGCGGATGCTCGAACGCAATGCGCCGGCGCGCATCGTGAATACCGCGTCGGTGGGCGGGTTCCTGCCGAGCCCACTGATGTCGCCTTATTCGGCGACGAAATTCGCGGTGGTCGCGCTGACCGAATCGCTGTACGGAGAACTGAAGATGCTCGGTGCGCCGGTCGGCGTGTCGTTGCTTGCGCCTGGCCCCGTGCAATCGGGCATCTTCAACGACCCGTTCGGCGCGGTGCACGACCGGCCCGAAGTACGCGGCTTCGTCGACACGATGCGCTCGATGCTGAACGCGCACGGGCTCACGCCCGACGCGTTCGCCGAGCGGGTGTTCGACGGCATCCGTGCCGGGCGCTACTGGCTGATTCCGCAACCGGAGACGATCGACGGCGCGCTGCAGCGGCGCACCGACGACATTCTGGCCGCGCGCGATCCGACGTTGCCGTCGTTCTGAGGGCCGGGCGGCAGCGGCGCCCGGCGCGGGCCGTCACATGTGCGTGCCGGAATGCGTGCGGCCGCTCGGGTCGCCGCCGCGATCGGGGGGCGTATTGTTCTGGTCGATCTTCGCGAGCACGAAGCCGGCGTGCGGCAACGCGGCGGGCGAGCGGTGCGTCGCTTGGCCGATGGTGTCGTGCGGCGACGCGGCGGGAAAACCGGATGACGTCACGCCCGGTTGAGCGAACGCCGAAAGGGAAGCGGCCGCCAGGGCGGCGGCGACGATCGCGTGCGTTTTCATGGTGGCTCCTTCACGACTGACTGCGCGACGGATTGCGGGACAACGTAATCAGTCTAGGGCGCGAAACTTAACGCGGCGTGAAGGCGTGAAGGCGTGAAGGCGTGAAGGCGTGAAGGCGTGAAGGCGTGATGCGGCGCGGATGACGGAATGGTCATGCGCGCCGCGATGGTCAGGCCGACGCCGACACCAGCGTGCAGAAGTTCTCGAGATCGACGTTGCCGCCGCTGATCACCACGCCGACGCGCTTGCCTTGCAGCGCGTCCTTCATCCGTCGCACGGCGGCGAACGACAGGCAGCCGGTCGGCTCGACCACAATCTTCATACGCGTGGCGAAGAAGCGCATGCAGTCGACCAGTTCCGCGTCCGTCGCGGTGAGGATGTCGTCGACGTCGCGGCGGATGATCGGGAACGTCAGGTTGCCGAGGTGCTGCGTCTGCGCGCCGTCCGCGATCGTGCGCGGCGTGTCGATATGCACGATCGCGCCGGAGCGGAACGATTGCTGGCCGTCGTTGCCGGCTTCCGGCTCGACGCCGTACAGCGTCGCGTGCGGCGACAGCGCGCGCGTGGCGAGCGCGGTGCCCGACAGCAACCCGCCGCCGCCGAGCGGCGTGAATACGGCGTCGAGCGGGCCCACTTCGTCGAACAGTTCCTTGGCCGCCGTGCCCTGGCCGGCGATCACGTCCGGGTGGTCGTAGGGCGGGATCAGCGTGAGCCCGTGCCGCGCCGCGAGATCGCGCCCGATCTGCTCGCGATCCTCGGTGTAGCGGTCGTAGGTCACGACCTTGCCGCCGTAGCCGCGCGTCGCGGCGATCTTCGCGGCCGGCGCGTCCTGCGGCATCACGATCGTCGCGGGAATGCCGAGGATGCGCGCCGACAGCGCGATCGCCTGCGCATGGTTGCCGGACGAGAACGCGACGACGCCGTTGCGGCGCTGCTCCGCGTCGAAGCGCGACAGCGCGTTGAACGCGCCGCGGAACTTGAACGCGCCCATGCGCTGCAGGTTCTCGCACTTGAAGAACACCTGCGCGCCGAGCGCTTCGTTGATCGTCCGCGACGTCATCACCGGCGTGCGGTGCGCATGGCCTTCGAGCCGGGCCGCGGCGGCGGCAACGTCGTCGTACGTGGGGAGAGTCGGAGCGTTCATGGTCGTTTGGGGTCGGAAAGGTCAGTCAACAGGGACGCCGCGCGCACGGCGCGCCGGAATCCGGAATCATTTCGCATCGTTGTAGACGGTCGCGCGCGAGACGCCGAGATGCTGCGACACGATTTCCATCGCGCGGCGCACTTCGAGGAAACCGTCGGCCTTCAGCGCCTGCATCAGCTCGCGGCGCTGGTCGGTCTTCAGTTCGCGCGGCGTCGTCGCGAGGCGCATCGCGAATGCGTCGATGCGTTGCCGGATCGCGTCCGCGCCGGCCGGGTCGAGCGTTTCGGCGACGGCTTCGCCGTCCGTGCTGCAGAACTGGTTCAGCATGCCCTGGAAGCCGCGGAACAGCGTGGTGTCGGCGTTCAGGCACAGCGCGGCCACGTAGCGGCCGGTCGAATCCTTGATGCCGATCGACGTGCTTTTCGCGGTGCGGCCGTCGGCGAAGCGGTTCGGGTAGTTCGCGAGCACTTGCGGGAAATCGTCGTCCGCGATGCGGGCGAGGCCGAGCTCGGTCGCGGGATCGCCGACTGCGCGTCCCGACAGGTTGTTGTGGATCGCGAGAATCGCGTGCTTCGGCGTGCGCAGGTCGTGAACCACGACTTCGGTGAACGGCGCGAACATCGCGCCGAGCCCTTCGGCAATGCGCTGCACCTGTTCGATCAGCGATGCCTGCTCGGACGGCGCCTTGTTCCGGGTGGTGGTCATGGTGGTTTCGCGTTCGGAGTTCGGATCGATTTGACGGCGTCGGGAAACGGGCGACCGGCGGCGGGCGGGTTACTCGCCGTCCGCCGCTTGCGACCGCGTGATGTCGGCGAGCAGCGGCTGCGCGATCCGCACGTAGTCGGCCGCGTCGAGTACGACGGAGCGGTCGAGGCGGCCCGCGTTGAATGCAATCTCGGTGTTGTGTTCGACCAGTGCGGGATCGACGACGAGCGTCACGCCGGCGTCGAACACGAAGGGTGGCACGGCGCCCATCACGCAGCGCGTGACGGCGGCCGCGAGATCGGGCGGTGCGAGTGTCGCCTTGCGACGGCCGACCGCATCGGCGACCTTGCGGAAATCGATCTTCAGGTGGCCGGGAATCACCGCGAGCGCAGCGGCGTCGCCGCCGTCCTTGAACGTGCACAGCATTGCCTTCGCGCCCTGTTCGGGGCGTGTGCCGCGCAGCGCGGCGATCGCGTCGCATTTTCCTTCGGCCGGATGTTCCAGCACGCGGAATCGTGCGCCGGACGTGTTCAGCAGATCGCAAAGCGTGTCGAAAACGGGGTAGTCGCTCATGTCGCTCCGGGCAGGCGGGGCCGGGGAATCGAGGCGCGCCAGGGCGAATGCTTCAGCGTGCCAGTCGATGGATTGTCCAATTATAGACGTTTTGTCATGAGCGTGGCAAAGATGCGTGTGGGCGAGGCGTGGAGGGCGCTACGGGTGGGAAGGGGATCGACAAACAGTTGCGTTGCGCAATGTTGATGAGCGTCGGGGAATTGCCGGCGCGCGGCCGGTTGAAGGATGAGGACTTCGGGCGAGGGGAATCGCGACGGGATTCCGGCGCCAGCGTCATGCCGCCGGCCAGGACGGGAGCGCGCGATCCCCCGCCGTTACTTCGTCAATCCTCGCTCCTCTCATCGGTCCCAGGTCTTCAGCGCTTGACGCGCCGCCCTGCCGAACAGGAACGACAGCGTGTCGCTTTTCATCGACATCGATTTGCGGTTCACGATCCGGAAGTCCGTCAAGGCCGTTTGCTTCCCGCTCAGCATGTCTGCGATCGTCAGGCCGTTGAGGTGCGTCAGGGCGACGCCGTGACCGAAACATCCACCCGAGTAGATGATGCGTTCGTCGTCGATGAAACCGATTTTCCGCGACGATGGAAGCCTACGCCAATACGTACGACAGTGTCAGCGCGGACACGTCGCTGACAGCCGAGGGCCGCCTAAAGTGGTCAGGTTGTTGCTCGAGGACGGCAAGCAGCCCCGGACGCAAAGCCTGTTCGTGAACTTCTGGGCACTGGCGCAGACTCAGGAGTTCGCGCGGAAAATGCTCGAAGAGGGATACGGGTTTCAACGGCGCGTGATCGCCGGATTCATCGAGGCCGTGAACCCGGCGCTGTCGCAAGCTGCGCTCGCGAGGCGAGCCGCGCTGGTTACCGCACAGATCGAGGGGCTCATCGTGTTGATACCGCAAAGAAACCGGTTCCAGTCGGATATCAAGGGAATCGAGGACGATGCGGTGATGGCCGTTCTGGCTTTGGCCAAGGCGCCATGAATTGAATCGCTGCGATGCGGTTCGACGTCTCCGGCATCGGCTCGAGTGGTCGAAGCCCGTCGAGTCGGGCGCAGAGACGTTGACGCGACGAAACTTGCTTGCAACTGGCTGGAAACAGGATCTACGAGGAGAACACGGGCAATGTTGATCGACATGCAGGAAGCGCGCGGAGGTGATTCATCCTTTGGGCGGCGAGACTCACGCGCCCGAAGAAGCAGGAAACTCGACTTTTGCATGCAAACGGTGCTGACGCTCGTCCTGGCGCTGGTCGCGCACTGCGCGTTTGCGTCGAGCAACGTGACCGACGACGAGCAGCAACAAGCCGCGTTGCATACCCTGATGGGCACGGACCCGGCCCCGGCAGACAGTGTCAAGGGTGTCGCGCTGTCACCATGGGCGCATGGGCCGTCGGCTTCAGGGCCGCTTTGGGTCGTGGCCGCATTGGTCCAGCGCCCGACCGAGACCGTCGACGCGGAGTTGTGGACAGGTGTGCTGATCCGCGACGGGCAAGGGTTCCGCCTGCTCGCGAGCGATCGGAGCGAGCGCGTCGATACGTCACCGATGTTATGGAGTGCCTTCCTGGCCATGGACGTCATTCCCTACCGGATCAGCGCGCAGGAAACTGCCTTTGGCGTGCTCTTCGGCAATAACTACACGTCGACCGCACATAGCGATTCGACCGGGATACTGAGCCTGTACCGTTATCGCGATGGTCGCGTGACGCCCGTCTTCTCCGCGCTAACCGACTGGTCGACCTATGACAAGGACGGGGCTGCGGAATGTGAGGAGAAGAACGACGGAAAACGCGGGAAGCCGGGCGATGCCCGGCGGGATTCCTGTGATGCGGAAAATACGACGGAGACGCATTACGTGCTGTCGTTCAGTCCTCACATGACGAACGGACACTACGACCTCCTTGTGCGTCCCAAGGGAAAGGCCGGGGCGGGCAAGTCCGCGCGTTTTACCTGGAACGGGAATACGTATCAGCCGCGCCGGTTCACGGGTGACTGACGGGCAAGAGCGGGGCGGCCTCGGTCAATTGCATCGGACGGGTGTCGGCCAGGTACGACGGCTTGAACGAGCCGCTTCCGTCGCTGGCAATTGATCGCGGTGTTGCCAGGACGTCGTGGCCATCCCAGGAAGACGTCGAGGGTTTCATGCGCGGCCAGGGCCGATGGCGACGGCGATGTTCGCGAGCATCACAATGGCTTTCGCCCTTCATTCGAGAGATCCTTTACAAACCATGCAGACGGAAATCGAAGCACCGGGCCCGGCCGGCCCGTTGAAAGGCACGCTGTTGTCCCCGGGTTCCGACGACGCCCCGGTGGTGCTGATCGTGCCGGGCTCGGGCCCGACCGACAGGAACGGTAACGCGCCGAACGGGGTTCAGGCGTCGACCTATCGATTGCTCGCGGAGGGATTGCGCGATGAAGGAATCGCGTCGGTTCGAATCGACAAGCGCGGCATGTACGGCAGCGCGTCGGCGATACCGGATGCCGATGACGTCACGATCGACGAGTACGCGGCCGACGTCCGTTCTTGGGTCGCCGCCATTCGCGCGCGGACGGGCGCTTCCCGGGTGTGGCTGTTGGGCCATAGTGAGGGCGGATGGGTGGCGTTGTCGGCTGCCCGGCAAATGGACGACATCGGCGGCCTGATCCTGGTATCGACGGCAGGGCGCCCGCTAGGGCCTGTGTTGAGGCAACAACTGCAATCGAACCCGGCAAATGCTCCGATTCTTGCCAATGCAATGTCGATCCTCGAATCCCTGGAGGCAGGTGAACGGGTAGACGCAGCCAGGATCGACCCGGCACTCATGCCGTTGTTCAGGCCGCAAGTCCAGCGCTTCCTGATGAGCGAGTTGATCCTCGATCCGGCAGCGCTGCTGGCCGGTTACATGAAGCCCGTGCTCATCGTGCAGGGGGCGCGGGATATCCAGGTCGCCGTACAGGACGCGGAACTGCTGAAGCACGCCTATCCGCGGGCCGAAATGGCGCTGATCGCCGACGCCAATCATGTGCTCAAGACGGTTCGCACGTCGGCGCTGCAGGAAAACCTCGCCGCTTATTCGAACCCGGGTCTGCCGCTGGCGGACGGCGTGGTGGAGGCAATTTCGGCGTTCGTGCATGCGGCGACAGCGAATCGGCGCTAGTTCCGGTCGAATCCGGTTGATCCGTCAGGGCGGCCTTTATCGAAGCAGGCACCGGTCAAATGACGTCGAGTGTCTGCTGTCGGGAAGCGGGCGTGGTCACTTCAACCAGCTTCAGTCGAACGCATCGATCAGGCGTCGGCGCAGTACGCGACATTCGAAGGACAAACGTCAATCGCCGGCAATCGTGCGCCGTCAACGATTCAGATAATCCGTCACGCGCGCCTGCAAATGCGTGATCGCATCAGTGAGTTGCAGATACGTGTCGACATCCATCAGCGTCCATTCCTGGCCTTCATTGCCGAAACGGATCGCGGCGATTTCCGCAGCGCTCAGCCAACCGGCGAAGAATCAGTGTGGCAGGCGATCGGGTCGGCTCGACGGATAGACCCTGGACCAACCTATCCGGCTGCCCGGTATCGTCAGTCCGAATTCCTCATGGAGTTCGCGCAACACGCACGCTTCGGGCGTCTCGTTACCTTCCCTGCCTCCGCCCGGCAGGTCCCACAGGCCGGGAAACGGGATGTCGGGCTTGTCGTCACGTCGATAGACGAGGATGTCCCGGTCCTTGAAGAGCGCAATCTTCGAACCACTGAAGGGGGCAGGCGATTCCATGCATGATCCATATCGTGGAAGCGGGGCTGTCAGTGTAGATTCACGGGTATCGACGCGTACGCTCGATTTGATATAAGCATCCGCGTGGCACGACAGCGATGTCAGGGTGCGGTACAGCCGATACCGCCGTTGAACGTTGAAAGCTGGAAATCGAACATGAAGACTTTTGCTGTAAGGACCGGCCAATGGGGAATCCGGTATCACGATCTCCCCGGGCAAGGGATACCGACATTCTTCGTTCACGGATTGGGGTGCGCGTCCTCCTGCGATTATCCGGGCGTCATGGCACAGCCTGCTTTGTCGGGGCATCGGGCGGTGCTGGTCGATCTGCCTGGATTCGGGTTCAGCGATCGGCCCGTGGACTTTTCCTACACCATTCAAGAGCATGCCGGAACGATCGTGGCACTCGCCGATCATCTGGCGCTGTCGTCGCTCAACCTGTTCGGTCACAGCATGGGGGGCGCAGTGGCGATCGCTGCATCGATGCAGCTCGGTGAGCGGGTGCGACATCTCGTGCTGGGCGAGCCCAATCTGGAGCCTGGAGGCGGCTTTTTCAGCAGAAAAATCGCGGCGATGACGGAGGTGGAATATGTGCAAGCCGGGCACGCCGCGCTGATCGCCGAATCCGCTGCCGGCGGCAGCGATATCTGGGCGGCTTCGATGTCGGCCAGTGCTCCGTACGCCGTTCATCGAAGTGCCGTGTCGCTCATCGAGGGCAGTCATCCAAGCTGGCGCGAGCAGCTCTATTCGATGAAGATGCCGAGAACCGTTTTGTTTGGAGCACGCTCGCTGCCCGATGTCGACACCGAACGTCTTCCCGCGGAAGGGGTGAACGTCGGCATCGTGGAAAACGCGGGCCATTCGATGGCCTGGGAGAATCCGGCCGGGCTCGCCTTGGCGATCAGGCAGGCGCTCGAGTAACCGGAAATCCGGCGTCGGCAAGTGTGCCGTCATCGCCGCGACCAATGCCCGTTCGGTGTGTCCGCTTTCGTAACCGGCTGCGAGCCGTCGTTCGATACCGGGCCACGACAACAGAAAACGAGCCATGACAAACCTGATTCGATTCCGTGTTCGACCGGTATTTCACGGCAGTGATCTGCTGGTCGAGGTACTCGATGATCATCGTGCAGCGGATTTCCCGAGCATCGCCGCGATCCTGCAGGATGCGCTGCACGCTGTCGAGGTTCCGCATCCGGACGGCGTTGATGAACCCGTGGTCGCATTGTTTCACGACCGCTACTTCAGCTATTGGGCCTACGCCCGGGGCCACTATGAAATTGACGACGATATCTGGGGACTGTTCGTGACGGCGTCGATCGACAACTCATCCGTTATCGCGGACATCGAAAGCGCACTCCTGTCGACGGGGAAGTTCGTCAAGGAATACGTGGATTTCCGCAAGTTCGAGTGAGCTGAAGGGGCCGGGAAAGCCTGTGCGGCAATCTCGAACGACAACTCCCGGCGCCGGCAAGGATCGCCCCACGCGATCCCCCGAACTCACCCCCGCACCGCCTTCACCACATACTGGCTCGTCGGTAGCACGTCGATCTTGTCGAAGTCGATGAAGCGCCCACAGCTGTCCATCATCTCGGCCACATTGCGCTGGAATTTTTCGTCATCGCCCACCGCATCGAAAAACGCATGCGGATCGGTCATCGCCGCTGCGGGAAAGCACTCCTCGACGATCGCGTCATAACCGGGCGCCGCATGCGTGAGCGCGCGCACGACGACGTTCTGCACGTACAGGAAATTGTCCTGCGTATCGATCGCGACGCGCGTGTGATGCCCGTGCCACACGTCGAGCCATGCTTCGTGCGTGAGGCGCGGCGGCCGCTTCAGGAACGCGAGCTGCGAGAAGCCCGTGGTGCGCTCGCCCGGCCGTGCCGGAAAGCGCGTATTCGGAATCGGTTGCGACTCGGTGACGAGATACGCAGCCATGTGCGGGACGATTGCACGCACCGCGTCGTCGAACGGCTGGCGGAACATCGCGTTTGCGCTATCGACCCACACCGCGACGATCCCGTCGATGCCCGGGTGCGTGTTGGTCTGCTTCAGGCCGGCGGCCGGCGCGACGTCCGCATCCGCGACGTTCACCTGCACGCCGTGCGCACCGAGCGACAGCAGCTTGTCGGCGAGTTGCGCGCGCACCGTGCGGCTCCACTGATCGGGCGCAGCCTGCGCGTCGCGCCACAACACGTAAATGACTTTCTCCATTGCTCCGGCTCCAGAGGGGAATGACGGGATCGGCGGCGTTGCCGCCGGGGTTCAGGAAGCGGTTTCGGGCGATCCGGCCGACGGGTATGCGTCCGGCGCGAACCGGTTCGCGGTCAGCGTGAGCGACGGCGGAATCGGCGACGTGACGGTTTCGAACAGGCGCTCGTGGCGCGTCGCGTGAATGCGCCACGCGCCGTTGCGTTTCACGTACTGGTCGTCGTAGAACGCAGTGCCGTGCAGCAGGTAGTTGTCCTCGAGATTGATCGCGTGGTCCTCGAGAAACCACACGCCGCACGCATGATCGGCCGAGACCAGCGTGAGCTCGGGGTGATGGCCGTGATGCATCGTCAGGAAGGTCGGCTTGCCGATCAGCTCGCGCAGGCTCGACACGAATGCGTCGCGGCCCTCGTACACGTAGCGGCCGCCATACAGGCGGGCCTCGCAGTCTTCGGTCAGGCAATCCGCGAGCAGCGCCCAGTCGTGCGTGTCGACCGCGCGGAAATACCGGTACTTCAACTGTCGGATCTGCTCGTACTCGTGGAGCGTGCGGGTCGTGTCGTCCATCGCCGGGCCTCGTGGTGGTGTCGTTCGATGGTAGGAACGAAGCCGCCTGCATCACATCGTCTGTTCGGACGAACGCGCCGTACGCATGCGCCCGGCGCTGCGAGGACGAATCGCCGGTTTCATCCGAACGGGTGATGGCCGACGCATCGCGCGGCGGTAACGTGGCATCGACGCGGCCATCGAACCGCGCCGGCACCGAACAAGGAGACAGGATGACCCTCATCGAATCGCTGGAAGCGCGTGTGCGCCGGCTCGAGGATGCCGACGCGATCCGCCGACTGAAGGCGCGCTACTTCACGTGCTGCGACCGCAAGGATCCGCAGGGGATGCGCGACTGCTTCGCGCCCGGCCACGTGCACATCAACTACGGCCGCATCGGCACGTTCGACACGCGCGACGCGCTCGTCGACGTATTCGTGCAACTCGGCTGCCATCCGCACATCGTCGAGATGCATCACGGCGTGAATCCCGAGATCGACGTGCTCGACGACGTGCATGCGCGCGGCACGTGGGGCCTGCACTACCAGGTGATCGACACGAACGCGCGAACGCTCACGCAGCTCGGCGCGTACTACGACGACGAATACCGGAAGGTCGACGGCGAATGGAAGATCGCGGGCACGCGCTGCGTCGTCACGTCGACGCTGTCGGCCCGTTACGAAGGCGATGCGCCGGGCGTGCTGTTCGCCGGTGCGCAGCCGCCGGCCGCCTGACGCACGTTAGCGCCGTGCACATGGCGCACATTCCACAGGAGACATCGAACATGACACAGAACCACGATGCGCCGGTCGCCGTCGTGACGGGCGCATCGCGCGGCGCGGGCAAGGGCATCGCGCGCGCGCTCGGCGCGGCCGGCATGACCGTCTACGTCACGGGCCGCTCGCAGAACGAAGGCGATGCGCCGCTGCCCGGCACGATCCACGAGACCGCACGCGAGATCGATGCGCTCGGCGGCCGCGGGATCGCGGTGGCGTGCGACCACGCGGACGACGCGCAGGTGAAGGCGCTGTTCGAGCGCGTCGAACGCGAAAGCGGGCGGCTCGACATTCTCGTCAACAACGCGACCTACCTGCACGATCAACTGATCCTGCCGGGCCCGTTCTGGGAGAAGTCGCTCGACCTCGTCAACATCCTCGATGTCGGCCTGCGCTCCGCCTATGTCGCGAGCTGGCACGCGGCGGCGCTGATGGTGAAGCGTCGCAGCGGGCTGATCGCGTTCACGTCGTCGTTCGGCGCGAGCTGTTACATGCACGGGGCGGCCTACGGCGCGCAGAAATCCGGTGTCGACAAGTTCGCGAAGGACATGGCCGTCGACCTGAAGCCGTTCGACGTCGCGGCCGTGTCGATCTGGATGGGCCCGCTGCGCACCGAGCGCACGACGCGCGTGTGGGAAGAACACCCGGATCTGTACAAGGAATTCTCGCTCGCCGCGGAAAGCCCGGAATTCACGGGCCGCGTGATTCACGCGATCCATGGCGATCCGCAGCGCATGGCGTGGTCGGGGCAGGTGCTCGTCGGCGCGGAAGCCGCGCTGGGGTACGGCATCGCCGATCTCGACGGCAAGCAGCCGCCGTCGTATCGCGAACTGCTCGGCGGGCCCGTGCAGGCCCATCCGGCGATCGTCGCCTGAGGAGCGCACATGGGCATCCTGAAAGGCAAGGTCGCGCTCGTGACGGGCGCGGGGCAGGGCGTTGGCCAGGGCGTCGCGCAGGCGCTCGCGGCGGAAGGCGCGCACGTCGCGGTGGTCGGTCGTACCCGCGACAAGCTGCTCGCGACCTGCGAGGCGATTCGCGCGCGTGGCGGCGTGGCCGAGCCGTTCGTGTGCGACGTGATGAACGCCGCGCAGATCGTGGCGTGCGTCGACAGCGTCGTTGCGCGCTTCGGCGGCGTGCAGATCCTGATCAACAACGCGCAGGTCGTGCCGCTCGGCCGCCTGCTTGACCTAACCGATGCGGATTTCCTCGCGGGGCTCGAGTCGGGGCCGATCGCGACGCTGCGCATGATGCGCGCGTGCCATCCGCATCTGAAGGGCGACGGTGTGATCGTCAATTTCGCTTCGTCGGCCGCGGTGCGCTGGGATGCGTCCGGCTACGGCGCGTACGCGGCGACCAAGGAGGCGATTCGTGCCCTGACGCGCGCGGCTGCCTGCGAGTGGGGCGTGGACGGGATCCGCGTGAACGCGGTCGCACCGCACGCGTTGTCGCCGGGCCTGAAAGGCTGGGTCGAGGCGAACCCGCAGGAAGCCGCCGCGTTTTTCCGCACGATTCCGCTCGGCCGCGTAGGCGACTGCGAGCAGGACATCGGCCGCGCGATCGTGTTTCTGGCGAGCCGCGACGCTGCGTATCTGACGGGCGCGACGCTGCCGCTCGACGGCGGGCAGGCGTACTGGGGCTGACGGCGGCGGCTAACGACGGCGGCTGACGGCGGAGGCGCGCGGCACCGGCCGCGTGCCGATCATGATCCGGCAAGTGCGTGCACGCCTGCGCGCGGCGGCCGGCAAACCGGAATCGAAGAGAGGACGACATGGGTCGACTGGAAGGAAAGGTAGCGATCGTCACGGGCGGTGCGCGTGGCATGGGCGCGGCGACGTGCCGGCTGTTCGTCGCGGAGGGCGCGCGCGTCGTGATCGGCGACGTGCTCGATGCGGAAGGCGAAGCGCTCGCGCGCGAGCTCGGCGACGCGGCGCGCTTCATGCGGCTCGACGTCGCCGACGAAGCGAACTGGGTGCGCGTGACCGACGCGACGGTCGAGCAGTTCGGCCGTATCGACGTGCTGGTCAACAATGCAGCCGTGCTGACGTTCGGCGGCATCACCGAGCTGTCGAAACGCGATTTCGAGCGTGCGGTGTCGATCAACCTCGTCGGCACGTTCGTCGGGATCCGGACGATCGCGCCGCGCATGATCGCGCAGAAGCTCGGGTCGATCGTCAACATCTCGTCGGTGGACGGGCTGCGCGGCGTGAACGCACTGGCCGCGTACGTGTCGAGCAAGTGGGGCGTACGCGGGCTGACGAAGGTCGCGGCGCTCGAACTCGGCCATCAGGGCGTGCGCGTGAATTCGATCCATCCGGGCGGCGTGAACACCGCGATGTCGAACCCGACCGGCGCGCCGCTCGAGGAAATCAACAAGCACTATGCGAACGTGCCGCTGCAACGCGTCGGCCTGCCCGACGAAATCGCGCGCGCGACGCTGTTCCTCGCGAGCGACGAAGCGTCGTACTGCAACGGCGCCGAACTGGCCGTCGACGGCGGGATGGCGGCAGGCGCGTATTACCCCGGATTGCCGGGCGCGCCGTTTTGAGCGGGTGGGCCCGCCGCACGTTCTCGTCGGATGTTTGTGTACGCAACCTAATTCAGGGTTTGCCTGACTAGCGAAAACGTGAATTCGCACGGCCCGCGCGCTCGCTGGCTAAACGCGGGCGCGGCGGGCCGGATTTGCCGCTTCCGCGAAACCCTTGTTGGACGGCCGTCCTGGCGCGTTTCGCCCCCGAAACGCGCGCAATGGCGTTGTAAAAATAATTCACAGGCAACCGGCGTGCCGGATCGCCGACATGATTGTTTCTTGTTGCAACGCAACGTTTGCCAAATAACGGCGATGGTATGCTGGTCGCCATGGAGTTGTACGGCAGGTTGCTTGCATGGCGAAACTCGCGTTCGCACCTTCTAACGAGACGTCACCTTCTCTCGCACGCATCGCGGCATCGACACGCGCTCCGCTCGCGTGTCCCGTCCTGCGCGCCGCCGCACTCTGCGCTCCAATCGCATCCCCCATCTCGCGGGCTCGCCCCGCATCCCCCATCCTCGCCCAATAATCTGGAGACACCCTCATGTCGCAAAACAATCTGGCCGAAGCGACACACGGCCCGCTGATCGCTCCGCCGGCTTTCGTCAAACATCGCAAGCTGATCGACTGGGTGTCGCGCATCGCGGCGCTCACGGAGCCCGAGCGTGTCGTGTGGTGTGACGGTTCGCAGGAAGAGTACGACGCGCTGTGCCAGGAGATGGTCGACCAGGGCACGCTCAAGCGGCTGAACCCGGCGAAGCGCCCGAACTCGTATCTCGCGCAATCCGATCCGTCGGACGTCGCGCGCGTCGAGGATCGCACGTTCATCTGCGCGGCATCGCGCGACGACGTCGGCCCGACCAACAACTGGATCGCGCCCGCCGAAATGCGCGAGACGCTCAACGGCCTGTTCCGCGGCTCGATGCGCGGCCGCACGCTGTACGTCGTGCCGTTTTCGATGGGCCCGCTCGGCTCGCCGATCGCGCACGTCGGCGTTGAGCTGTCCGACAGCCCGTACGTCGCCGTGAACATGCGGATCATGACGCGCATGGGCCGCGAGGTGTATGACGTGCTGGGCGATGACGGCGATTTCGTGCCGTGCGTGCACAGCGTCGGCCATCCGCTCGAAGCCGGCCAGCAAGACGTTCCGTGGCCGTGCAATCCGGTCAAGTACATCGTGCATTTTCCCGAGACGCGCGAGATCTGGAGTTTCGGTTCGGGCTACGGCGGCAACGCGCTGCTCGGCAAGAAGTGTTTCGCGCTGCGTATCGCATCGACGATGGGGCGCGACCAGGGCTGGCTCGCCGAACACATGCTGATCCTCGGCGTGACGTCGCCGGCCGGCAAGAAGTATCACGTCGCCGCCGCATTCCCGTCCGCGTGCGGCAAGACGAACTTCGCGATGCTGATTCCGCCGCAGGGCTTCGATGGCTGGAAGGTCACGACGATCGGCGACGACATCGCGTGGCTGAAGCCGGGCCGCGACGGCCGGCTGTATGCGATCAACCCGGAAGCCGGCTTCTTCGGTGTCGCGCCGGGCACGGGCGTGAAGACCAACCCGAACGCAATCTCGACGCTCACGGAAAACGTGATCTTCACGAACGTCGCGCTGACGGAAGACGGCGACGTGTGGTGGGAAGGGCTGACCGACACGCCGCCCGCGAAGCTGACCGACTGGCAGGGCAACCCGTGGACGCCGGAGATCGGCAAGGAGACTGGCCGCAAGGCGGCGCATCCGAATTCGCGCTTCACGGCGCCGGCCGCGCAGTGCCCGTCGATCGACGACGACTGGGAGAACCCGGCCGGCGTGCCGATCGACGCGTTCATCTTCGGCGGCCGCCGTTCGACGACCGTGCCGCTCGTGACCGAGGCGCGCGACTGGGTCGAAGGCGTGTACATGGCCGCGACGATGGGCTCGGAGACGACCGCCGCGGCGGTCGGCCAGCAGGGCATCGTGCGCCGCGATCCGTTCGCGATGCTGCCGTTCTGTGGCTACAACGTCAGCGATTATTTCGCGCACTGGCTGAAGCTCGGCAAGCAGCTCGAAGGCGCCGGCGCGAAACTGCCGAAGATCTACTGCGTGAACTGGTTCCGCAAGGATGCGAACGGCAAGTTCGTGTGGCCGGGCTTCGGCGAGAACATGCGCGTGCTGAAGTGGATGCTCGACCGTCTCGAAGGCACGGGTGGCGGCGGTGAGCATGCGTTCGGCGTGTCGCCGGCATACGAGGACCTGCACTGGGACGGCCTCGATTTCACGCGCGAGCAGTTCGACGCGGTGACGTCGATGAACGCCGACGAATGGCGTGAGGAATTGAAGCTGCATGCGGCGCTGTTCGACATGCTGAAGCTGCGCCTGCCGGCCGAAATGACCGACACGATGAAGAAGATCGAGCAGCGTATCGGCGCCTGACGGCCCGCATCGACGTTGTCGCCCTGACGTCTCGCCGCCGGCATTCGTTGCCGGCGGCGGGACGTTTTTGCATCCGCGCCGCACACGCGCCGTTTGCCTACTGCGCGCGGCAATGCGCAACGACTTCATCGACCGCACGCTGCACATCGCCTCGCCGGTAGCGCAGCAGCGCGCTGTCGGCGGGATCGGGTTCGTACGACACGACGTTGCCGCGCCCCGTGTAGATCGCGATGTCGGGCAACAGCGGATGCTCCTGGTCGAGCGACGGGACGTCCCGCGGATTGCCCGCCGCGCGGAAGAAGGCCGCGAAGTAGTCGGCGAAGCTGAGGTTCTCGTCGCCGACGAGGTAGGCCTTGCCTGCTTCGCCGCGCTGCAGCGCGCCCCAGATCGCTTCCGACAGCGATTGCGTCGAGATGAAGTTGCTGCCGCCGGCCGGCCCGAACACGGGCAGCCCCGCGAACTGGCCTTGCGCATAGCCCGTGTAGGCAGCGAACATCTCGTTGCGCAGCCCCGGCACTGACCCGACGACGAACGGCGCGTTGACGCTGCAGACGGCGAACGACTGCGTCGCGAGCGCGCGCACACGTTCGTCGGCGAGATGGCGCGAGCGCACGTACGGCACCGTGTCGACGAGCGCCGGCGCGACCTGCGGATAGAAGCTGCCGACCAGCACCGCGCGCTGCACGCCCGCGTCGCGCGCGAGCGCGAAGAAGCGCGGCACCGCATCGACGTTCGCGCGCTCCCAGTGCGCGGCTTCGTCGGTGCCGGGCGGCAGGTGGCGAATGTCGTTGCCGGCCGCGAACACCACCGCGTCGAACGGCGCGAGATCGTCGCGCGTGAAGTTGCCGGCCACGTAGTCGCGCAGCAATACGTCGAACTGCGCGAGTGCGCTGCCGGCGGCGGGTGGCTTGCGTGCGGCGAGCGTGACGGGGTTGCCCTGCGCGTGCAGGTGCAGCGCGGCATGGCCGCCGATGAGGCCGGTGCCGCCGACGATCAGGATCTTCATGGTGTCTCCGGTAGCGGCGCATCCGCGCCGCGTGAAATGAACAGGCGGGCGGTGCCGCTCAGAAATTGAAGCCGTTGCCCGTGACGACGGGCATGTTGGTCCAGAAGCCGTTCGGGTCGCGATACCAGCCGGCCGCCGCGAGCGCGCCGCCGTCGACATGCAGCGTCGTGCCGGTGACCCATGCGGCGAGCGGGCTCGCCAGGAACAGCGCGGCACCCGCGATATCGCCGGTCGCGCCGAAGCGCCCGAGCGGGATCCAGCGCGGGATGTGCCCGCGATGCTCGGCCGCGACCATCGCGCTGACGGGCACCTGCGGCGTCTCGGTGGTTTCGGGGGCGATCTGGTTCACGCGAATGCCGGCCGGCCCGAGTTCGAGCGCGAGGCTTTTCGTGAAGCCGGTCAGCGCGGCCTTGAACGACGCGTACACGGTGCAGTTCGGAATGGCGCGAAAGCCTTCGATCGACGACACGCCGACGATGCAGCCGCCCGCGCCGCGCTTGCGCAGCAACGGCAGCATCGCGCGCGTGACGACGAACACCTGGCGCAGGTTCGCGTCGAACAGCCGCGCGATGTCGTCGTCGGTGCAGTCGTCGAACGGTTTCGCGATCTGCAGGAAGTCGCCCACATTGTTGACGAGCACGTCGAGGCCGCCGAAGCGCGCGTCGACGGTTCGTGCGAATGCATCGACCTGATCGCGACGCGTGACGTCCACGGTGCCGACGAGCGCGTCGACGCCCGCCGCTTCGAGCGCCTGGCGCACGTCCTGCGCGCGGGCCGGGTCGATCTCGGCGACCGCGACGCGCGCGCCGGCCGCGCCGAACGCTTCCGCACACGCACGGCCGATGCCCGCACCGCCGCCGGTGACCAGCACGGTCTTGCCGTTGAATGAAATCATCGATGAACTCCTTTGAACGGGAGGGCAGTGCGTCGCGTCACAGCGACGACACCAGTTGCGCGTTGTCGATCCGCAGCTCCGCACCGTTCACGAAACGCGATTCGTCGGACGCGAGGAACAGCACGAGATTCGCGACGTCCCGCGGGTCGCACATGCGTGCCATCGGATCGCTGCCGATGCCGAGCGCGGCCGGGTCGAGATCGGGCATCAGCGCCTGCGTCATCGGCGTCCAGATCCCGTCCGGATGGATCGAGTTGCAGCGGATGCGGTAACCGCTGCGCTTGCAATGCACGGCGACGCTGCGCGCGAGCGCCGTCACCGCGCCTTTCGACCCGGTGTATGCGCACATCATCGGCAGCCCGCCGAGCGCGGCGACCGACGACATCATCACGATCGAGCCCGGCGTGTCGTTGCCCTTCATCGCGCCGATCGCATATTTGCAGCCGAGGAAATAGCCGTCGGCGTTGGTGCGCATCACGCGGCGCCACGTGTCGAGGCTCGTGTCCTCGATCGAGCCGACCGGACAGATCGCCGCGTTGTTGACGAGCACGTCGAGGCGGCCGAAGCGGTCGAGCGTCGATGCGATCGCCTGTCGCCAGCCGTCCTCGTCGGCGATGTCGTGGCGGACGAACAGTGCGGCGTCGCCGATCTCGCGTGCGAGCGCGCGGCCTGCGTCCTCGTCGATGTCGGTCAGCACGACACGCGCGCCTTCGGCGGCGAGCAGCAGCGCATCCGCGCGGCCGACGCCGCTTGCCGCACCGGTGACCAGCGCGACCTTGTTTGCGACTCGATTCATGGTCGGTCGTATTCCCTTGACGTTGAAAGAAGGCGGGCGCTCATGCGGCGCCCGGTGCGCGGCCGGCCCTGATCGCGTCGAGCGCGGCCGTGCCGTAGATCTGCGCGATCGTGTCGTCGACGCGCGGGTTGGTGCGCAGTTCGTGGCCGCCGTCGACCGCGAAACTCTGGCCGGTCACCCAGCCCGACTCGGGGCCTGCGAGATAGCGCACCGCATGCGCGATCGCTTCCGGTTCGCCGAGCGTGCCGAGCGGGATCTGCTCGAGAAAGCTATCGACGAGCGCGCGGTTGTCGAACATCGGCGCCGTTGCTTCGGAGCGCGTGAGGCCCGGGCGCACCGCGTTCACGCGGATCTTCGCGCCGGCCAGTTCCTCGGCCGCGCCGCGCACGAGCGCTTCGAGCGCAGCCTTCGCGGTGCAGTACGCGGACAGCCAGCGGAAATTGATCTGCGCGGCCGTCGACGAGATGCAGACGATCGCGCCGCCGCCGCTGTCGGCGAGCCGCGGCGCGGCGTGACGGATCGCGGCGAATGCGCTGTGCAGGTTCAGGTCGATTTCGGCGCGGAAGGTGTCGGCGTCGTGCAGCAGCTGCGGCCGGAAACCCGCACCGCCAACCGTCGGCACGACGATGTCGAGGCGACGGTCGAGCGCCCACGCGCAGTCGAGCGCGGCCTGCAGGTCGCCTTCGTCGCAGGCGTCGCCCGCATGGATCGCGACGCGGCTGCCGGGCACCGCGTCGGTCAGTTGCCGTTGCGTGCGTTCGAGCGCGTCGCGGCGGCGGCCCATCAGCACGACGGCCGCGCCGTCGGCGACGAGCGCGTGCGCGCAGGCCGCGCCGATGCCGCCGGCGCCGCCCGTGACGAGTGCGGTGCGGCCGTCGAGGGGAGCAGCGGTGCGCATCGTTCAGCCCTCCAGCGGCAGGTCTTGCGACCAGTCGACGTGCAGCGTGCGCGCGGCGAAACGCCACGTGCCGCCGTCGAACACGCAGCGGTCGCGATAGCGCAGCCCCCAGTCGAGCTTGCGCTTCACGCCGTCGCGCACGTAGACGTGGCAGGCGACGCCATAGGTCTCGACGTCGGCCGCGCCGCCGTCGAGCGTCACGAGCTGGTTGTGCACGTGATGCTGGGTCGCTTCGTAGCGCTCGATCACGCGCATGCCCGTCACGATCGCGTCGCGGTCGTCGAAGCGGAAGCCGGGGCCGGCGAGCTGCGCATCGGGCGTGAAGAGGGCGGTGAGTCGCGGCCAGTCGCGCCGGTCGACGGCTTGCGCATAGCGGCACGCCAGTTCGTACAGCGCGTGGCGGGGATTCGAATCGGTCATGCAGTGCTCCCGTGGAAGAACGGAAAGAGTCGGCCGCGCCGCGAGTGCGGACGCGGCGGCATTGCGACGTCGAGGCGAAGGTTCGCATCGGACCGATGGCGACTCATCATCCATACGGAGCAGGGCGAGGGTCGGGGAAAACACCGGGGCCGGGCGCGGCGTGCCGCACGATCGCGCAAGGTTGGTGCGGCGCAGCGACCGGCGTGCGACAGGCGTCTGACGATTGGCGCGGCCGGCCGCGACAGGCGCGCAACGCGCCGCGCCTCCGCTGCGTGTGCGAAGCCATCGCGCACGATGCTGCGATGCGACACGCGGTGCGCCCGCCGCTCAGCGTTTGCCCCTAGTCGAAATGGACGATGGCCGGCGGCCGGGCGCTGGCTACCGTGCAGTCATCCGGTGCCGCATGCGATGCACGCCGGACACGAACCGCACCAGCGGACAACCGGAGGGGACGACGATCATGAGACTGACGACTCGCAAGCTGTGCGTACTGGCGATGGGCACGTTTGCTGCCATGGCGATGGCGCGATACGGCGCCGATCAGGTTCCGTCGCCGCCGTATGCGGCCGGCATCCTGCAATGCCGCTCGGTCGACGCGAACGGGCTGCCGGCCGGCTGCGTGCCGATCGATCCGTCGCACTTCGGTTTCGCCGCGCTGCGCGGCATGTGACGTCGGCGCGGCTGCGCGCCGCGCAGGCCGGAAGCCGTGGCGGCGCGATGGCGTACCGATGCCCTTCGCCGCGACCACGTCGGAATCATCGCGCGCGCCGATCCGTTTGACGCGCATCGCGGCTTCAACCGGGCGCGGGACGCGTGCGTCGCGCACACGCACCGTCGCATGCCCGTCCCGGCATCGCGGCGACGTCGGCAACGGGCCGCCTGTTCGGCCCTCGCCGCATCCGCCGCTTTCCATCGCTTCCCTCAGGTTTCCTACACGCTGACCCATTCCTCATGTCATCCGACTATTCCCTGACTCACCCCCTGAACATTCGCGACGTGCATCGCTGGGATGCCGAACACGATGTCGTGATCGTCGGCTTCGGCGCGGCCGGCGCCTGTGCGGCGATCGAAGCCGCGCGTGCCGGTGCCGACACGCTGATCGTCGAGCGCGCATCGAGCTACGGCGGCACGAGCGCGCTGTCGGGCGGCGAGATCTATCTCGGCGGCAGCGGCGGCACGCCCGCACAGCGGCAGGCCGGCTTTACCGACGACACCGAGGATCTGTACCGCTACCTGATGCTGGCCGGCGGGCGCGACGCCGACGAGGCGAAGGTGCGGCTCTACGCGAACGAAAGCCTGGCGCACCACGACTGGCTCGTCGCGCAGGGCCTCACATACAAGAACACGTTCATTGCCGAGCGGATCGTCGAACCGGAGACCGACGATTGCCTGATCTGGTCGGGCAGCGAGGAAGCCTGGCCGTTCAGCGAGGCCGCGAAGCCGTGCCCGCGCGGGCACACGCCGCAATGGCCGGGCTGGGGCGGCGGGCAGATGCTGATGCGCGTGCTGGCCGAACGCGTGGCGGCGCTCGGCGTCGCCACGCGTTACGACACGCGCGCGCTCGCCTTGATCGTCGACGACGACGGCGCGGTGCGCGGCGTCGTGCTGCGCGCGTATGGCGAGACGGCATGCGTGCGTGCGCGTCGCGCGGTGATCCTGTGCGCGGGCGGTTTCGCGATGAATCGCGACATGGTGCGCCGGCATGCGCCGCAGTTCCTGCGCTCGGATGAACCGATCGGCAGCCCCGGCGACGACGGCTCGGGCATCCTGCTCGGCCAGAGCGCGGGCGGCGCGGCGATCCACATGGACCAGGGCTTCGTCAGCCTGCCGTTCTACGCACCCGAATCGCTGATCCGGGGAATCTTCGTGAACGCGCGCGGCCAGCGCTTCGTCAACGAGGACGGTTATCACGGCCGCACGGGCCATCACGCGTTCCACCAAGGCGGCGACCGCATCTACCTGCTCGTCGACCAGGCGACGTACCGGGAGCCGCCCGCGATTGCGCGGATCGGCATCGCGGCGGCCGGCGAAACGTGGGAGGAAGTCGAACGCGACCTGCGGATGCCGGCCGGCACGCTGACGGCGACTGTCGACGTCTACAACCGCCATGCTGCCGAAGGCGCCGATCCGCTGTTCCACAAGGCGGAGAAATGGCTGCAGCCGCTGATCGAGCCGCCGTTCGTCGCGCTCGATTGCCGGATCGACTACGCGTTCTATCCGCACTTCACGCTCGGCGGCCTCGACACGCTGCCGACCGGGCAGGTGGTCGACGCGGCGCGCGCGCCGGTGCCGGGGCTCTATGCGGCCGGCCGCACGACCTGCGGGCTGCCGCGCTGGGGCGCTGGGTACAGCTCGGGGCTGTCGCTGGCCGACGCGACGTTCTTTGGCCGGCAGGCCGGCCGTCACGCCGCGCAGGCGGGGTGCGACGCGCTGCGCGACGCCGCGTAGCGTTGGCAGGGTGGAAATGAACGACGCCCCGGGCAATCGTATTGCCCGGGGCGTCGTCGTTTCGGGCACCGAAGTGCCCAAGTGCTTGAGCGGCCCAGCGGCTCAGCCGCTAAGCGGCCAACCAGGCCAACCAGACCAACCCGCCGTCAGCCGAGGTCGAGCGCGTTCGTGAGATCGCCCGGCGGCGTCGCGCCGCGCGCGGCGAACGCCTTGTTGCGCGCGACCACGCCGTCGAGCGGCGCGAGTCCGTGCACGCGGCTGATGAAGCGCAGGATCGAGTTCGTGTCGTACAGCGTGTGATCGACGAAACCCTTCTTCGCGAACGGCGAGATCACGAGCGCCGGAATCCGCGAACCGGGGCCCCAGCGGTCGCCCACCGGCGGCGCGACGTGATCCCACCAGCCGCCGTTCTCGTCGTGCGTCATCACGATCACGGTGTTGTCCCATTGCGGCCCGCGCCGGATATGGTCGATCACCGTCGCGATGTGACGGTCGCCCGATTCGATGTCCGCGTAGCCCGCATGCATGTTCAGGTTGCCCTGCGGCTTGTAGAACGTGACGGCCGGCAGGCGGCCCGCGTCGATGTCGGCGATGAAGTGGTTGGTCGACGGCTCGTCGCCGAGCCCGGCGTCGCGCAGGTGCTTGCTGCGCGCGTCGGTGCCGGGCGCGTAGTTCGCGAAATAGTTGAACGGCTGGTGGTGGTACTGGAAATCGGGCACGGCGCCCGTGTCGCGATGCTCGAGCGCGTACTGCCACGCGCCGCTGTACCACGCCCAGTCGATGTTCTTTTCCGACAGGCGGTCGCCGATCGTCGCATAGCCCTGCGGCGGCATCACGCGATGGTCGGCCGGGTCCGCATACGCGGCGTTGCCCGGGTCCGGCGGCGGCACGTAGCTCGGCTGGTACGGCGGAGCCATCGTGTTCACGCCATAGCCGTCCGGCGTCAGCGGGCCGTCGCCCGCGAACTTCGGCGGGCCGTCGAGCGCGGACGCGGGCGAATCGTCGGCGAGCTTCAGGCGCGTGCCGGCCGGATCGTCGCCTTCGACCTTCGACAGCAGTTTCGCCGCGTGCGGATGCTTGTGCGCGTCCGGGTACAGCGGCGGCTGCGCGGAGATCAGGAACATGTGGTTCATCCACGAACCGCCGAAGGCCGCCATGAAGAAGTTGTCGCACAGCGTGTACTGCCGCGCGAGGTTCCACAGCCGCAGCGTGTCGGCCGAATTGCGGTAATGGCCCATCACGAGGCCGCCCGAATCGGCCCACGCGGCGAACTGGTCGTTGCGGCCGCCCGCGATCTGCATCTGGTTCTGGTAGAAGCGGTGCCACAGGTCGCGCGTGATCACGCCGTTCGGCAGCGGCTTGCCCTGCGCGTCCGCGATCCGGAACGGCGCGTTCGGCAGCTTGTCGATGTCGCGCTCGGCGATCGCGTAGCGCTTGCCGTCCACTTCCTGCGCCTGCGGCACGAGCCCGCCCCATATCTTCGGCAGCACGGGCAACGGCGTCTTGCCGTCGCGATCGAGCTGCTGCGCGTGCTCGGGCCGCACCTCGCTCAGCGGATGGCTTACGCCCGGGAAATCGCCGTAGAGGTTCGCGAAGCTGCGGTTTTCCGCATAGATCACCACGATGTGCCGCACGCGCTGGCGCAACGCCTCGTCGACGCGCAGGTCGGCGGCGGAACGCGGCGCGCCGGTGGTTTCGCAGCCGCTGAGCGCAACACCCGCACCGAGCGCGGCAAGGCCGCCGAGCACGCGGCGGCGGTCGGGATCGGCGGGAAGGTCGTCGGGGCGATCGGGGGTGTCGTTCACGTCGTGGGTTCCTCGAATGGGCGGGTGGACGGGGCGTGATGCACGGCGGTGCCGCACAGGCTGCCGTGCCGCAGGATGGAAGGCAACGGCCCGTGTGGGGTATCGGCGCGTGTGATGTGTTTGTCACAAAAGTGTCACGAACGCGACTATAACGCGGCAACGGGGGCGGATGAAAGGTGTTTGTCGGACGATTCCCGTCGCGCCGCGGGCAATGCGCGACGCACTCGCGCGAACTAGACTTGATTCAGGGGCGGCGCGTCGCGGCGTGCCGCCCGGGCGAGGATTGCCCGGCGATGCCGGCCGACGGCGTTGTCGCGGCATCGTTGATGCGCAGGAGCGAGGCGAGATGGCACGCATGTATACCGCTGCCGCATGGCCGCCGATGCTGCGCGCGGGCTGCGCGCGTAGCCACGCACGTCCGCCGTGCCGCGGCAGCGCAGCGTAGCGTCGCGCGCACGTCCGGCCGGATGCCATGGACAGGAAATTCGACTACCCGGGATTGCTGATCGCCGCGGGCTTCTTCGTGCTGTTCGCCGCGCAGTTGCTGATGCTGCGTCCGTCGTCGGCGTCGATCGCGTACAGCGATTTCCACCGGCTCGTCGCCGCACGGCTCGTCGACGATCTCGAAGTCAGCCCCGCATCGATCTCGGGCACGCTGAAGATGCCGCAGGCCGGCGCGATGCTGCCGGCGTCCGACGCCTCGGCCGTGCAGCAGGCCGGTGCGCCGTGGCGGTTCACGACCAACCGCGTGAGCGACGAACACCTGACCGACACGCTGACCGCGGCCGGCATCCGCTATCACGGCGCGCCCGACACGAGCTGGATGGCATCGCTTGCCTCGTGGCTGCTGCCGCTCGTGCTGTTCGTGTTCATCTGGAACATGATGCTGCGCAAGCGCGGCGGGCTGCAGGATTTCACCGGGATGGGCAAGAGCCGCGCGCGCGTGTACGTGCAGCAGGAAACCGGCATCACGTTCGACGATATCGCGGGCATCGACGAAGCCAAGGCCGAGCTGCAGCAGCTCGTCGCGTTCCTGCGCAACCCCGACCGCTACCAGCGGCTCGGCGGCAAGATTCCGAAGGGCGTGCTCGTGGTCGGCGCGCCGGGCACCGGCAAGACGCTGCTCGCGCGCGCGGTGGCCGGCGAGGCGGCCGTGCCGTTCTTCTCGATCAGCGGCTCGGCGTTCGTCGAGATGTTCGTCGGCGTCGGCGCGGCGCGCGTGCGTGACCTGTTCGAGCAGGCGCAGCAGAAGGCGCCGTGCATCGTGTTCGTCGACGAACTCGACGCGCTCGGCAAGGTGCGCGGCGTCGGCCCGATGTCGGGCAACGACGAACGCGAGCAGACGCTCAACCAGTTGCTCGTCGAGATGGACGGCTTCCAGGCCGGCTCCGGCGTGATCATCATGGCCGCGACGAACCGGCCGGAGATCCTCGATCCCGCGCTGCTGCGGCCGGGCCGCTTCGATCGCCACATCGCGATCGACCGGCCCGACGTGAACGGCCGCCGGCAGATTCTCGGCGTGCATGTGAAGCGCGTGAAGCTCGCGGCCGACGTCGATCTCGGCGAGCTGGCATCGCGCACGCCGGGCTTCGTCGGTGCCGATCTCGCGAACGTCGTCAACGAGGCCGCGCTGCATGCGGCCGAACTCGGCAAGCCGGCGATCGGGATGGCCGACTTCGACGAGGCGATCGATCGCGCGCTGACGGGCCTCGAACGCAAGAGCCGCGTGATGAACGCGCAGGAGAAGCTGACCATCGCGTATCACGAGGCCGGCCATGCGCTCGTCGCGGAAAGCCGCGCGCATTGCGATCCGGTGAAGAAGGTGTCGATCATTCCGCGCGGCGTGGCGGCGCTCGGCTATACGCAGCAGGTGCCGACGGAGGATCGCTACGTGTTGCGCAGGAGCGAACTGCTCGACCGGATCGATGCCTTGCTCGGCGGGCGCGTTGCGGAGGAACTCGTGTTCGGCGACGTGTCGACGGGCGCGCAGAACGATCTCGAACGCGCGACCGCGATGGCGCGCCACATGGTCATGCAGTACGGGATGAGCGAGAAGATCGGGCTCGCGACGTTCGACGACGGCGATGTGCGCCAGGGCATGCCCGGCGCGTGGCATGCGGGCGACGGGCGCTGCAGCGAGCACACCGCGCGGATGATCGACGACGAGGTGCGCACGCTGCTCGCCGATGCGCATGCGCGGGTCGCGATGACGCTCGGCGAACGCCGCGATGCGCTCGAACGCATCGCGCGACGGCTGCTGCAGTCCGAGGTGCTCGAGCGCGAAGCGCTGCAGGCGCTGATCGACGGGCGCGTCGAACCGTCGTCCGCGACGCCGGCTGCACCGGCACCGGACGACGAAGCCGGCGCACGCGGCGGCGCGATCGAAACGGAGCACGCGTCCGCGGTCGAGCGCGATTTCGTCGCATACGGGCCGCCACGCGAACCCGAGCGCTGAAGGTGCCGCGAACCTGCGGGCGGCACGCATCGATGCGACTGCGTGCCGGCATTCCTTTCCCAGTTGATCTGCGCGGAGTCGCCATGAGCGAGGCGCACATATCGGTCGATGTCGCGCAGCAGGCGCGCTTCTGTTTCGAAGTGGTGTTTGCCGGCACGACGCTGTCGCCGGTCCTCACCGACGAACCGCCGCCGCTCGGCGAAGGACGCGGGCCGAACCCGATCCGGTTGCTGGCCGCGGCGGTCGCGACCTGTCTCGCGGCGAGCCTGCTGTTCGCGCTGGAAAAGCAGCACGTCGATCCGCAGCCGATTGCCGCACGCATCGATGTCGACATGGTGCAGAACGAAGCGGGCAGGGTGCGCGTGGGCGCGATGTCGGTACGGCTGTCGATCGGCAGGACGTGGGCCGATCTCGCGGCGGCGACGCGCGTGCTCGATCAGTTCGATGCGTATTGCGTGCTGACGGAGAGCCTGCGAGAAGGCATTCCGGTGTCGGTCGACCTGTGCGATGTGAGCGGCGCGGTGCTCGGATACGCGGCGACGGACGCGTGAGCGCGCGTCAGGGTTCGGTCGCGGCCGCGACTTCGGCCGCTTCGGCGAGCGCGTCGAGAAAGCGCGTGCGCCACCAGTGCACGTCGCTCTTGCGCAAGATCGCCATCAGCGACGCATGACGCTGGCGGCGCTCCTCGAGCGGCATCGCGAGCGCACGCTGGATCGCCTGCGCGGTGCCTTGCGTGTCGTACGGATTGACGAGCAGCGCCGACTTCAGCTGCTCGGCCGCGCCGGCAAAACGCGACAGCACGAGCACGCCCGGATCGGCCGCGTCCTGCGCGGCGAGAAATTCTTTCGCGACGAGGTTCATCCCGTCGCGCAGCGGCGTGACGAGCGCGACGCGGCTCGCGCGATAGAGGCCCGGCAAGCGCTTGCGCGCGACGGTGCGGTGAATGTAGCGCATCGGCATCCATTCGAGTTCGCCGTAGTCGCCGTTGATCGCGCCGCACAGGCTGTCCATCTCGCGCCGCAGGTCGTCGTACGCGCCGAGATTCTCGCGGCTCGGCGCGGCGATCTGGATCAGCGTCGCGCGGTCGCGGTTCTCCGGATACTGTTCGAGCAACTCGCGGAACGCATGCACGCGCTGCGGCAGCCCTTTCGTGTAATCGAGCCGGTCGACGCCCACCAGCAACTGGCGCCGCGAATATTCGTCGCGCATCCGCTCGAACATGTCGAGGCCGTCGCGGTCGCGCGCGAGCGCCTCGAACTCGTCGACGTTGATGCCGATCGGGAACGCGCCCGCCGACAGCGTGCGGCCGAATGCACGCAGCCGGCCGTCCGGCAGCCGCGCGGCGCCGGCTTCCGCTTCGACGTAATGCTCGAAGTGGAGCAGATCCGACTCGGTCTGGAAGCCGACGAGATCGTATGCGAACAGCGAGCGCATCAGCCATTCGTGTTCCGGGATCGCGGCCATGATCGGCGGCGGCGGCATCGGGATGTGCAGGAAGAAACCGATCGGATTCGTACAGCCCATCGCGCGCAGCTCGGCGGCGAGCGGAATCAGCTGGTAGTCGTGGACCCAGATGGTGTCGTCGGGACGCAGCAGCGTGCGCAGCTTGCGCGCGAACAACTGGTTCACGCGCCGGTAGCCGTCGGCGAAGCGGCGGTCGAACTGAGCGAGATCGAGCCGGTAGTGAAACACCGGCCACAGCACGTTGTTCGAATAACCGAGGTAGTAGGCGTCGTAGTCCTGCGGGTCGAGATCGATCGTCGCGAGCTGGATGCCGCCGACGTTCTGGATCTGCACGTCGTCGCCATGCGCGGGCTGGTCGTCGCTGCCGCGCAGCCTTCCGCTCCAGCCGAACCAGACGCCGCCGGATTCCTGCAGGCTGTCTTTCACGGCAACGGCGAGCCCGCCGGCCGCGGCTTTACGGGGATCTGCAATGCGATTGGATACGACGACGAGTCGGCTCACCAGCTCTCCTGACGATTGTTGGGGGAAGGTTCGTGCGGCCGTGGCGCGAGAAGCGGACGCCGCCATCGGCACGCGGTGTGCGAAGCGATGGGGCCGCAATACGATCGGACGGGAGTCAGGGCACGCGATTCGCCGTCCGAACGCGGAGTGCTTTTTTAAGCATACTCGTCATTCGTTCGTTTTAAAAGTCTGCGTCGGCGAGCGATGCGCGAGCGAACGCTGCGTTATCTCCATGTCGCCGGTGTGGCAACGCGCGATACATGGCCGGGATCGAAACTTGCGCAACGCTGCAAACGCGGCGTGCGCGATGGCATGCGGAGGACGGGCATCGCGCGCGATCGTCCGTGACGATGCGCATTGCCGGACACGCGCACGATGCCGCGCCGGTCGGTACAAACGACCGGCGACGATGCGGCTACGCCGACGGGCGAGCTACACGCACGCGTGCCGCGAATCGGAGAGGAGACGCGCGACGGCGCGCGTGCGAACCGTTCGAGCCGAACGGTGACGATGCACAGCGCATCGCGCGGTATGCGCAAGCGTGACGCAGGCGGGCCGGCGAAACCGCGTGCGCATCGTCGTCTCCTTTCGGTATCCGTTACGCGGCGGCCGGTTGCCAGTGATGCGCGGCGGGTTCCTGCGCGTGCGCGCCCGACGACGTCACGTGCGTGCCGGACGGCATCCGGAACGCGGCGACCGTTTCGGACAGCTCGCGACCTTGCGCCTCGAGCGACTTCGATGCGGCCGCGGCCTGCTCGACGAGCGCCGCGTTCTGCTGGGTCGTCTCGTCCATCTGCGTGATCGTCAGGTTCACCTGGTCGATGCCGCGGCTCTGCTCGGCCGACGCGGCCGCGATCTCGCCCATGATGTCGGTCACGCGCGCGACAGCCTGCGTGACGTCCGACATCGTCTTGCCGGCTTCGCCGGCGAGCGCCGAGCCGTCGCGGATCGTCTGTACCGACGCGTTGATCAGTTCCTTGATCTCCTTTGCCGCCGTCGACGAGCGTTGCGCGAGACTGCGCACCTCGCTCGCCACGACCGCGAAGCCGCGGCCCTGTTCGCCCGCCCGAGCCGCTTCGACGGCCGCATTCAGCGCGAGGATGTTGGTCTGGAACGCGATGCCTTCGATGATGCCCGTGATGTCGGCGATCTTCGACGAGCTATGGCCGATTTCCGTCATCGTGTCGACCACGCGGCCGACCACCGAGCTGCCGCGATGCGCGACATCCGACGCATTCGCGGCGAGCGCGCTCGCCTGTTGCGCGTTCTCGGCATTCAGCCGCACCGTCGACGTGAATTCCTCCATCGTCGCGGCGGTTTCCTGCAGCGACGCGGCCTGTTCCTCGGTGCGCTGGCTCAGGTCGAGGTTGCCCGACGCGATCTCGCTCACGGCATGCGCGATGCTGTTCGATGAATCGCGCACGCGGCCGACGATGCCGATCAACCGCTCGTTCATCGTCCGCAGCGCTTCGAGCAGGTCGCGGGTCTCGTCGTTGCCGCTGACGTGGATGCGGCTGCCGAGATCGCCGTTCGCGACCGTGCGCGCGACGTCCACGGCCGAGCCGATCGGCACCGTGATCTTGCGTGTCAGCCACAGGCCGCCGCAGGCCGCGACCGCGACCGCGATCAGGCAGATGCCGGCCAGCAGGTTGCGCTCCATCGCATAGCGATCCGCGAATTGCTGGGCGATCGCGAGTTCGCGTTCATGCGTATAGGTCGCGTAGGCATCGGTCGCGCGCACGAGCTGCGCGAGCAGCGGGCGGCAGTTGTCGTCGATGTCGGCGGTCGCCTCTTCTTTCTTGCCGGCTTGCGCGAGCCCGACGATACGCAGCGCGACGGGCCCGTAGCTCGATTCGATGCGGGCGATGTTGCCCACCAGTTCGCGCGCGCGATCGGAGGTGTCGGTCGCGTTCGCCATCATCTCCTTGAGCTTCGCGAGATGTTCCTGCACGTCCTTGTGCGCCTGGTTCACCTCGGCCAGTTCGAGCTCGAGATCGGACGGTTTGGTCACGAGCACGATGTTGCGCGCCGCGATCGCGCGCCGGTCGACCGCAGTTCGGATTTGCGCGGACTGGTTCGCCCGCGCGTTGATGCCGTTCATGTAGCGGGAAAACTCGGCGTTCGTATCGGATAGCGCCTTGAGTGCCACGCCCGACACGATCACGACGACCGCGGCGAGCAGGCCGAAGCCGCCAAGGAGTTTTGTCTTGATGCTCATTCTGGCGATATTCACGTTGTGCCCCTGCGCGTGTGGTTGGCAAATTGAATTTATTGTTCGACCAGATACGGGCTCGTGCCGGCATTAACGGGTATACCGAATGATTCTTTACCCTTCGAAAACCCTGATATTAGTTTTTTTAGCGCTGGAATCCTTTTCGGATGGGTTTGCTCGAACCCGGGCAGAAAGAACCGAGGCGCCCGTGATTCAAAGGTTTATACGTGGAATTTGAAACCGGTTTTATCAGGCGAGGCAAAAGAGATCTTTTTGCTAATAATCGTCTGATGAATTTGTTTTTATTTATGGGTGAATAAAGTGGAATTCCCTTGCGCCCTAATTGGGGAGGGAATCGGTGCGCGTCGTCGGTATGTGTCGCGCGATGGGCGGTAAAGTCCGGAAAGCGGAAATTCGCGACGGAGCGGGGGCGCCGCAAAGCGGCCCGCGGCGGGCGCCGCGGGCCGTGAGAGGGTCAGAACGTGGTGCGCAACCCGGCCATCACGCTGCGGCCGCCTTCCGGCGCGAGGCCGCGCACGACCGAGGTCGAGTAGCGGATTTCCTGGTTCGTCAGGTTGTCGCCGCGCAGGTACGCGAGCCAGTGCGTCGCACCGACGCGGAACTTGTAGGTCAGCATCACGCCGAGCGACGTGTAGCCGTCCGTCGAAAAGTCGTTGTCGGGCACGCGATGCTGCGACCACGCATGCGTGACCTGCGCGCGCGCACCGAACGGGCCGTAGCCGTAGTCGGCCGCGAGCGTCGCGCGCAGCGGCGCGATGCGCGGCAGCGGCTGGCCCGTATCGACGTTGCGTGCGTGCGTGTAGTCGGCCGTCAGCTCCAGGTCGACCGTATGGCCGCGCCGCGCGAAGGCGCGCCACTTGCCGTCCAGCTCGATGCCGTAGAACTCGGCGCGCACGCCACGGTAGATCGCCTCGTTGAGCGAACCGTCGGTACCGGGTGCGACGGGTTCGCCGTCGTCGTCCACGACGCGGCCCGTGTTGTACTCGGTCAGGTAGTTCGAGAAGCGGTTGTAGAACACGCCGACGCTGCCGCGATTCGGCCCGCTCGCGTAGCGCAGCGACAGGTCGGTCGACACGGCCTTTTCCTTCGACGCGTTCGGGTTGCCGATCAGGAACTGGCCGGTCGCATCGTGCGGGCCGTTCGAATACAACTCGTAGAAGGTCGGCGCACGTTCGGTGTATGCGACGTTGGCCGCCACCGACCACACGGGCGTCAGCGAGAACAGCGCGCCGGCCGAGACGCTGCCGGCATTGAAGTCGCGCGGCTGCGCTCCCGCGAATTTCTCGACGCCGGCCGGATCGGGATCGACCTTCACGTGCTCGAAGCGCCCGCCGAGGCTCAGCTTGAGCGCCGGGACGACCTGCCATTCCTCGAGGCCGAACAGTGCGACGCTGTTCGTGCGCGTGGACGGCACGAGCAATTCGTCACCGAGCGCGGAGAACGTGTTCTGGCCGAACTGCACGCCGATCGCGCCTTCGAACGGGCCGATCCTGCGATGCCGCGCCTCGATGCGCGCCTCGTAGCCTCGGTTGCGGAAGGTGGTGGCCGTTTCGCCGTTGTCGACTTCCTTGTGGCGATAGTCGGTGTACGCGAAGTCGAATTTCAGCTTCGTGAACGGCCCGCTCAGGTTGCGTATCTCGGAGGCGAGCGCGAGCCGTTCCTGGCGCATCCGCAGGCGCACGTCGTCCTCGGCGACGGAGCCGTAGTTCGACTCGTAGCCGCTGTACGACAGGCCCGCGAAACCGTCGGCCCACGTGTACGACGCGCCGACCGCGCCGCCATGCACGCGGCCGTCGCTGTTCGGCACGTTGCCGTACGGTTGCGGCGTGTCGGGGCCGTCGATCGCGCGTTGCTGGCTGCTGCGCGCATAGCCGGGAATCCGCAGCTTGCTCGTTTCGCGGTCGAACGCGTCGACATGGAACGCGAAGCGGCCGTTGCCGCCTTCGACCTGCGCGGCGCCCGCGCGCACCGAATTCGCGCCGCCGTAGCGCGCGTCGAGCGCGCCCGTCACGCCTTCGATCGCCTCGCGCGGAATCCGGTTGTCGATCGTGTTGACGACGCCGCCCACAGCATTGCCGCCGTACAGCAGCGCGGCCGGCCCGCGCACGATTTCGACGCGCTCGATCGACAGCGGATCCTGCGGCACCGCGTGGTCGTACGACAGCGACGACGCGTCGTAGGCCGCGACGCCGTTCTGCAGCAGCCGGATCCGGTCGCCGTCCATCCCGCGGATGATCGGGCGGCCGACCATCGGCCCGTAGGTGGTGGTCGACACGCCGGGCAACCCGTTCAGCGTCTCGCCGAGCGAATCGGCCTGGCGGCGCGTCAGCGCGTCGCCGGACAGTTGCGCGGTCGGCGAGATCAGGTCGGTGTCGCCGAGCGGGTTCGCGGTCACGAAGATCGGCGCGAGTGAAGTGGTTTGCGTCGGTGTCGGCGAGGCGGGCGTATCGGCCTGCGCGTGCGCGACGGCGGCGAACAGCATCAGCGAGACGGGCGAGAGCGGGCGAAGCGGTAGACGAGGGAGGTCGCGCATGGTCGGTGAATCAATTGGAATGGGTTGGAATCCGATCGGAAGGCGAGCCATGCGGGTCACGGCTGGATACGATATATTGTTGCGTCTGCGGCGCGCAGTGACCCGTCTGGATATGACTCGGCGTAACCCGGCCACCGGGATGAAGCGGCTTCAAAGCGGCTTCAGGTGGGCGAGAACGCAAAATGATATGTTATATCATTTCAAATTCCAAGCAAAACGGCGGCCGGCCTCAGGGTTTCCGACAAACGGCTGAAATGGCTGCGAAAGCAGAGGCGGGCCGTCGATCCGGCGGCGCAGCGGCGGCTTGCGCGACACGTCCTGCCATGAATCCGCCGCCGGCGCGCACGATTCCTGCCCCGTTGACGCGTATCAATGCGTTCCGGTTTCGAGCCCGGATACTGGTGCGCTCATCGACCAGACAGGAGCGACGCATGACTCAAACCATGAAAGCGGCCGTGGTGCACGCGTTCGGCGAGCCGTTGCGCATCGAGGAAGTGCCGATCCCGACGCCGGGCCCTGGCCAGATCCTCGTCAACATCAAGGCGTCGGGCGTCTGCCATACCGACCTGCACGCAGCCGACGGCGACTGGCCCGTGAAGCCGACGCTGCCGTTCATTCCCGGACACGAAGGTGTGGGCGTCGTCGCGGCGGTCGGCGCGGGCGTCACGCACGTGCGCGAGGGCGACCGCGTCGGCGTGCCCTGGCTCTACACGGCATGCGGCCACTGCGAGTACTGTCACACCGGCTGGGAAACCCTCTGCCACGGGCAGCAGAACACCGGCTATTCGGTCAACGGCAGCTATGCGGAATACGTGCTGGCCGATCCCGATTACGTCGGCCATCTGCCGGCGCAGGTCGCGTTCGACGAGATCGCGCCGATCCTGTGCGCGGGCGTGACCGTCTACAAGGGCATTCGCGTCACCGATACGCGTCCGGGCCAGTGGCTCGCGATCTCCGGCATCGGCGGGCTCGGCCACGTGGCCGTGCAATACGCGCGCGCGATGGGCCTGCACGTCGCGGCCGTCGACATCTCGCCCGACAAGCTCGCACTCGCGCGCGAGCTGGGCGCGCAGCTGACGATCGATGCGTCGATCGACGATCCCGCGAAAGTGATCCAGAAGGAAATCGGCGGCGCGCACGGCGTGCTCGTCACGGCCGTGTCGCGCAGCGCGTTCGCGCAGGCGCTCGGGATGGTGCGGCGCGGCGGCACAGTGGCGCTCAACGGTTTGCCGCCGGGCGATTTCCCGCTGCCGATCTTCTCGAGCGTGCTGAACGGCATCACGGTGCGCGGGTCGATCGTCGGCACGCGGCGCGACCTGCAGGAGTCGCTCGATTTCGCGGCGGACGGGCTGGTGCGCGCGCATATCCATCGCGACAGGCTCGGCAACATCAACGACATATTCACGCGGCTGCGCGAAGGGAAAGTCGACGGTCGCATCGTGCTCACCGACATGCACTGACGCGCATTCGGGCCCGCTGCCGCGACGCGACGGACGTCGCGGCAGCGCTGCGCTCACGCCTGCATCACGGCGCGAAGAACACGTCGGTGCGGTTCGTCAGGTTGCCCGCGCTGGTCTGCACGAAGAACGGGTGGAACGACGACGAAGGCATCACGTCGAGCCCCTGGTAGTCGCCGATGAAGAAGCCTTCCGCGTTCGGCGCGAGCTTCATGTCGAACGGGCCGCCGACGCGCCGCTCGTCGGCGAACGTCGTGCCGCCGTCATGCGAGATCTTGCGCCAGAAACCGGTCGGCAGCGTCGTCGTGTTGCCGGCCTGCAGGTCGCGGAAGTCGTAGTAGGTGACCATCACGGCGCCCGTGTTGTCGACGCGCACCGACGGATTGAACGCGGGGCGCCCGGTCGGCGTGTTCAACTGCTGCGGCGTGCTCCACGTCGCGCCGCCGTCCTTCGACGTCGATACGGCGATCTCGTCGTACGTGCCGCCGTTGAAGCGGCTGTCCTGCCACACCACGTAGAGCTGCCCCGAGGCCGGATCGATCGCGGGTTCCGGAATGATGTCGCCGGTGCGCACGGGCTCGCCGGTGTTCGGATCGGTGACGCCGACCGTCTGCAGCCCCGCGATCACCTGCGGCTTCGTCCACGTCGCGCCGTCGTCGGTCGACTTGATGAACGCGACCTTGCCGGCTGCCTTGCTGAACGGCGGCTGGATCAGGTCGAAGAAGTCGTAGAGCGTGCCGCTTTTCGGATCGACGACGATCTGGTTGCCGATCGTCTGCTGACGCGACGGCACGTTGACGATCACCTTCGGGGCGCTCCATGTCTTGCCACCGTCGGTCGTCTTCGAGAACAGCGTCGGCCCGCGGTATGCGTGCGTATGCAGGTTCGCGTACGGGTTGCCGTTCGGCAATTCGAGGCGGTCCCATACCGCATAGGCCGTGCCGGCCTTCACGGGGTTCGCCGTCACGGATTCCTTGTCGTTGAAGAACTGCGTCGTCGGTTCGTCGTTCGCGATCAGCACGGCCGGGCTGCTCCAGGTCTGCCCGCCGTCGGTCGACACCGACGCGGCCACCGCGTTGGCATTGTTCGACTGGTTGAACGAGATCGATACCGAATACGCGGTGCCGTCCGGCCCGAACGATACCCACGGATCGGACGCGCGCTCGTACTTCAGCCCGCCCGGCGCGCATGCGCTGAACGGCTGCGGCGTGCGCGCCCAGGTCGCGCCCGCATCGAACGTGTAGCCCGCGACGAGCCCGTGGGCGCCGCCGTTCGACCAGCGGTCCTGCTGCCACACGCCGATCATGTTCATCGGGTTCGCCGGGTTGACCGACAGCCATGGTTCGACCTCGGCGTTCACGTAGTTCGTGCCGGGGCCGCCGATGGTACAGGCGGCAAACGGGCTCGGGCCGGACACGACCACGGGGTCGGCATGCGCGGCCGCGGCGGCGGCCATTGCCACGGTTGCCGCGGCGGACAGGCGGGTGAGGCGGGTCAGGCCGGTGATAAGCGAGTGGGATACGGTCGAACGTCGCATGGACTGCTCCTCGTTGACGTGCGGCGGCGATGGCGCGGAGCGGCACGTCGCGTACCGGTACGCGGCGGCAACGGATGCCGTGCCGCGCGTCGGATCGTGTCGTTCAGGAAGCCGTTTCGGTCATCGCAATCCGCGTGTGCTGGATGCCGCCAGCACGTCGGTCAAGACACCTCTTGGTTTTCATTGCTTGTCGGGTGCGTCCAGGGAGGCGGACGCGACGGGAAGGCCAGTCCGTGCATACGGCGAATGCGTCGAAGTGGATTGAATGTAGGCGATCGGTATGCGGCGCGGGAGGCAATTTTTTGTAACAGTACGTAGCCGGAAAGCGTTGCCGAAACAGCGCTTCCGGGACGCAAGATTTTCCGCCGGAAAGTTCGGAAACCGAATCGAAAGCACGAATCGGAATCGCTATCGATTATGCGGATTCGTGCCGATGCGGTGCGCCGTCGGCGCGGTTCAGCGTTCGGCCGGAAATCGATCCTGCAACGCATGCAGCCAGCGCGCGACGACGTCGAGTTCGGCGTCGGAAAACCCGTCGCACAGCTTGCCGTTCAGCTCGCGCAGCAGCACGCGCGCGCGCTTGAGCGCCGCTTGGCCGTCGTCGGTCAGGTACAGCCGCGTTGCGCGGCCGTCGTCCGAATCGGCGTGACGCGTGATGAGGCCGGCCTTTGCCATGCGGTCGGCGAGGCCCGTCATCGCGGACGGCGCGAGCTGCAGCGCGGCGCCGACTTCGCCGATCAGCGCGCCGTCCTGCTTCGCGAGACAGAACAGTGCACCGGCCTGCGCGGCGCTCGCGCGCGTCTCGGTTTCGGCCTTGCGGTCGATCCAGCGCTGCACGCGCCGCTGGCCGATGTTCAACATGAAAAACAGTCGTCGGTCTTCGCTCAAGCTGGGTTCCCGGCTGCAATGGAAAGGGAGGGACGGCCCGCGGTGCGTGGCGCGTCGAGTGCCCGCGCGAGCCAGTCGGCCACGTCGGGCCACAGCACGGTGCCGGGGCGACTGCGAAAGAAGCCCATGTGCCCGACCGGGCCGCTGCCCGCCGCGCGCGGATCGATCTGGCGGCGTTCGACCGGCGCGCGGGTCAGATAGCTTACCAGCAGGCCGATCGCGGCCGGGTTCGCCCACGGGTCGTCGTCGAAGCCGAGCGCGAGAATCGGCAACCGTTGCTTCGCGAAGCGCTCGGCCGCGCCGAGCGTCGGATCGTCGAAGAAATAATGCGGCAGCGTCGTCCAGCGGCTCCATTCGCGGAACACGCCGGCCGGCATGTCTTCGCCGAGCCCGAGCCGCTTGCCGGGCACGTAGCCGAGCAGCGCCGACATCAGCGGGCCGAGCACACGCAGGATCAGCCGCACCTTCAGGCGTTCGGCCGCCTGCGTGATCAGTCGCGTGCTGCCCGCATGCGCGGCGACGAGCACGGCCGCGCGCAGGTGCGGCGTGGCGGCGGACAGCCCGATCGCGTGCCCGCCGACGCTGTGCCCGACCGCCAGCAGCGGCACCCCTTCATAGGCCTGCCGCGCCCACGCGGTCGCGGCACCCACGTCGAGCTCCATCCAGTCGCGCATTCGGGCCTGCAGCGCACCCAGGCGCGCGGGCCGCGATGCACCGATGCCGCGATAGTTGTAGGTAAGCGCGGCGAAACCGCGCTCGGTCAGGAAGCGCGCGAAGCCCGCATACAGCCGCTCCGGCACGGCCGTCGCCGGATGGATCAGCACCAGCGCGCGCGGCGCCGCGTCCGGCGCCCACAGCGTGCCGTGCAACGCGTAGCCGTCGGCGGCGGAAAACTCGATGGGTTGGGAGGTCATGGCCGTCCTCGTTCCGGATGGTTATTTCGTATGCGAAATATAGTCCGGGATTTATTTCGCGCACGAAATATCTATCGAGGATTCATTCGAACCGGGTTCCCGGACGGGCGGCGGGCGGCATCTGGCGATACGGGCCACGTCATAAAACATTTGCATCTTTGCATAGAAGAATATTGCGTTTGTTTCATGGTGCGGATCGACGTATCTTCACCGGTTCCATCCGTTCCGCCGGCCGCCGGGCATGGCGGAACACGTGGCGCCGCCATCGCGCGGGCGCCCGCCAACCTTCAGGGAGATCACGTTGCTGAGCCGAATCGTCACGGCACTCTTGCTGGCGCTTGCCGCGCAGCCAGGCATGGCCAAAGACACCGTCACGCTGCGCGTCGGTGAACAGAACTACTTCAACATCCAGGCGTCGATGGAGGCGTCCGGCGTGCTGAAGGACCTGCCTTACACGATCGAGTGGAAGCACTTCCAGGCCGCCGCGCCCGTCGCCGAGAGCCTGAACGGCAATGCGATCGACGTCGGCTTCCTCGGCGATTCCGCGCTGCTCACGCTGGCCGCGCGCGGCGCGCCGGTGAAAGTCGTCGCGGTATCGCGGCAGAGCCTCGACGGCGTTGCGATCCTCGTGCCGAAGAACTCGCCGGTGCGCACCGTCGCCGACCTGCAGGGCAAGACCATTGCCGTCTGGCGCGGCGCGTGGAGCCAGCAGCTCGTGCTGCGCGCGCTCGAACACGCCGGCCTGCGCGCGGATTCCGTCAAGTACGCGTACCTGATGCCGATCGATGCGACCAACGCGCTCGCGAACGGCTCGGTCGACGCCGTGTCGCTGTGGGAGCCGTTCGTCAGCACGCTCGCGCTGCGGCAGGGCGCACGGCCCGTGACGACCGCGCAGGGGCTGATGCCGGCGCTGAGCTTCGTCGCCGCGAACGAGCAGGCCGCAACGGGCAAGCGCACCGAGATCACCGATTTCCTGAAGCGCGTGGTGGCCGCCCGCCAATGGGTCGACAGCCATCCGCGCGAGTATGCCGACCTGTGGGCGAAGCGCGCGAAGCTCGAGCCGGACGTCGCGTACCGCTGGCTCAACAATGCGCACCAGCGCGTGGGCCCGGTCGACGACACGGCCGCGAAGGATGCGCAGAACACCGCCGACTTCCTGCACAAGGCCGGCGTGATTCCGACCGCGTACGACACGGCGAAGCTGCTCGACCGCTCGTATGCGGGCGCGTTCGCCGCGCCCGCGCAGAAGACGGCCGCCGCGCAGTGAGCGTGCCGCAACGCGCAGCCATTTCCGATCGACAACGAGAAGGACCATCGACATGCCCGTCGACATCATCGGCATGATCACCGCGACGCCCGGCGCGGAGGTCGACGTACCGGGCGGCGCCGCCGTCCAGCCCGACTACGTGCGCCGCTTCGCGCAGGCGCACGAGGCCGCCGGCTTCGACCAGATCCTGGTCGGCCATTTCAGCAACGCGGCGGACGGCTTCATCGTCGCGTCGTTCGCGGCCGCCGCGACCGAACGCATCCGCATCCTGCTCGCGCACCGGCCGGGCGTGATCGTGCCGTCGGCCGCCGCGCGGCAGATCGCGACGCTCGACGTGTTCAGCGGCGGCCGGCTCGCGCTGAACGTCGTGTCGGGCGGCGACGATGCCGATCTTCAGCGCGACGGCGATTTCGTGCCGCACGACGCGCGCTATCGCCGCACCGGCGAGTATCTCGACGTGCTGAAACGGATCTGGCAGGCCGACGCGCCGGTCGACCACGATGGCCCGTTCTACCGGCTGCGCGGCGCGTCGCCGCTCGTGAAGGGCGCGCAACGGCCGCATGTGCCGATCTATTTCGGCGGCTCGTCGCCGGCCGCGCTGGCGGTGGCGGGCGAGCATGCCGATGTCTACATGACGTGGGGCGAGCCGCTCGCGTCGGTGCGCGAGCAGATCGCGCGCGTGCATACGGCCGCCGCGCCGTTCGGGCGTGCGCCGCGCATCAGCGTGTCGTTCCGGCCGATCGTCGCCGATACCGAGGCGGCCGCGTGGGAGAAGGCCGAGGCGATCCGCGAGCGCGTGCGCGCGGCGCGGCTCGCGAACGGCCAGCCGATCGACGGCCATGCGCCGCAAAACGCGGGCTCGCAACGGCTGATGGCCGCCGCCGCGCAGGGCGACGTGCTCGACGAGCGGTTGTGGATGGGCGTTGCGAACCTGACCGGCGCGCGCTGGAATTCGACCGCGCTGGTCGGCACGCCCGAGCAGGTCGCGCGTGCGCTCGGGGCGTATTACCGGCTCGGCGTATCGACGTTCCTGATTCGCGGGTTCGATCCGCTCGACGATGCGCTCGATTACGGGCGCCACCTGATTCCGGCGATTCATGCGCAGGTCGCGGAGCTCGACCGCTATCACGCGGCGGTGTCCGCGTAGGCGCATCGCGTCGTTACGACGCAAGGGCTGCTTCGATTCGCCCCGGCATTCCCGTTGCGGGATGCCGGGGCGATGTCGTTCGGGTGGTCGAGTATCGATGGCCTTCAGAACGACGGCAATCCCGGCGGATTGGTTTCCGCACGCGCGATCGCCTCGCTCTGCAAACCCCAGCGCGCGAGCGCCTGTCCGTAGCGGCCGCTGCCGATCAGCGCGTTCGTCGCCAGCGTCAGCGCGGGCGCGAGCCCGCTGCCGCGCCGCGTCGCGATCGCCACGTCGGCGTTGGCCGGCCAGCCCGCATTGACGACGCCGACACGGCGGATCTTGCCGGTGCGCGCGGCCTCGTACGCGAGCGACGCGTTCGGGTTCAGCTCGGCATCGGCGCGGCCCGACAGCAGCGCGACGCGCGCCGCCGCGTCGTCGTCGAAATATTGCAGCTCGGCCGGCTTCAGCCCCTGCGCCACGTTGCGCTTGTTCCACTCGAGCAGGATGCGTTCCTGGCTCGTCCCCGCGCCCGTGATGATGCGCAGGCCGGCGATGTCCTTCGGCTCGGCGATCTTTGCGATCGGGCTGCCGGTGCGCACGTAGAAGCCGTGCAGCCCGAGCCGGTAGGTCGTGAAATCGTATTTCTCCTTGCGCTTCTCGGTCACGCCGACGTTCGAGATCACCGCGTCGTACTTGCCGGACGTCAGCCCGAGCGGCCAGTCGGCCCATGCGATCGGCACCAGCACGAGCGTGCGGCCGAGCGCATCGGCGACGAGCTGCGCATAGTCGGGATCGGCGCCGACCACGGTGCGCGCGTCGGTCGCGTAGGTCGACACGGGCGGCGCGTGCGGTGAAATCGCGACCGTGAATGCGCCGTCGCGCACCCAGCGGTAGCCGGCTGCCGCGCGGATCGCCGCGTCGTCGCGTTCGGCACGTACGCGGCCCGCCTGGCGCGGGTCGAGGTCGGCCGTCGCGGCGGCCGCATGCGCCGCGCGCCACGGCAAGCCCGCTGCCGCGACCAGCGCGGCGGTCATGAACTGGCGTCGGTTGGTCATCGTGCGGCCCCTCGGGAATCGGCAGCGGCGCGCATCACAGCACCCGCGACAGGAACGCGCGCGTGCGCGCGTGCGTCGGCGCGTCGAGCACGACGGCCGGCGGCCCGGATTCGACGATGCGCCCGCGCTCCATGAACAGCACGTTGTCCGCGACTTCGCGCGCGAAGCCGATCTCGTGCGTGACGATCACGAGCGTCGTGCCCGAGCGCGCGAGTTCCTTGATCACGTCGAGCACCTCGTTCACGAGTTCCGGGTCGAGCGCGGAAGTCGGTTCGTCGAACAGCAGCACCTTCGGGCGCAACGCGAGCGCCCGCGCGATCGCGACGCGCTGCTGCTGGCCGCCGGAGAGCTGGCGTGGATAGGCATCGGCCTTGTCCGCGAGACCGACGCGAGCGAGCAACGTGCGGGCGATTCGCTCGGCGGCGTCGCGCGTGACGCCGCCGACGGCGACCGGTGCCTCGATCAGGTTCTCGAGCACCGTCAGGTGCGGGAACAGGTTGAAGTTCTGGAACACCATCCCGACGGCCGTGCGCCGTGTCAGCACGTCGCGCTCCTTCAGCTCGTAGAGCACGTCGCCGTCGCGGCGATAGCCGATCAGTTCGCCGTCGATGTCGATGAAGCCGTCGTCGACGCGTTCGAGATGGTTGATCGTGCGCAGCAGCGTCGACTTGCCCGAGCCCGACGGCCCGACGATCACGGTCACGCTGCCGCGCGGCGCGACGAACGAGACGTTGTCGAGCACGCGCTGCATGCCGAACTGCTTCGATACGCCATGCACGGCCACTTCGCCGCCGGCGCGTGGCGCGACGGCCACCGTATCGGCCTCGCCTTCGGCGCGCACGAGCGAATCATCGCGGCGGGACCTGACACGCCGCCACAGCACGCCGAGGCGCGCGAGCGCGAACGTGACGACGGACGGCGGCGGGTTGCGCAGCGCGCCGCGTGCATAGTGGCGCTCGACCTGCACCTGGATCGCCGACAGCACGGTCAGGATGATCAGATACCAGACGGTCGCGACCATCAGCAGCGGAATCACTTCGAGATTGCGGCGATAGATCACCTGCACCGTATAGAACAGCTCAGGCATCGCGAGCACGTAGACCATCGACGTGCCTTTCGCGAGCGAGATCAGGTCGTTGAACGCGGTCGGCAGGATCGCGCGCATCGCCTGCGGCAGCACGATCCGCGTGGTCTGGCGGCCGCGCGGCAGGCCGAGCGCGGCCGCCGCTTCGAGCTGCCCTTGGTCGACCGCGAGAATGCCGCCGCGAATCACTTCCGCGGAAAATGCCGCGTGGTTCAGCGTGAGGCCGAGCACGGCCGCGAGGAACGGGCTGATCAGGTCGGTGGTCGGCGTGTCGAACCACACGATATTGGTGAACGGCACGCCGAGCCGCACATGCTCGTACAGGTAGCCGAGGTTGTTCAGGATCAGCAGCAGCACGATCAGCGGAATCGAGCGGAACAGCCACACGAAGGCCCACGCGCTCGCCGACAGCAGCCGCGAACGCGACAGCCGGGCCAGTGCGACGAACGCGCCGAGCACGAAGCCGAACACCGCGCCGAGCAGCGTCAGCACCAGCGTGCGTGCGAGCCCCGACAGCACCGGCGGCGACAGGAACCATTCGGCGAACACCGGCCAGCCCCATTGCGGGTTGCCGAGTATCGAATGCAGGACGATCGCGATCAGCGCGACGGCGAGCACGGTACCGGCCGTGCGCGACCGGTGGCGCGCGGGCACGATCCGGAAACGCGTGCCGGCGTCGCGCGCGCCGGGGGAAGAAAGCGGCGGCAGCGCGCCGCCGAGGTGGGTCGTGTCGCTCATGTCGGTGGAAATCCTCGAATCGGTCGGGCGGACGCGCCGCGCACGGGCGGCGCGGCGGCGGGTGTCAGGCGTGCGCTTCGGCCGCCGTTTCGGGCGACGCGTCAGGCACCGCGTGACGGCTTGCCTTGCGCGGCAGGCCGAGGTGGTCGCGCAGCGTCGCGCCGGGCAGGTCGCGGCTGTAGCGGCCGCGCGCCTCGAGCGCCGGGATCACGAGCTCGACGAAATCGTCGACGCCTTGCGCCTGCACCGCGAAGCCGAGGATGAAGCCGTCGCCGGCGCCCGCGTCGTGCCAGCGGATCAGCTCGTCGGCGACGTGCTCGGCCGTGCCGATGAAGTTCGGGCGCGGCGTGGCGACCGCGAGCGCCGTCTCGCGCAGCGACAGGCCTTTCTGTTTAGCGTCGGCCTTGATCCGGTCGGTGGTCGAGCGGAAGCTGTTGCGGCCGAGTTCGCCGAGTTCCGGGAACGGTGCGTCGAGCGGGTACTGCGTGAAATCGTGGTGATCGAAATAGCGGCCCAGATAGGCGAGCGCCTCGTCGATCGTCAGCAGGTCGCGGATCGCCTGGTATTTGTCCTCGGCCTCGGCGGCCGTGCGGCCGACGATCGGCCCGATGCCGGGGAAGACCTTCACGTCGCTGCCTTGCCGGCCGTGCTCGATCGCGCTCTGCTTCACGCGCCGCGTGAACGCGGCCGTCTCGTCGAGCGACGGCGAATGCGTGAACACGGCATCCGCGTACTTGCCGGCGAGCCCGATGCCGGTGTCGGAGGAGCCGGCCTGGAAGATCACCGGCTGCCCCTGCGGGGACCGCTGGATGTTCAGCGGGCCCGCGACCTGGAAGAAGCGGCCGTGGTGGTCGAGCGTGTGGAGCTTGTCGCGATCGAAGAAGCGGCCGGTCGCGCGGTCGCGCACGAATGCGTCGTCGTCCCAGCTGTCCCACAGGCCCTGCACGACGTCGAGGTATTCGTCGGCGATCTCGTAGCGCAGCTCATGATCGGGATGCACCTTGCCGAAGTTCTTCGCGGTGCCCTCGAGCGGCGTCGTCACGACGTTCCAGCCCGCGCGCCCGCCGCTGATCGCATCGAGCGACGCCAGCTGGCGGGCAACCGTGAACGGCTCGCTGTACGACGTCGAGATCGTGCCCGCGAGCCCGATCTTCTTCGTCGCGACCGCGAGCGCCGACAGCACGGTCAGCGGCTCGAAGCGGTTCAGGAAGTGCGGGATCGACTTCTCGTTGATGTAGAGGCCGTCCGCGACGAACGCGAAGGCGATGCCGGCGGCTTCCGCCTTGCGGGCGATGCCGATCGCGAAATCGAGGTTGATGCTCGCGTCCGGCGGGTTGCTCGGGTGCCGCCATGCGTTCATGTGGCTGCCTGCGCCTTGCAGCATCAGGCCGAAAGGAATCGATCGTCGGGTCGTCATGGGAGCGTCACGCGTTCTGGTCAGGGGAAAGGGAGCGGTCGGCCGCGAGGGCCGCCTGCAACGGTGTGCTCGACAGCGCGCCGCCGAGCCATTCGGCCGATGCGAGCCGCGCCGCGTAGTCGGTCACCGGCGAATCGATCACGAACGCGTCGACGTCGAGCCGCCGGCTCAGCGCGTCGAGCGCGTGGTGCACGCGCTCGGGGGTATCGGCCAGCACCGTCGGGCGCAGCTCGTCGATGCGGTAGTCGGACGCGCCGCTCTGCCGCGCGAATTCGGCGGCCGCCTGCGCACTGGGGAGGTTGAAGCTCTGGCCGCCCGCGAGCTGCAGCTTGAAGATCTTCAGCGGCCCGATCAGTTGCTCGGCCTCGTCGCGCGTCGGCGCGGCCACCGCATACAGCGCGACCAGCGGCCGTGTGCCGCCCGCGCTGCGATACGCGTCGAGCGAGCGTTCGATGTTCGCGTCGTCGCCGTTGAAATGCCCCGCGTAGCAGAAGCGCCAGCCGTTGCGCGCGGCGAGCGCGCCGCTGTCCGGCGAGCCGCCGAGCAGGATGCGTTCGGGCGCCTGCGGCGGCACGGGCAGCGCGACCGCGCCGGCGAGCGGGTGATCCTCTGCCACGCCCCAGCCGAGAAACGCGTCGAGTTCCGCGAGCTGGCCCGCGAAGTCCGGCTTGCGCGCCTTGTCGTGGAACCACTGCAGTGCGCGCGTGGTCAGCGGCAACCCGCCGGGCGCCTTGCCGATGCCGAGGTCGACGCGGCCCGGCGCGAGCGCGGCCAGTACCTTGAACGTCTCGGCGACCTTGAACGGGCTGTAGTGCTGCAGCATCACGCCGCCCGAGCCGACGCGGATGCGTGACGTGTGCGCGAGCAGGTGCGCGACGACGATCTCCGGCGCGGAGCTCGCGAAGGCCTGCGTGCCATGATGCTCGGCGACCCAGAAGCGCTCGTAGCCGAGCTGTTCGGCGCGCTGCGCGAGCGTCGTGGTGAAGCGCAGCGCGTCGGCGGCGTTCGCGCCGTCGGCGATCGGACTCTTGTCCAGCAACGAAAGCGAGTAAGACATGGTGGGCGGCGTTCCTGCGTGAGCGTGAAGTAAGCGTGACGGGACGAAGGGCGGGCGTGGCGCTCAGCTCTTCGGCAGCCCGGGCGGATTCGTGCGCGACTGGTCGATCGCCTCGGACGCGAGGTTCCAGCGGTCGAGCACCTGCTGGTAGCGGCCGTTCCTGATCAACCCGTTCAGCGCGACGGTCAGCGGATCGGCGAGCCCGCTGCCGCGGCGCGTCGCGATCGCGATGTCGGCCGTGCGCGGCCAGCCGCCGCTGATTGCGCCGACGAGCCGCGTCTTGCCTTGCTGCGCGCTCTGGTACGCGAGCACCGAGTTCACGCTGAAGACGGCATCGGCACGGCCCGACTGCACGGCGACGATGCGCATCGCCTGGTCGTCGTAGTACTGGATCTGCACGGGTTTCAGCCCGTGCGCGACGTTCTCGCGGTCCCACGCGAGCAGGATCTTTTCCTGGTTGGTGCCGGCATCGGTCACGACACGCAGCCCCGCGACGTCCTTCGGCTCGCGGATCGCCTGAATCTTGCTGTCGTTGCGCACGTAGAAGCCGACCTGGTCCTTGCGGTAGGTCGAGAAATCGAACTTCTGCTTGCGTTCCTCGGTGACGGTGACGTTCGAGATCACCGCGTCGACTTTTCCGGATTCGAGCGCGAGCGGCCAGTCGGCCCACGCGAGCGCGACGATCTTCAGCTTGCGGCCGAGGCTGTCGGACACGAGCTGGCCGACGTCGGCGTCGAAGCCGATCACCGTGCGAGCATCGGTTGCATACGAACTGATCGGCGGCAGGCTCGGTGCGATGCCGATCGTCAGCGTGCCGGGTTCGGCGAACTTGAACGACGCGGGCACCGCTCGCTCGACTGCCGCATCGGCCACGCCGCGCGGGCGCCCGCGCTGTTCGGGGCTCAAGTCGAACGTGGCGGCGGCCGCGACCGCGGCTGCGGCGAACGCGGTCAGGCCAATCAACGCGGTGGCCAGCGTGCGCGCGGCACGGGAAGAGAACGGTACGGCTCGTTGCATGAAAGCGTCCTGTGGTGGCAAGCGGTAATCGGAGGAGGGCGGGGGCGCGGCGGCGGTCAGCGCGGCAGCGCCGGTTCGGGCACGGGCGCCCACAGGTCGGCCAGCGTCGACGTGCGCGACGGATCGGCGAGATCCTTGCCGAACCGCAGGTGGTAATGCACCTCGGGGGCGATCGACGAATCGAACAGCCGCGTATAGCCGGTGCGGTCGTACAGCGCCCATGCCTCGGGCTGGCGAAAACCGGTAGTCAGGTAGATGCGGCGATAGCCCTGCTGCGCGGCGCGCAGTTCGAGTGCCTCCACGATGATGCGTGCGAGGCCCTGGCGGCGCAGGTCCGCGCGGGTCCAGATGCGTTTGAGCTCGGCGGTCTGCGCGTCGTAGCGCTTGAACGCGCCGCCGCCGATCGTCTCGCCGTCGCGCAGCAGCAGGACGAAAGCGCCTTCGGGCGGCGCGAACAGTTCGGCCGGGTAGCGCGCGAGCTCTTCGCGTGCGGACGCGTGGCTGTCGGGGCGATACGCGTTGTAACGGGTCGAATACTCGTCGATCAGTGCGTCGATCAGCGGTTGCGCGCGGACGTCGAGCGGCGTCGTGTCGATGATGCGGTCGGTCGTGGCCATGGGCATCGCGAAGGGCGCGCGATGCGGACGTTCCTGGCGGGGTGCGGGCACGCGGCCCGTCCGGTCTGTTCCGTTATCGCGACGCGGTTGTCGTGATGGCGGCGGCCGGTGCGTGTCCTGCTGGGATGCAGATGGCGGGCCGCCGCCGTTTTGAACACGTTAGCGGCGCGACCGGCAAAGGCGAACGAAGCAATTTCGATAAGGATTTCGCGGCGGACGTCAGAAGGCTCGCAGCGGGAGTGGGGTGGCGATGACGGGGTGCATGCGCGTGCATCGAAGCCGATGCACGCGCCGGTGCGATGCCGACATGCGAGCGCCTATGCGGCCCGGACTTCGGCGAGCAGATCGGGATGACGATCGAGGATCTTCAGCAGTTTCACGAGGGCAAGCGGCGGATTCGTCTTGCCTGTTTCGTAACGGGAGAACGCATTGACGCCGCCGCCGAAAAGCTCGGCCGCCTCGCGCTGGTCGAGCTTCAGCTTCTTGCGCACCTTCGCGATGTAATTCGGGTCGACGATGGTGGCGTTCACCTGCTTGTTGAACTCGCTGATCGCTTCGCCGAGACGGGTCGCTTCGTCGAGATCCAGCACCGATTCCCCGCAGGCCGGGCAGAACTCGCCGGTGACAGCGCGGACGACAGTCGACCGGCCCTTGTAGGTATAAGGGATGTCGCGCGTGTCGCGGACGAGCTTCGCAGCACCGCATGCAGGACACTTCATTTTCATCGCTCCTTGAAAGACACGATCAGCACATCGTCGATCACCGTCAGTTTCAGGTACACGTCGCCACGCACCGTCAACGGCCGGTAGACGTCCTGCCAGATCGTGTGGTCGGCGTACGTCGTCATGCTCTTGTGGAAGTCGAGGTCGGTCAGCGACATCACGACATCGAGCGCCTCCCGTTCCGTGAAACCCAGCTGCCGCGCGCCGAGTACCGCGCTCGCGGTCAACCGGACCTGGCCGGATTCGACCAGCGCCTTGACGAGGGGCAGCTTGCAATGAGGCCTTCTCTTTTCCATTCGCGATATTAACCAAGTAAGTTAATTTGTCAAGTTGGTTAATGGCGAGCGCATGCCGTCCGCCATGACTGGCAGACCGCATGGAAAGGAGATGGATCCGGTTTTAGGCCGTCTGGCCGATGCTCGGCGGGGCCGACAATTCCGCGAGCTGGAACAGGCAATCGCCGCGCTGCACCTGCGCGGGCACGCGCTTGCACACCACTTCGCCGTCGCCCTTGAAGCGGTGCAGCACCGGCTCGCGCAGCGGCGTATCGGGGAAGTGCACCCACGCGGCCGGCTGCCCGGCCTTCACCTGGTCGCCGAGTTCGACGAGCGGCTCGTACAGCCCGCGCTCGTACGCATAGACGAAGTGGCGATCGCCGTCGACACGCATGAAGCGCGTGACGGTGGGCGGCGCGTCGGGCACGAGCGCGCCGCGCAGCAGGCCGATGTAACCGAGGTAGTGCAGCAGCCCGTGGCGACCGAGCCGGATCAGCGACGGGTCGGCCATGCCGGCACCGCCGAGTTCGGTCACGATCGAGATCGCGCCCTGGCGGCGCGCGGCCGAGGCCGAGTGCACGGGATTCGGCGCGTGCAGCAGCGCGTTCTGCAACCCGAACGCGACCAGCAGCCCGTTGAGCTTCGCGGCTTCGTCGGCGTCGAGCGGGTCGATCGCTAGCATGTTGCCGCCCTGGTACAGCAGCGAGCTGCCGCCCGAGTGCAGGTCGACCAGATACTGCGAGCGCGCCAGCAGGACATGCTCGATGTAGTGGGCGATCATCTGCGTCGGCGTGCCGGCCGGGTCGCCGGGGAAGCTGCGGTTCAGGTTGCCCTGGTCGAGCGGCGACACGCGCAGGCCCGCGTCCGCCGCCGGGAAATTCGCCATCGGCAGCAGGATCAGCTGCCCGCTGACCATCCCGGGCTCGATCTCGCACATCAGTTGCGACACGATGATCTGGCCTTCGTACTCGTCGCCGTGGTTGCCGGCCATCACGAGCGCGACCGGGCCGTCGCCGTTGCGAATCGACGCGATCGGGATCGGCAGCCAGCCGTACGCCGAGCGGTGTACGGAATGCGGCAGCCGCAGGTAGCCCGCGTGCTTGCCTTGTGCGTCGAGATCGATTTCGCAGTGGATGGGATTGCGGTGTGAGGAGGAGGCGGTCATGGCGGCATCGTTCGATGAACGGAATCTGCCATCTTATCGGGAAACGACCGCCGCGCGCCGCGCCCGGCGCGAGCAGCGCCGAACGCCATCAGCCGGCAAGCGCATGGAGGCATGCGGGGGAGTTGCAAAGCCGATACGCGGAACCCGGTGCGATGTTGCAGCGGTGAACGCATGCCGGCATGCCGGCCGGCCGCATTCGGGCCTGGTGTTTCGCGCCGGCCCTTGCCGCGACGGGGCCGGCGTGCAAGGCCGGCTTACCGGCCCGATGTTTCAGCTTCGAGACGTCCTTCTTCCCACAGTGCCCAGAAACGGCTGCCGGCGCGATACGGATTCGCGCGGCGCGCGGCGTGATCGGCGATGCCCTGGCGAAACGCGCCGTACAGCGTCAGCGGCGGATTGTCGACGCATCGGGCTTCGCGCGCGGCCGGCATGCGGCTTTCGGAAACGAGCCGGCGGATCAGCGATGCGCCGTCGATCACATCCAGTTCGTCGATGGTTTCGCTGCGGCTGAGGACTTCGACGGTATTCATGTTGGGTCTCCCTGACCACCTGTTTCCCTGACAGGGAGCAATAAGAGTGCCAGGTTCGAAAAGCCCTGCGCTGCATCGATCGTGCAGGCTTCTGCAGCCAACGTGACGGGAGGCGGGCGCCGATGTTACGGAACACGTCACGTGACACGCGAGCGCGCGACACCACGTGCGGTCACGTAAAGCGTTTCGGAATTGAATCGCCGGGAGGCGTCGACGCGGGAGAAAGAGGGCTGCGCGGCCGGGTCAGCTCGCGGTGGCCGGGGTGACCCGGCTGCTGCCGCTCGAATAGAAGCGGTAGATGCCCTTGCCGGCCGATTTCGCGTCGTACAGCGCGCTGTCGGCCTGCCGGATCAGTTCGTCGGGGGAGCCGTGCCCGTCGTCGAGTGCGATGCCGATGCTGATCCCCAGGATCACGGTCTCGCCGATCGACAGCGTGTACGGCGCCGAGATCTGCCGGATGATGCGCGCCGCGAGGAGCGAGCACGCGTGCATCGTCACGTCGTCGATCGCGACGACGAATTCGTCGCCGCCGATGCGCGCGGCCAGCTCGCCGGGCGGCAGCGTCTTGCCGAGCCGCTCGGCGACCTGCGTCAGCACGTCGTCGCCGGCCTGGTGGCCGAACCGGTCGTTGATCGCCTTGAAGCCGTCGAGGTCGAGATACATGACGGCGAGCCCGGACTCCGGCGAGTGTGGCCGGCTCGCGAGCATCCGCTTGAGTTCCGCATGCAGTTCGTGGCGGTTCGGCAGACCCGTCAGCGCATCGTGCCGCGCGAGATGCCGGATGTGCTGTTCGGTCTGGCGGCGCGCGGTGACGTCCTCGACGATGATCACCGCGTTGCCGTCCGGCACGAGATGGCGCGTCAGTTCGAGCTGGCGGCCATCGGCGAGCACCAGGTCGAGCGGCGCGGGTTCGTCGCAGGCCAGCCAGATCTCGCACTGCGCGGCGAGACGGGCGCCGCCGGGATCGATCGCGTCGTTCGCGCCGAGCGCCGCGACGACGGCGGGCAGCGGCGTTTCGAGCATGATCTGGCGCGGCGAGCCGAACAGTTGCGCGGTGCGCCGGTTCGCGACGATCACGCGGCGCTCGCCGTCGATCATGCACAGGCCGTGCGGCATGTAGGTGAGCGCGGCGTCGAAGCGCGCAACGAGTTCGGCGTTGCGCTGGCGCGCGGCAATCAGCGCGACGAGCACGCGATAGTGACGCTGGACGACCGTGCGCATCGCGGCGAGGTAGATCACGAGCGGCGGCAGCAGCAGCCACGCCCCCGGCCGGTGGGCCAGCAACGCGCCGATGCCGATCGGCAGCACGCCGACCGTGACCTGCGACATCGCGAGCCGGGGCAGCGCCGAATTGCGCGACGCGATCCCGCCGAACACGCCGCCCGCGACCATCACCGACAGCGTGCCGAGCTCGACGTCGACGGCCTGCACGCAGCCCATCACGCCGAGACCGAGCACGAAGCACGCGACGAGCGACACGGGCGCATAGCGCATCGCCCAGTATTCGGCGCGGTCGTCGCCGCCGTCGCGTTGAACCGTGTACGCACGCACGATCGAGAGCCGCGCGATGAGCAGGCCGACGTCGACGATCAGCCACGCGAGGCACCAGAGCTGCTGCAGCCGGATCAGCGCGACGGCCGCGACGAAACCGCTCGCGAGCCCGGAGAGCGCCATCGGTCGGACGTCCTCGAACAGGGTAACGAGCATCGACGGGCGCAGCGCGGCCGTCACACGGTGGTTGCCGGAGGGGGGAGTGGCGAGAACGGAGTGCAGGAGAGATGCCCTGACTGCCATGGTTTTTGACCTCGACACGATGTCGCTTGATATCGCGATGGCTGGCGGCACCCGCACGGCACGTGGCGGAAGCCCGGCCCGGCCGGATGCGCACGACATTACCATGAAATACGGGCGGCGCGGGTCACCCGGATCGCCCGGCGGACCCGCGTGCCGCGTCGGCCACGAGTCGTCAACCGCGCCCACGAAAGTCTTGCGCATTCGCCGGCGCCGGGGCAGCATCGTCGCGAACCGAACGAGGCTCGGCGATCGACAGGAGACAGGCGCGTATCCGCCGGGCGCGGTCGACACGAACGAAACCGCCGCAAGCGGGCAGTCGATGCGACCGGATCGCCACCCGCGACCGTCTGTCGCAGCCCGGCTGAACACCGTTATAAGAAATTCAATAAGTATTTCATGCGGGAAATACTATAGGCGATATATCAAAAACAATGCCAGAATGCGCGCCGCTCCGAACGTCGCGACATCCGATCGCCGTCCGAGCCGCATCAGGAGGTTCCCCCAATGAAAAACCACGGCCTGTCACGGCGGGGTTTTCTGAAAGCCAGCGTGCTGGCGGGCGTCGCAGTGTATGTCGCGCCCCTGGGCAGCCGCGCGTTCGCGGCGCTCTTCGAAGAAAAACTCCTCACCCCCGTCAAATGGGATAGCGTCACCGGCATCCCCCAATTCCGCATCGACGGCATCGCGAAGGTCACGGGCTCGAAAGTGTTCGCCCGTGACGTGCGCGCAGCCGACATGCCGCACTGGCCGCAGCAGCAGTCTCATGCGCTGATCCTGCGCGTCACGCAGGCCGACCGCACGTACGAAGGCTTCGACCTTTCGCTGCTGGGCGACGAACTGAAACCGGACCGCGTGGTCACGGCCGACGATCTCGTGCGCGACGGCGTCGCGTTTCCGGCGTTCTACGGCGACGACATGCTGCTGCCCGCCGGCAAGACGCCCGCGTATCTCGGCCATGCGGTCGCGATCCTCATCTACCACGACTTCGCGCGCTTCCGCTTCGCGAAGAACGCGCTCAAGTTCCGCGACGACGTGATCCGCTACGGCGCGGTCACGGGCCCGCTCGAGCGCGATCCGTGGGGCACCTTCCGCTACGTGCGCGTGGGCGGCAAGACGGCCTACGACGACGATGTCTATTCGAGCCTGAAGGACGCGCCGATCTTTCCGAGCATGATGCGCAAGCACCTGCCGGTGTGGCCGGACGGCAAGGAGCACGGCAAGCTCGACGAGCAGGGCATGTTCCTGGCCGGGCGGATTGCCGACGAGCTCGACCATCCGTCGGCCGACTGGCTCGTGTTCGACCGCGAGTACAACACGCAGTCGGTCGACACCTCCGCGCTCGAACCGGACAACGCGAACTGCTGGTACGACGCCGCGACGCAGTCGCTGCACCTCGTCGTGCCGACCCAGTCGCCGCTCGAAGTGGCGGAGAACGCGGCCGCGATGGTCGCGAAGTGCCGCTTCCCGGTGAAGAAGCTGTTCGTGCATCCGTGCTACACGGTCGGCTACGGCTCGAAGGATCACTTCAACGTGCCGTTCTACGGCCTCGTCTGCGCGCTGTACGCGGACGGCCGCCCGGTGCGTTTCGCGAACGATCGCTACGAACAGTTCCAGACGTCGCTGAAGCGTCACGCGTTCAAGATGCATTACCGGATCGCGGTGGACCGCAACACCGGCCTGTTGCAGTCGTTCAAGGGCGACTTCGAGGCGAACGGCGGCGGGCGCTCGAACTTCTCGCCGTCGGTCGCGATGGTCGGCGCGACGGCCGCGCAATCGATCTACTACTTCCCGAAGAGCGACCTCGCGGCCGTGGCGATTGCATCGCGCGCGATCGATGCCGGCTCCGCGCGCGGCTACGGCACGCTGCAGAGCATGGCGGCGACCGAGATGGCGGTCGACGAGATCGCCGCGCAGCTGAACATCGACCCGATCGATTTCCGCCTGCGCAACGCGCTGCGTTCGGGGATGAAGAACACGCAAGGGGCGATTCCCGCCGGCGCGCTGCGCGTCGACGAGGTGCTCGAGCGCTCGAAGCAGCATCCGCTGTGGACGCGCCGCGCCGCGCGCAAGGCCGAATACGAGGCGGCGAACCCGGGCAAGCGCTACGGCGTCGGCTTCGCGTGCGTGCAGAAGGACTTCGGCACGGGCGCGGAAGCGTCGTTCGCGAAGGTCGAATTCGACGAGAACGGCAAGGTGTCGCTGCGCCACACGGCTGCCGAGATCGGCACCGGGATGTCGACGTCGCAGGCTGTGGCCGTCGTGAAGTGGCTCGGCCGTCCGGCGACGGACGTGCAGGTCGCCGTGACCGAATGGCCGGACCTGCCGGTCGAGACCAGCGGCGATCCGTACATCATGTCGCAGGCCGACCAGGATCGCCTGAGCGCGAATCCGCGCTGGTCGCCGAGCTATGCGTCGCCGTCGAGCGCGACGAACTCCGCGTACTACTTCACGCACAGCACGCGCGAAGCCGCGCGCGCGGTGTTCCGCTACGGCCTGTGGCCGGCGGCGATGTCGATCTGGACGCGCGGCCTCGGCGGCGGCCAGGCCGCGCCGTACACGATCCGCATCGAGGACGCGCGCTGGGTCGACGGCAAGCTGACCGCCGACGGCCTCGAGCCGCTGTCGTTCGAACAGCTCGCGAAGCAGGCGCATGCGCTCGGCCTGCCGACCGGCGCCGTCGTGCACGTGTTCAACCGCTGGCAGTGGACCGACGCCGAGTTCGAAGTGGGCGGCGTGGTCGATCGTTTGCCGATCGACGGGCTGTCGCTGCGCGTCGGCGCACCGAAGACGGGCGACAACGGCCCGGTGCCCGGCACCGCCGCGCCTGCCGGCGCGACCGCGATGCGCGGCACGCTGGCGCCGACCGCGAACGGCTACCGCGTGCTGGACCGCAAGCGCGTGTTCATCCCGCCGACGAGCCGCAACAACGCGGCCGTCACGTACTACACGGCGGTCGGCACGCTGGTCGAGCTGGCCGTGCACGAAGCGACCGGCAAGGTCGAGCTGCTCACGCATCACTCGATCATGGAATGCGGCAACCAGATTTCGCCGCAGCTCGTGTCGGGCCAGTTGCAGGGCGGTCTCGCGATGGGTATCGGCCACGCGTTGCACGAATACCTGCCGCTGTATGAAGACGGCCCCGGCAACGGCACGTGGAACTTCAACCGTTACCAGCTGCCGCGCGCGTCCGACGTCGCCGTCTGGACGCAGACGGGCGACGTGCTGCCGCCGCTGTCCGAGACCGATCCGCCGAAGGGCGTTGCCGAAGTGGTGATGATCCCCGTCGTCGGCGCGATCGTGAACGGCATCGCGCACGCGATCGGCCATCGTTTCACCGACCTGCCGGTGACCCCGCAAAAGATTCAGGAGGTGCTCGCATGACGACCGCCCAAACCGCGGCTTCGGCCGCGAGCGCCAGCGCCGCTGCGACCGGCGCTTCCGCACCGGCCCAGGCTTCGGCCGTCCCGGACTCTGCACCGGCCTCGGCCCCGGCTGTGCCGGCATCGGCACCGGCACCGGCCGCCGTCGAGCGTCCGCTCGTCCGGTTCCAGTCGAAACCGTTGTCGATCAACATCAACGGCAAGTCCGTCGGCCCGATGCAGGTGCCGGAAGGGCTGATGATGATCGAGTTCCTGCACGAATACGCGGGCCTCACCGGGTCGCGGCTCGGCTGCGGGCAGGGCATCTGCCACGCGTGCGTCGTGATCGTCGACAAGCCGGACGGCACGAGCGAGGAAATGCGCACCTGCATCACCGGCGCGCATTTCTTCCACGGCCGCACGATCCGCACGATCGAAGGCCACGCGAAGCGCAACGAAGCCGGCGAAGTGGTCGAGCTGTCGCCGATCCAGCAGAAGTTCCTCGAGCACTTCAGCTTCCAGTGCGGCTATTGCACGCCGGGTTTCGTCAACGCGGCGACGGTGCTGATCGAACGCCTGAAGCGCGAGCCGGTTGCGAAGGCCGACGTCGAGCGCACGATCACCGAGGCGCTCGATGCGCACCTCTGCCGCTGCACGGGCTATGTCCGCTACTACGAAGCCGTCAAGGACGTGGTGCTGACGACGCCGGGACTCGTGAAGGACGCCGCATGAAACGCACATTCGCTCATCGTGTCGCGCGGGCCGCGGGCCTCCCCGTGCTCGCGGCGGCTTGCGCGCTGCTGCTCGCCGCATGCGGCGGCCACGACGCACCGGCCTCGAACGCCGCTTCCGGCGCGCCCGGTGCCGACCCGGTCGCGCGCGGCCGCTATCTCGTCAAGGCCGCCGACTGCGCGGCGTGCCACACCGCGAAGGACGGCGCGCCGTTCGCCGGCGGCGCGCCCCTCGAATCGCCGTTCGGCACGTTCTACGGCTCGAACATCACGCCGGACAAGGATCACGGGATCGGCAACTGGAGCGCCGACGATTTCTACGCCGCGCTGCATGACGGCAAGGCGCCGGGCAAGCGCCTGTATCCGTCGATGCCGTACACGTCGTACCGGCAGCTCACGCGTGCCGATTCCGACGCGATGTACGCGTACCTGAAGACCGTCAGGCCGGTCGCGCAGGAAAACCGCGAGCACGAGCTGAAGTTCCCGTACAACCTGCGTTTCGGGATGGTTTTCTGGGACATGGTGTTCCTGAAGGACAGCCTGCCCGATGCCTCGACCGGCCAGTCCGCCGACTGGCAGCGCGGCCGCTATCTGGCGGGTGCGCTCGGCCACTGCGCGGAATGCCACACGCCGCGCGCGTTCACGGGCCAGCTCGACAGCGCGAAGCCGTTCGCGGGCGCGGCGCTCGGCCGCGTGGCCGCGCCCGACATCACGCCGGCCGGCCTTGCCGCGCGCGGCTGGACGGGCGCCGACCTGCAGACGTTCTTCGGCGTCGGCATCGCGCCGCAAGGCTCGGCATTCGGCGAGATGTACCCGGTCGTGCACCTGAGCACGCAGTACATGACGAAGGACGACCTGCGTGCGCTGTCCGTGTACCTGCTGGGCGATACGCCGCCCGCGCCGCAACCGGTGAAGCCGGTGTCGGCCGACGCCGCGCAGCTCGCGGCCGGCCGCTCGGTGTATCTCGCGGTCTGCGCGGGGTGTCACGGCTTCAACGGCGAAGGCAAGCCGCACGTGGCGGTGCCGATGAACGGCAATTCGACGGTGCGCCAGGGCGACCCGCGCAACCTGCTGGTCGCGATGCTCGACGGCATCGGCGAGCAGAAGTTCGCCGGGTTCGAGAACCTGCAGCCGATGCCCGGTTTCGCGCACACGCTGAGCGACGACGAACTCGCGCAGCTCGCGAACTACCTGCGTGCGACGTGGGGCGGCCAGCCGGCGAGCGTCACGCCGGCCGACGTGAAGGCCATGCGTTGAGTCGTGCCGCCGGGCGGGGCGTCGCGCGCGATTCAGCCGGTTTCCGGTGCTCGTGCGCGACGCGTCGCCCGACTGCTCGCAGCGGTTCTTCAGTAGCCGCTGCCTCCTCCGCCACCGCCCGTACCTCCCGCGCCACTGCCGCCGTACCGGCTCATGCCCGGCCCTTGCGGCGCGCCGCCACCCGACGTACAGCCTGCCGACAGCACGAGCACCAGCGCCGCGATCAGCGCCGCGGCCAACGTTGCGGATCTCATTTCCACCTCCTTGCAACGCGCAGGCCGCGGGAAAGGCCGGATCGCATGAACCGTGCGTCTGCGCGCTGAAGAAACGTTTCGGGCGGGCCGTTTATTCCATGCCTTTTGCGGATCGTCGAATGCGAGGGGGGCGGATCGGTGTCGTCGCACGGCGTGTTGATACACTGCGGCACGCCGCCATTCCGGTTCCGACCACGAAAAACATGAGTGCCGCCGCTGAACGTCCATCGTCGCGTCCGTTCCGTCCCGCCGTGCTCGGCTGCGTGTCGTTTGCCGTCGGCGGCCCGCTGGTCGCATCGCTCGTCTGGCCGGCCGTGATGCTGGTCGGGTGGTCGTTGATCGACGGCCCGTCGTGGGAGGAACTGAAAGTCAGCGCCGGCATGGTTCCGCTGATCTTCTTTGCGTCGTTCCTGTTCGGCTATTTCCTGCCGGCGGCCGTGACCGGCGGCATCATGGGCGCAATCGGCACGCGACTCCGGCGGCGCTGGTTCGTGCTGCTGGGGATGGTCGTCGGCGCCGGCGCGATGATCGGTTTCGTCGAACTCGAGGGTTACCTGATGAAAATCGACCAGTTCAGCGACATCGACGCGATCGCCACGCTCGATGCGATCGTGACGTCGGCCGTGATGTCGCACTGGCTGCATCGCCGGCTCGATCGCCGGCGTTGAGCACGCAGCGTTGCGCGATCGGTCGCCTTCGCGTCGATCGCGTGCATGCGGCGGGCAGGGGCGGCACCGCGCGGCCGCTTGCGCGACCAGCGGGCTGCCATGCCGTTCCTGAAGCGAATGCCGCCGTCACGGCGGCCCGGGATCAACGGTAGACGAGATCCGCGCGGCGGTTCTGTGCCCACGAATCCTCGTCGTGGCCGAGCGCGACCGGCTTTTCCTTGCCGAGGCTGACCGCCTCGAGTTGCGTGGCTTGCACACCGAGCGTTTCGAGCGCGCTCAGCACGGCCTGCGAACGGCGTTGGCCGAGCGCGAGGTTGTATTCGGACGTGCCGCGTTCGTCGGTGTTGCCCTGGATCAGCACGTGCCGCGCCGGATGGCTGCGCAGGTAGTCGGCGTGTGCCTGCAGCAGCGACTGGTATTCGGGCTTGACGGAGTACTGGTCGAAATCGAAGTAGATGCTGCGCTTCGCGAGCGGGCTGTTCGGATTGTTGAGCTCGTCGGCCGTCACCGTTGCGACGGCTTCGCTCGAGGGCGCGGGCTCCATGCCGGCATTCTCGGGTGTCTTGGCCGCATGGTGGCAACCGGCCAGCAGTACGACGGTTGTCAGGACCGCAAATCGGTTCGTTTTGCTCATCGTTCGTCTCCAGCGGTTGACTGCATTGAACGCGTGGGGCGTGCGATCGGCACGCCCGTATCCGGCCGAACGGCGCGAAAGATCCGGCATCTACGACGTGAATCGTGTTCGTAAGCCGGTGGTGCGCCATATGAAAGAGTGTTGCGGCCGGAACGCCAAATTTCGGCGTCGCTGCAAATAGATTAGGAAAAATGTCACAGCGTGACCAGTTTCTCCGCATTTATTTGCGTCGACGCGACAGACCGGGCGGCATTCGTGCCGTCACGCGGCGCGCTGCCATTTGTGCAAAGGCCGCGCACGGGCACGGCCTTTGCGGCTCGGGGCATGACGCTCGAGCGGTGCCGAAACGCATGCCTTGCGCGGATGGCGTAGCGACGCCGTGCTTCGTCTTCAGAACTTGTGCCGCAGCCCCAGTGCGACGACGACCTGGTTGCTGTTCGCCGACGGCGTCAGCGTCCAGACGGTCGCGTTGAACGCGGGGTTGCCGTTGCCGCCGCTCACGCTCTGGTAGACCCCCTCGAGATACGCGTCCGTGCGCTTCGACAGCGCATAGTCGGCTTGCGCGACGACCTGGTTCCATTTCGGCCGCGTCTGGCCGGTGCGCGTGTCGAAGCGGCCCATCGTGTACGTGTACGCGGCCGAGAGGCTCAACGCACGCGTGACGGCGAAGCGCCCGTCGATCGAGAAGTTGTCGAACACCAGCGATTCCCCCTTCAACGGCGCGATGCCGCTGCCCTGGAGCACGCCCGTCACGCCGTCGGTGGTCGAGTGCGACCACGCGGCGCCGACCGAATGCGGCCCGAACGCATAACGGCCGGCCGCGGCCCAGATCTGCTGGTTGCCGCCCGTGATCGTCGCCGAGCCGTCGACCGTGCTGAGCGCACCGTTCGGGTTCGGCGCATTGCGGTCGCGGCTGATCTTCAGGTAGCCGGCGCCGAGCTTCAGCGGCCCGTTCGCGTACGACACGCCCGCGCTCCACGCCGCGTTGTTGGCGAACTGGCCGGCCGTGTTCGAGAAGCCGTACATCGCGCCGAACCTCAGCCCGCGATACGTCGGGCTCGTGTACTTCACCGCCTGGTTGATGCGGAGGTTGCGGTTCGAATCGTCGTTGTCGTACGGATGAACCGCGAGGTTGCCGCCCCAGCCGGGGCCGGACGCGCCGAGCGGCGTCACGAAATCGAGGATCAGGTCGTACTGGCGGCCGAACGTGAGCTCGCCGGCCGTCTTCGAGCTGACGCCGACCCATGCCTGGCGGCCGAACATGTCGACGCCTTTCTGCGACAGCGCGCCGGTGGTGCCCGAGAAACCGTTCTCGAGCCCGAAGATCGCGGCCATTCCGCCGCCGAGATCCTCGCGGCCGCGCAAACCCCAGCGCGATGCGTTCAGGGCGCCGCTCGTCATCGCGACGGTGCCGCTGCCCGGCGAGCCGGCGCCGTGCGTGCGCTGGTTGGTCGCGTAGGTGATCGACGTGTCGATCAGGCCGTACAGCGTCACGCTGCTCTGCGCGTGTGCGCCGTCCGACGCGAAGGCGGTCAGGCAAGTGGCAATGGCGGTCCCCGCGAGTCGCGTGCTGGCGTGTTTATTCATCTTGTAGGAATGCAAAGAAGTTTTTTATCGTTTTACCGGCGCGGTGGCCGGCGGGTCGAGCGGCCATTATTGGAGATCGCGCGGCGATCGATTAAGGCGCTGCACAGGAAAGGTCCTCTGCGAAATCGCGTGGAATCGCGGCGGGACAAAGGCGGGGAGGGGGCGGTTCGGCAGGAAACCCGTCGCCGGGTTTGCGATGCGTTCGAGGGTTCGGCGGGAAGTCGGGTGATTCAGTTGGCCATCGCGTGATCGTCCGTCGGGCGATGGCCGGCGGGGAGCCTAGCGGCGGGCAACCGGCAGCGCGGCTTCGATGCCACCGCTGCGATACGCGGCACGAACGGCGACCGCCCTGGCTTCGAGTGCTTCCGGTGAGAGCCAGGGCCGCAAGCGGACCGCGACGCGCGGCAACGCGGCAAGCTGATCGCGCAGGCGCACGATCGCCCGGCAGCCACGGAATGCCGACGACCCGGCGTCGGGGCCGCACGCGGCTTCCGCAAGCTCGGCCGCCCACTCGACGCCGCGGTGGCGCCTGACTTCGTCGAGGTGCGGCAGATGGCGCGCATCGCCCGATAAAGCGATCAACAGCGCGGCCCAGTGCGCGCCGCGCCATCCAGCGTTCATGTCGGCCGTGAGGTCGGCCAGCAGCGTGTCGTCCAGCACGGACAGGCTTTGCTGGCACAGGTAGTGGAAGTCGAGCGGCTGGTAGCGGACCTGCGGGTAGTCGCGCAGCACATGGCCGAGTTCGGCGCCGGTCTCGACAGCCGCGGCCAGGAACCGTTCGGCCGGAGCCGGGCGGTTCAGCAGCAGCGTCGGCACGCTCCGGTAGAGCCGGTAGATGTCGTCGGGGTGATAGTGCATCGCGAATGTCGGGGTGATCGACCGGCGCGCGCGGCGCGCCGTTCAGGTTTTCTGCTGATCGCCGGGCAGCAGCGCCGCATGACGCCGCTGCATTTCATCGTGCTCGACCGCTTCGATCGTGGGCCCGATCGGCCAATCGTAACCGAACGGGTCGCGAATCTTGCCGGGGCGCTCACGTCGGGTTGTCTACGATTCCCCCGTGGGGCGAAAGCGATCGCGGTATGCGCCGGGGCTGAGGCCGACCTTGTCCTTGAACAGTCGGCAGAACGAGCTGGTATCGCTGTATCCCACCTGGGCCGTAATCCGCTCGAGGCTGAGATCGCCGGCCTCCAGCAAGCCGCGCGCGGCTTCGATGCGCAGGTTCTGCAAATACCGCAATGGCGGCTGATTCAGCGCCGCGCGGAATCGGCGGATGATCGTGCGCTCGCTCACGCCGAGCTCATGCGCCATCTCCGACATCTTCACGTCCTTCGTCATGTGCTTCTGCAGCCAATACTGCGCGCGGTGAACCAGCGAGTCGGCGTGTTCCTTGTCCGCCAGCAACGGGAGATACGGCAATTGCTTCGTCTGGCTGACGTCGATCAGCATCGTCTTCGCGCACTGCGCGGCGATGGCCGCGCCGCAGAAGCGCTCGATGACATGGATGGTCTGCAGCAGGTAGGACGCCGATGCCCCGGCACAGATCAGGCGGTCGGCTTCGGTGACGACGGGTTCCAGCTGAAGGTCGACGCGGGGAAACCGGCTGCGGAACTGATCGGCCAGCCACCATGTGGTCGTCGCGGGCCGTTCGTCCAGGAGGCCGGTTCTGGCCAGGACGAACGTGCCGGTGCAGTTCGCCGCAAGGTAGGCCCCCGCGTTCCATTGCGAAACCAGCCAGTCGCATGCGGCCGACTGTCGTGCCAGCAACCGGTCGAAGGCCTTGCCGCTTGCGTAATGCGCGCTGGGAATGAAAACCAGGTCGAACTTCTCGCGCGGCCGGATCGGCTCCGTGTTCAGTTGCAAGCCGTTGCTCGCCATGACCGGCTTCCCCGTCGGAGAAACGAATCGCCATTCGAACTGCGCATTGCCATCGCCCCTTTGCCGCCGCCAGTGCGCGTTCGCGATCTGCAGGATGTCGGCGAACCCGCCCAGGCTGGAAGCGTAGCAATCGTCATACGCAAGAATGGCGGCGCGGGGCATGGTGTGTCGGATATCGCATTCGATGTGTCAGTTTCGCCAATGTACGGCAGTTCGGCCCGCGAGGAAACTGGTCGTGTCAACCTGGCGCCGGTTGGTGGGCAGCGACAGAATCGCCATGCGGCCGGCAGCGAGGGGGAGGCGGCATCGTGTGCCGTCCGGGTCGCGAGAAGGCCAATGTGGCCGCCCCCGGGTACCGCCAGGCGCATTCGTTTCCCGGCAGCGTGGATTTCCGTCGGCTTCGCACTGCCGATTCAGCCGCGCAGTGACATGCGTCGGGGCCGCAACGCGTGCCCTGCATGCGAAGGCGCTTTCGTCTCAACCTGAACCGCAAACATCATGAAAACCAGGATCACCGAACTCTTCGGCATCGACTATCCGATCATCCAGGGCGGCATGCACCATGTCGGGTACGCGGAGCTGGCCGCAGCAGTCTCCAACGCCGGCGGACTCGGCATCATCACCGGCCTGACCCAGCGATCGCCGGCCGATCTGGCCGCTGAAATCCGGCGTTGCCGCGAAATGACCGACAAGCCGTTCGGCGTGAACCTCACGTTCCTGCCGACCGTCACGTCCCCCGACTATCCCGGCTATATCCGGGCCATCGTCGAAGGCGGGGTCAAAGTGGTCGAAACGGCCGGCAACAACCCGCAGCCCTACCTGGCCGCGCTCAAGGAAGCGGATATCAAGGTGATCCACAAGTGCACGTCGATTCGCCACGCGCTGAAGGCCGAGTCCATCGGCTGCGATGCGGTCAGCGTCGACGGATTCGAGTGCGGCGGCCATCCGGGCGAGGACGACATTCCGAACTTCATTCTGCTGCCACGCGCCGCCGAGGAACTCAGGATTCCGTTCGTGGCCTCCGGCGGCATGGCTGACGGCCGGTCGCTGGTTGCGGCACTTTCGCTCGGCGCGGACGGCGTCAACATGGGAACGCGCTTCGTCGCCACCCGCGAGGCGCCGGTGCACGAGAACGTGAAGCAGGCGCTGGTCGCGGCCTCCGAACTCGACACGCGCCTGGTCATGCGCCCGTTGCGCAATACCGAGCGCGTGCTGCGCAATGCCGCGGTCGATCGCATTCTCGAAAAGGAAAGCAGGCTCGGCGCCGGCATCCGGTTCGACGATATCGCCGAAGAGGTCGCCGGCGTGTATCCGCGCATCATGAAGGAGGGCGCGCTCGATGCGGGCGCGTGGTCGTGCGGGCTGGTCGTCGGCCTGATCCGCGATATCCCGACCGTGAAGGAGCTCGTCGAGCGCATCGTGAGCGAGGCGACGGAGATCATCCGCAGCCGCCTGGCACGTATCGCGGTTTGATCCGGATTGGCGACACGGGATGCCGCCGGCGCGATGCCGGCGAGGATTCGTGCGGGATGTGGTTGGCGAGGGTTAACCGGGCGACCGCGGCGATGACCGAACGCGTGCGGTTGGTGGCCGCTGTGTCGATGTAGAGTCCGTCGCGTCGTCGGTTCAAGTCGCCTCGCGGCGCGACCGGACTCGAGCACCCTGTCCGTCATGACCTGAATCACTTCACGACGGCCGGGTGCTCGTGTGTTCAATGACTTCCCGTTGTCGAATCGGGTAACCCGGGTTGCCTGATTCCGCTTTCCCCTCCGGCAGCGCCCCCCGAACATCATCCGGATTCCAGCCTGGCCGACGCCACCGCGTTGCGCCACGTGAGCCCGAGGCGGTCTCTCCCGGGCTCGACGCATCGCAAGCCGGCGCCCGCTCCGGCGATCGGCCCATGAGATGACAAATACCGTCATCGACGGATCGCGATCTTGCGTGCAGCGATATAATTCGCGCTCCGAGGGCCTTCGAGCCCGACCGCGAATACAAGACAAGAAGAAGCAGACATGGCTCCGTCTCAACCGCATGCATTGCAGCGCCCGCCCGCTGAAGTCCTGTATGCCGATCAGCTCGCGCAGCTGAAGGCGCAGGATGGCGCCCAACCACGCCCGCCGGGCTGGCAACTGAGTCTGACGGCCGCCCGCGCATTCATTGCCGGCGATCGCTCGCTCGGCATCGCGCCGAAGGTGGTCGCGCCGATCGCGAGCATCGAGCGCATGCTCGTCACGCTCGCCACCGGGCGCGGGCTGATGCTGGTCGGCGAGCCGGGCACCGCGAAATCGATGCTGTCCGAGCTGCTGGCGGCCGCGATCAGCGGCACGTCGACGCTGACGATCCAGGGTGGCGCATCGATCACCGAAGACCAGATCAAGTACGGCTGGAACTACGCGTTGCTGATCAACGAAGGGCCGAGCCCGCGCGCGCTCGTGCCCGCGCCGCTGTACCAGGGCATGCACGACGGCCGGATCGTGCGCTTCGAGGAAATCACGCGTGCGCCGCTGGAAGTGCAGGACTGCCTGCTCGGCATGCTGTCGGATCGCGTGATGGCCGTGCCCGAACTGCACGGCGAACACGGGATGCTGTACGCGCGCGAGGGCTTCAACATCATCGCGACCGCGAACACGCGCGACCGTGGCGTGAACGAGATGAGCGCGGCGCTCAAGCGGCGCTTCGATTTCGAAACCGTGTTTCCGATTCTCGACTTCGACAGCGAACTCGCGCTCGTGCGCGAAGCCAGCGCGCGCCTGCTGGCCGGCAGCGGCATTCCGGCGGCCGTGCCGCAGCCGGTGCTGGAGCTGCTGGTCACCACGTTTCGCGATTTGCGCGGCGGCGCCGGCGATGCGGCGGGCAGCGACGGCGCGATGGACCGGCTGACGGCGGTGATGTCGACGGCCGAAGCGGTGAACGTCGCGCATGCGGTCGGCGTGCGCGCATGGTTTCTCGAGCAGCGCGAAGGGTCGCCGCAGGATCTCGTCGACTGCATCGCCGGCACCGTGGTCAAGGACAACGCCGACGACCGCGCGAAGCTGCGCCGCTATTTCGAACAGAAGGCCGCCCGGCGCGAAGGGGCGCACTGGCGCGCGTACTACGCGGCACGCCACCGTCTGCCGTGACGCGCGACATGAGTACGACCGATCGCGGCGGCATGCACGGGCCGGGACGTCGTGCGCCCGATGCGCACGGCGAAAAAGGCGTAATGAGCGTAAAGGGCCGGTCGGGCGCCATCGCGTCCGGCGCCCCCGCACGCATCGTCTTCGACTGACAGGCGCCGCATGCAGACCGTGACGCCCGGCCAGCCGCACATCGTCGGCATCCGCCATCACAGCCCCGCGTGCGCGCGGCTGGTGGCCGAGCGCATCCGCGCCCGGCGGCCGCGCTACGTGCTGATCGAAGGGCCGGCCGATTTCAACGGCCGGCTCGACGAACTGTATCGTCCGCACCGCCTGCCGATCGCGATCTACAGCTATCTGTCCGGCGATACCGCGCATTACGGCTCGTGGACCCCGTTCGCCGAGCATTCGCCGGAATGGCAGGCATTGCAGGCGGGGCGCGAAGTCGGCGCGACGGTTCGGTTCATCGACCTGCCCGCGTGGCACGCGGCGTTCTCGCGGCTGGAGAACCGCTATGCCGATGTCGCGGACGCCGAACACGAGGCCCGCGCCGACGCATACGAGCGCGCGCTGGCGGACACGCTCGCGGTGCAAGGCCGCGATGCGCTGTGGGATCACCTGTTCGAGGACGTCGGCGATACGCCGGACGCGCTGGACGAACTCGCGGCGCGCCTGTCGACCTACTTCTCGCATCTGCGCGCCGACGATCCGGGCTCGCTCGGCAACCAGGCACGCGAACGGATGATGGCGCGCTGGATCGCGTGGGCCGTCGCCGAAGCCGACGGGCAGGCGGACGACGTGCTGGTCGTCTGCGGCGGCTATCACGCGCCGGCGCTGGCGACACTCTGGCGCACGCAGCCGGTTGCGTTGCCCGATACGCCCGAACCCGGTGCGATCGACGGCGATGCCGGTGCCGTGCCCGACGAACGGGACGATGACGCCGGCGCGTGCGAGACGGATTCGACGACCGCCGACGCGGCCGCGCGCAGCGTCCGCTACGGTTCCTATCTCGTGCCTTACACGTTCAAGCGTCTCGACGCGTTCGCGGGCTACGCATCGGGGATGCCTTCGCCGGCCTATTACCAGTGGGTCTGGGCTGACGGCGCGGAAGCGGCGGCGCGGCGCGTGCTCGAGAACGTGATGCAGCGGCTGCGCGCACGCAAGCTGCCGGTATCGACGGCCGACCTGATTGCCGTGCACGTGCGGGCCGAAGGGCTGGCACGCCTGCGCGGCCACGCGCGGCCGTTGCGTTGCGACTGGCTCGACGCGCTGGCCGGCGCGCTGGTGAAGGAGGCGCTCGACGCGCCGCTGCCGTGGACCTATCGCGGGCCGCTGCGGGCCGGCACCGATCCGGTGCTGGTCGAGGCGATGGATGCGCTGGCGGGCGACGCCGCCGGCGAGCTCGCGCCCGGCACGCCGCAACCGCCGCTCGTCGCCGCGGTGCGCGACGAGCTGGCCGCGCTCGGCATCGTGCTGCACGGCACGCTGACGCTCGACCTGCTGACCGACCAGGGGCGCGCGCGCAGCCGGGTGCTGCATCGGCTGGCGCTGCTGCGCGTACCGGGCATCGTGCGCCGCCAGGGCGCACGGCTTGCGATGTCGGGCGAACGCGACGAAGTCTGGCAGCTCGGCGAGCCGCTCGAGCAGCAGGCGGCGCTGATCGAAGCCGGCGCGTGGGGCGCGACGCTGTCCGACGCGGCACGCGCGCGGCTCGAGGATGAATTGCGTGAGGCGGGCGGCCGCATCGCGCCGCTCGCGGATGGCCTGAACCGCGCCGCGTGGGCCGGGCTGGCAGCGCTGAGCACCGCGCTGCTGGACACGCTGCACGATGCGGTCTCGCGCGAGCAGCGCTTCGAGTCGCTCGCCCCGGCGCTCGGCAACCTGCATACGCTGCTGCGTCACGGCCATCTGCTCGGCATGAACGATGCACCGGTGCTGCGGATCGTCGTCGAGGCCGGGTTCGATCGCGCGCTCTGGTTGCTGGAGCCGGCCGCCGCGCTGCCGCCGGCCGATCTCGACGCGCACGTGCAGGGGCACGTCGCGCTGCGCCGGATCGTGGCCGACGTACTGGCCGGTGCCGACGGTGTCACCCACACGCCGCTCGCGCTCGAGCCGTTGCGCGCGCTGGCCGTCTGGCGGCGCAAGGCGGCCGATACGGCGGCGGCGCCCGCGAGTCGCGGCGCGGCGCTCGGGGCGCTACTCGGCCTGGCGGGGCAGGCCGGCGTCGACGACGATCAACCCGTCGCCGGCATCGACGACGCGATGGCGCTGCTGCGGGCGATGCCGGCCGCCGCGCTCGGCGATGCGCTCGGCGGTTTGCTTGCGCTGGCGCGCGAGACGCTGGCGAGCGCACCGGCTTTCGTCGCGGGCATGGATGCGACCGTGCGCGCGCTCGACGACGCCGATTTCGTGCTCGCGTTGCCGGGCTTGCGCAGCGCATTCGCGTGGTTGCCGCCGCGGGAGCGCGGGCAGCTCGCGGACCAGGTGCTCGCGCTGCACGACGCGACGCACCTGTCACGCCGCGTGCTGACGGAGCGGCACGCGGACGATGCGTCGCCCGAGGAGGCCGCGCACGCCGCGCGCATCGAGGCGCAGGTGCTCGGCCGTCTGCGCCGCTGGGGGCTCACGCCCGATCCGGAGGCGTCATGAAGTGCCGACCGACAGGCCGCCGCGCGTCCGGCTTCTGCTTCCCTCACCACGATGTCGCGCCGTCACGGCACGGTGCGGCGCGTTTTCCGCGAGTCCTGCCATGCCGCTGAACATTCCCGGTCCGCTCGAACGCTGGCGCCTGCTGCTCGGCGAACCGGCCGAAGCCGCATGCGGCACGCCGGGTGCGGACGCGCGAGCCGCCGATGCGGCACTCGACTGGCTGTACGGTCGCGACGACGACCGCGCGCAGCGCGGCGAGCGCGGGGCCGGCCTCGGGCCGTCCGCGCTGAGCACGCCGGACTGGATCAACACGATCCACACGCTGTTTCCGAAGGAGGTGATCGACCGGCTCGAGCGCGACGCGGTCGAGCGTTTCGGCATCGACGAAGTCGTCACGAACCTCGAGGTGCTGGAGCGGATCGAGCCGTCCGAATCGTTGCTGCGCGCCGTGCTGCACACGAAGCACCTGATGAATCCCGAGGTGCTGGCAGCCGCGCGGCGGCTGGTTGCCGAGGTGGTCCGGCGAATCATGGAGCGGCTGGCGACCGACGTGCGGCAGGCCTTCAGCGGCACGCGCGACCGGCGCCGGCGCTCGCGGATGAAGATCGCGCGCAATTTCGACTACACGCGCACGCTGGCCGCGAACCTGCGTCACTGGCATCCCGAGCGGCGCAAGCTGTATCTCGACACGCCGGTCTTCAACAGTCGCACGCGTCGCCACGCCGAGCCGTGGGACATTGTGCTGCTCGTCGACCAGAGCGGGTCGATGGTCAACTCGGTGATTCACAGCGCGGTGATGGCCGCGTGCCTGTGGCAATTGCCCGGCATGCGCACGCGGCTCGTGGCCTTCGACACGTCGGTGGTCGACCTGACCGCCGACGTGTCCGACCCGGTCGAGCTGTTGATGAAGGTCCAGCTCGGCGGCGGCACGGACATCGCGAAGGCCGTCGCGTATGCGCAATCGTGCGTCGCGAATCCCGCCCGCACGATCGTCGTGCTGGTCAGCGATTTCTATGAAGGCGGCAGTGGCTATGAACTCGTGCGCCGCGTGAAGGCGCTGGCCGAGAGCGGCGCGCGCGTGCTCGGGCTGGCCGCGCTCGATTCGGCTGCCGAGCCCGCCTACGACCGCGAGATGGCCGCGCGGCTCGTGAACGCCGGCGCGCAAATCGGCGCGATGACGCCCGGCCAACTGGCCGCGTGGCTCGCCGAGAAGGTGCGGGGATGAGCGCGCCGATCCGCGACGACCTCCTCGAACTGACGCCCGAAGCGCTGACGGCGCTCGCCAACGCCGGGTTCGTCAAGCGCGCGCAGAAGGATGTCGCCGCCGGCGCGGTGCCGGCGCTGGCCGTCGACGGCGACGGTACGGTGCATGCGTCGTTCGCCGACGGCGTGCGTACCAGCCTGCCGCCGGGCCGGACCTTGCGCGACGCGGCGTGCAACTGCACCGCGAGCGGCATGTGCCGGCATCGCGTGATGCTGGTGTTCGCCTATCAGGCGAGCACGCAGGGGAACGAAGCGGCTGCCCCGGGCGAGGTGCGAGCAGGCGGAGACGACAAGACGGGGCAGGCCGATACGCGCGATGAATCGATCCGCAATCCGGACGATGCCGCGAGCGGCGCAACCGGCACCGGTTCGGACGATGCGCCGCCGGGCGACGACACGAACGGCACGTCGTCCGCGGATCGTGCATGGAGCCCCGCCGATTTCGACGATGCCGCGCTGGCGGCGAGTTTTGCGCCGTCGGTGCTCGAACAGGCCGCGCGCATGGCGGCCGCGCGGCCCGCCGTGACCGTGCAGCCGTGGTCCGGCGCACAGTCGTCGCCGGTTGCACGCCTGCCGATGTGCACCGTGCGGTTCTTCTCGCGACGTTCGCTCGCGCATGCGCGGTGTGACTGTCGGCAAGGCAGCGGCTGCGCGCACGTCGTGCTGGCCGTCTGGGCATTCCGACAGGCCGGGGCATCGGCCGACGGGGTATCGGAGACGATCGTCGAGGTGCGCCCGCCGGCCGGCGAAGCAGACGAGTGTGGCGACGACCGGTCGCCGTTGCGCGACGACGCGGCGCACGCGCTGATCGCCGACCTCGACAGGCTGGTACACGCGCTCTGGCTGGACGGTTCGAGCCAGCCGCCGATCGCGCTGGCCGCGCGCGTGGAGTCGCTGCGCGGCCGCCTGCGCGAGCGCGGCTGGCAGTGGGTCGACGACGCGCTCGACGAAGCCTGGCAGCTCGTGCACGCGCAGCATGCGCGCAGCAGCCGCTTCGAGCCGCTGCGGCTCGTACGCGTGCTGGCCGAACTGTGGGCGCGCCTGCGCGCGGCGCTGTCCGCCGCGACGCAGCGCGAGGGGGCCGCCGTGCCGGCCCGCCAGATGCTCGGCATCGGCGTGAAGGGCGAGGTGGAACTCGATCATCTGCGGCTGGTGTCGCTCGGCGTCGAGCTGTGGGCCGACGACGCGGAAGAGGGGGCGAGCGTGCTGTTCTCCGATCCCGATACGCAGACCGTGATGGTGCTGACGCGCAACTGGCCGCGTGCCGCCGACGTCGCGGCCGGCGGCCGTGCGCCGGATCTGGCCGGCCGTCGCGTCGCGGGTTTTCCGTTGCGGCAGATCGCCGCCGGGCAGGTCGTCACGAAGACCGCGAAGCGGCGCGCGAACGGTGCGGTCGACATCGCGGCCGGCATACGGCAGACAGGCGTGCTGCCGCTGTCGCCGACCTCCTGGGACGATCTCGTCGCGCCGATCCGCCAGCCGGGCATCGCGGCGCTCGTCGCGCACCTGCGTGACGCGCTGCCCGACTTCGTGCGGCCGAGACAGGCGGCGAACGGTGCGGCGGCCGGCGCGGCCGGGTCGCTGCACGTGGTCGCGTTCGAGCCGATGGTCGTGCGGTCGGTCCATTGGGATGCGGCCGCCCAGGTGCTGCACGCACGGCTCGCGCAAGGCGAAGGCGGGACGGCCGATGTGGAAGGCGACGATGTGCTGCACCTCGCGCTGCCGCATCGCGCCGTGGCACCCGGCGCGGTCGATGCGCTGGCGCGCGCGCTGTCCGGCGAATGGGGCGCGTTGCGCGCGCTGGCGGGCACCGTCCGGCTGCATGCGGGCACGGCCGTGATGCGGCCGCTGGCCGTGTTGACCGCGCAGCGCGCCGTCGTGCTGCAGACCGAGGCGACGGCGCCGCAACCGCTGCCGCTGGCCGGCGGGCGCGAGTCGTTGCCCGCGCTGGTCGCGCTCGCGGAGGACACGCTGGCGCTGCTGGCCGAGTGGCTGCGCCAGGGCATGCGCCATCAGGGCGGCGGCGCGATCGAGCGTGCGCTGGCGCAGGCCACGCGACTGGAGCGGGCCGGCCTCGCGCACGCGGGGCGGCTGCTGCGCACGCTGGCCGACGGCCTGCGCGGTGCGCAATCGGCGTCGATCCTGGCGCAACTGGGTTCGCTGACGTTGCTGCTGCTGGGCATCGTCGAGCAATGACGGCATGACCGTCGAACGGGCGAGCAGGCGGCGCCCGACACCGCGAGCCGTTGGGCAGGCCGCACGGCTCGCGGGATGAATGAACGAGAGGGCGTCATGGCTGCGTTGCGGCCATGGCATGCGGGCGCGGCATCGTGCCGCGTCGTCGATCCGAGTGAGAGGGAACGGATGCGTCGTTTTGAACTGATCGAAGGCAACTCCAGCAAGTTCTGGGAAGTGGAGCAGGAAGGCTCCGGGCTCAATATCCGCTGGGGCCGCATCGGCACCGCGGGCCAGAGCCAGACGAAGTCGTTCGCGGACGACGCGAAGGCGCGCGCCGCGCTCGACAAGCTCGTCAAGGAGAAGACCGGCAAGGGCTATGCCGAAGTCGCGGTAGCGGCCGGCGCCGGCATCGGCGCGACTGCCGCCAAGCTGCCGGCCACCGCGTCGTCGGCAACCCCGGCCGCGGTGCCGCAGGCGTCGACAGACGCGGAACCGGCCGCGAGCGCGCAACCCGCAGCGGCGAAGGCCGCGAAGGGTGCGCCGGCCACACCGTCGGCCCAGCCGGCGGCATCGACGCCGCCTTCAACGGTTTCCGCCGCCACCGCCGCCACCGCCGCCGCGCCCTTGCCGCCCGTCGCTGCCGAAGGTTTCGATGCGCAGTGCGAGCGTGTCTTCGAGACCGTGCGCGCGCAGATCGCGAACGGCGACCTGAAGCCCGGCGAGACGTTGACGGTTGCCGTGATCAAGCGCCGCTACGACGTCGGAGACCAGGGCGCCGCGATGGCGCTCGACCTGCTCAAGTCGCGCCGCCTGCTGCATGGCTGGGGAGCGTCGGCGAGCGTGCACGAGCACGGGCAGGCGACTGCCGTGGCGCTCGGCGAGTGGTTGACGTCCCAGGCGGCCGCCGTGCCGGCGCCTGCCGCACCCGCCGTCGCCGACGCCGGCGCACCGCCGTGGCTGATGCACGGCGATCCCGTGCGGCTGTCGCCGCAGATCCTGCGCGAAGCCTATGCGTCCCGCCGTTTTCCCGTCGAGGTGACCGTGCTCGACGTGCGCGCTGCGTGGCTGAAGATCGAAGGCAAGGACGGGTACTCGATCGACATCGGCGCGACCGACGCGGCGCTGCGCCCGGCCGTCCAGCGGATGCTCGACCGGCTGGCCGCGCGTACGCCGATCGCCGGGCCGGTGGCGGACGCGCAAGCCGACGCCGCGCTGTTCGCGCTGGCGATGACCGTGGGCGACTATCACGGCGAAACCGCGATCGGCCGCCCGGTCGCCGACTACCTGGTTGCGCAATACGGATTGACGGGCGCGATCGACGTGCTGCTCGACGCGTTGAAAATCCACGTGCACGCCGATTACGACCGTCAGGCGCAGCGCCGCCTCCATCGTTTCTCGACGAATGTCGAAGGCCCGGTGCGCGAGAGCTGGCGCGGGCCGATCGTCGGCGGCGAGGCGGCGCTGCGCGAGCATCTTGCCGCGGCGAGCGAGGCGGAATGGCAGGCCTGCGTCGACAGGATCGAGGCCGCGTTGCCGGCGCTGCACCCGACCCGCCAGCCGATACCCGCACTGTTGTTGCCCGATGCGCCGCAACTGTCGAATGCGCTGGTGCGCAGGCTGAGCGCCGAACGCGACGTGCCCGAGACGCTGCACTGGATGCTGCTGACCGCGACCGATCCCGATGCGATCGCGGTGGTCGGGAGAATCCGGCCGAACAGCTATGGCCGCGAGTTCTGGGGAATGTCGCGGATGGTCGCGACCGTGCTGCGCGAGCGCGGCACGGCCGCGTTCGACGTGCTCGAACGCGGCGCCGCCGCCGACGAGGCGGGCGACGCGCTCGCCGCGATCGGCACGCCCGACGCGGTGGCTGCGCTGGCGAGGGTCGCCAGCGGTTCGAAGGGCGCGCTCGCGCGCCTGTCGCTGTCGCTCGATCGCTGGCCGCTGGCGGGCATGGTTGCGCTGTCGCGGCTTGTGGCCGCCGGCGGCAAGGATGCCGGGCTGCTGACGCCGAGCCTCACGCGCCTGTTGCGTGCGCATACGGCGCACGTCGACGGGCTGCGGCCGTGGCTCGACGCACCGGCCCAGGCCGTGATCGACAAACTTCTCGCGCTGCTGGCCGGCCCGGCCGAGGTCGCATCGGCCGAGGAATTGCCGGGTGTGCTGGCCGCGCCGCCCTGGCTTGCCGCGCGGCAGAAGCGGGCGGCTGCGCTGACGCTGGAGCCGCTCGAACTGGCGGCGGTCGAATGCTGGGACGAAGCGAAGCGCAACCAGGCGAAAACGCTCGACCGGTGGGAAATGAGTCGGCTCGCCGCGGCGTCGAAGGACACGATGCTGCTGATCGCCGGCCTCGGCTTCGAAGCGAGCAAGAAATATTACGGGCCGCTCGGCGAGGCGGCGGCGAAGGCGATCCGGCAAGGCGACGCGCCGGCGTTCGTCGCCGCGTGGCGCGCGATGATCGACGCGCGCAAGCGCGAGCGTTACTTCTGGTACTGGCTGCGCGCCGAATTCCTGACGCTGTTGCCGGCCGCGGTGGCCGTCGACATCTGGAACGCGGTGGCCGGCGAACACAGCACGACAGGTGTGAACCCGCTGATGGCGACCTTCGGCCTGCCCGCGTTGCCCGGCCTCATCGCGACCGTGCGCAACAAGCCGACCGAGAATTTCGGCTACGCGCTGAATTACGGCGCCGTCGAATGCGCGCCGATCGCGGCCCGCGCGTTCGCAAAGCTGAAGACCTTGCGCGACGACGGCCGTGCGTGGCTGCTGAAGTTTCCGGAGCATGCAGCCTGCGGCCTGATCGCGCCGTCGCTCGGCAAGCCGGGCGAAGCGCGCGACTGCGCCGGCGCTGCGCTGCGTTTGCTGCAGGCGAACGGCCACGAGGCGTTGCTGATCGACGTCGCCTCGCGTTATGCCGACGACGCGGTGCCGCAAGCGGTGCGCGCCGTGCTCGACGAGAGCCCGCTCGACCGTTTCCCGACCAAGCGCAGCAAGCTGCCCGAATTCTGGCAGCCGCGCGGCTGGCGCCGGCCGGTGCTGAAGAACGGCAAGGCGCTGCCGGACGACGCGCTCGACTATCTCGGCCAGATGCTGACGTTCCCGACCGGTGAAGGCGTCTACGGCGGCATCGACGTCGTGAAGGACGCGTGCACGGCGGAATCGCTGGCCGATTTCGCGTGGGACTGCTTCAACGCATGGCTCGATGCCGGCGCGCCGGGCAAGGAGGGTTGGGCGCTCACCGCGCTGGGCCTGTTCGGCAACGACGACACCGCGCGCAAGCTGACGCCGCTTATCCGCACGTGGCCCGGTGAATCGGCGCATGCACGCGCGGCGACCGGCCTCGACGTGCTGGCGTCGATCGGCAGCGACGTCGCGCTGATGCTGCTCAACGGCATCGCGCAGAAGGTCAAGTTCCGCGCGCTGCAGGACCGCGCGCGCGAGAAGATCGATGCGATCGCGGAAGCGCGCGGGCTGTCGTCCGAGGAACTGGAGGACCGTCTCGCGCCGGATCTCGGGCTCGACGAACAGGGGACGATGCTGCTCGACTTCGGTCCGCGTGCGTTCCGGGTCGGCTTCGACGAGACGCTCAAGCCGTATGTGCGCGAGACCGGCGCCGACGGCGTGGCCGGCGCGCGGCTCGCGGATCTGCCGAAGCCGAAGAAGACCGACGATCCCGTGAAGGGCAAGGAAGCGGTCGAGCGCTTCAAGGTGCTGAAGAAGGATGCGCGCACCATCGCGAGCCAGCAGGTCGCGCGGCTCGAGGTGGCGATGTGCGGGCGCCGCCGCTGGACACCCGAGGTGTTTCGCGCGTTTCTCGCCGATCATCCGCTCGTGCGCCATCTTGTCCAGCGCCTCGTCTGGGGTGTGTACGAAGTCGACGACGGCGGCAACTTCGGCGGCACGCTGAAGGCCTGCTTCCGCGTGGCGGAAGACGGCACGGCGGCGACGGCCGACGACGACGCGTTTACGTTGCCGGAGGGCGCGACGATCCGCATCGGGGTGCCGCATGCGCTGGAAATCGCGCCGGCCGATGCCGCCGCATTCGGGCAGGTGTTCGCCGACTACGAGCTGCTGCAGCCGTTCGCGCAGCTCGGTCGCGACGTGTACCGTCTGACCGACGACGAGCGCAACGGGCGGCAGCTCGAACGCTGGAAGGGCGTCAAGGTGCCGACCGGCCGCGTGCTCGGGCTCGTCAACAAGGGCTGGCGGCGCGGCCAGGTCGAGGATGCCGGCTGCATCTGGTATTTCACGAAGCCGCTCGGCGCGGGCAAGGTGATCGAACTGTCGCTGGACCCGGGGATCTTCGTCGGGGCGGTCGACATGAATCCGGATCAGCAGCTCGGCGCGTTGCAGGCCGGTTCGCCGTCGAACTGGGGCAGCATTCGCGAGCCCGATGCGCTGTCGACGCTCGACGAAATCTCGGCGAGCGAGTTGATCCGCGATCTGGAGGGGATGCGGGAGTAACACGTGACCATTGCGTGACCATTCACCTTCATCCAGTTCGACATGAAGACGACGATTGCCCTCCGGACGCTGGCCCGCATTGCATTGCTGCCGGCGTCCTTCTGGTTCGCCGGCGCCGTACACGCTGCCTCCTTCAATTGTTCGACGCGTCATCGTGGAACGGTGAAAACAGCGGACGGGAATACAAGGCAGACGCCGTCGTGCGGGCCGACGGCAAGGCATTCCACGTTGGCGCCGACGGCTGCCAGCTCGATTTCGCCATTCATGGCGCGCAGATGGAAGTCGAACAGCGCGGTTAATGCGGGACCGTGCTCGGCCACGGCAGCGACGTGGATTTTCAGGGCACGTATATCGACGAGGAGCACGCTCCGAACAAAGGCTTCGAATTTGAATGACCGTCTGAAGCGCACGTCTGCAAACCGGCACGCCGACCGCCTCGGTCATGCCTGTCGCCCATTCGCCCGTTCCTGCAATGCCAACCATGACGCAGCTGACACCTGAACTCCTTGCCGTCCTGCACCGGCCCGTCCTCGACGAAAGCGATCTCTTCACGCTGGACGACTTCTTCGAACTGGCCGAAGTCGACGAATTGCGCGCGCAGGCGCAGGACAGTCGCCGCGCCGACGCGATCCTGCACGCGTGTGCGGCCGAGTTGCCGGCGCTGCATCCGAATCGCGCGGCGTTGCTGGCGTTGCTCGGTGGCGCGATCGTCGAGGGTGGGGCCGATCCGCGCATCCTGTTTCCGGCCGCGCTGGCGAGGCTTGGGGCGTGGCTGCCTGAACTCGCGCCATATTGCGCAAGGGCATTCGAGGATGATGACGACGGCGCCACCGACGACGAACGGCGCGACTGGCATGCCGCCCGGCAACGGCTCGATGCGCTCGACGGGCGACAGGGCCGGGAAATCGATGCGTTGCGGGACGCGGTCGATACGCTCGTCCTGCCGCTGATGGCGATGCTGATGCGCGATCGCGACAATCACGGCGATCTCGTGGCCGACACCGCGCTGCAGGCGTTGCTGGACCGGATGGCCGACAACGACAGTTTGCCGTTCGATCGGTTGCACTTTCTGTGTGCGGCGTCGGCGTTGAGCTACGAACCGGAGTGCGTCGTCGTGCTGCCGGCTTCCGGCACGGGCTTCGTCGCCAGCGCGCATGCGGTCAACAACACGTTCCACGCGTTCACGCTGCTGCAGCGCCTGATCGGCGAACATGCGCGGACGCTGCGCGTCGGCAAGCCGATCGCGCCGAGGAGCGGCGACGAAGATCAGGATTCGTCGGAGTTTCACTGGCTGCAGGCGCGTGCGTATGCGAACGGCGTGCTGGTCGACAACCTGGCGCTCGCATGGGGCGAGGCGTCGTTGCGCAGCCACCGCAAGCACGGTAAATGCGTGCTGATCGCGCTGGAGACGGAAGAGGGTATCAAGAGGAGCTGGAACGGCTTCAATGGCGTCTGCCATCCGGCGCAGAATCCGTCCGTGACGCTGGTGCGTTTCCTGACGCCGGAGGAAGTGGCCGCATATCTGGTTTGATGCGTCGGGGCGAATGCGTAAGCGGAGGAAGGCATCTCCCGCGCACGCAATGGCGTCCAAATCTCGAGTTCCGGAATGCGTTGCCGATCCGGCGTGATTGCCTTGCCCTGCGGCGTGACGCCCTGACGCTCCATTTGAAGCTGGCGCACCCAGCGGCTCAGTACCGTCGTTTGGCATCTGACGGCGCCTCCATCCGAGTCGGGCGACGGCGACCTCCGACCAGTCAAGGGGACCCGGGTCTACCGTGAAGACATGACCTTTCCAGAATCAACTGGGGGCATTCAATCACGGCATGCAAGCCTGGAATCGATAATAAAAATAAGTAAATATCCTCAAAATATCGGGTTTGCCCGATGGTGCGGTATCGTACAAATGGAGTCCGAAAAGTGACCGATCATTGGTTCGTCGGATTCGGCGCTGAAAAATCTCAGAGGTGAAATCTGATGTCGATCATCTAATCAACGACGTTTAGCTGATTAGATGAACGGAATTTAGCGCGCCATTATTCTCGGGCTCGGGCTCGATCAGGCAGTCGTTCTCGTTGAAATTTCGTACTCCGTGGCATGTGGGCACCGCGACATCCATGCACGGAAGCACTTGCACGTCCATTTCCTGGCGTCTTTCAGTGGGACGCCCGCCGAGGCGATGACTGCTCGCATATCGCCGCTGAATGGCCGACGTCGAAAGGTCGATCGATTCATCCCGGTCGACGGGGTTTTATGCGATTTTTGAGCAGGATTGAATGCATTGGTTTGATTTTGCTCGAGCGATGGATGCGCCGAGTCGTTAAAAGTTTAAATGTATTTAACGTGTTGATCTGCGCCGCAATTGCGGCGTTGTTCGATGCCCCGCTAGATGGATTATCTAGCATTTTGAAACTGGAGAAATGCAATGCAAGAACTGAATCAACAGCAAATCGCACAAGTTTCCGGCGGCTACTACAGCGGCCCGGGCATCCCGTCCGCGTTGGGCAACATCATCGAATGGGGCGGCAGCACCGCGGAGAGCATCGGCAATGCGCTGACGTTCGGCATCTTCGCCGCACCGGTCAAGCAGGCATACAACATCGGCGAGACGATCACGACCGCCGCGGTGAACCTGCTGGACGGCCTTTTCGGCGGCCCGCAGTACTGAGTTGCCTGCATTGAGGCGACGCGGTAGCCGCCGCGTCTCCCGATGATGGAACTGACGATCCGGTATGCACGGGTCTTCTTTGTATACCGGATCGCTTTTGCCTGTTCCGACGCGTGGAAGCGGAATGGACGCCGATACCGATATTGGGCGACATGTTGTTTGGCGACACGTTGGTGAAAATGGAGTTCGGTCTCTTTCGTTCTGAAGCGGCACAGGCTCGGCGCATGCGGGTGCTGGGCGACATCGTGCTGGTGCATCCGCTGTCCATGACGCTGCTGACGGTCGTCGCGATGGTCATGGCCACCTGCGTGGTGCTGTTCTTCGCGTTCGGTACGTATACGCGGCGCACGACGGTCTCCGGCGTGGTGATGCCGGATGCGGGGCTGGTCAAGGTCTATGCGTTGCAGCCTGGCATCGTCGTCGAGCGCGACGTGAAGGAAGGGCAGCGCGTGACGCGCGGACAGACGCTCTATACCGTATCGACCGACTTGCAAAGCGCCGCGCAAGGCGCGACGCAGGCCGCATTGATCGCGCAGGCGCGGCAGCGCAAGGCGTCACTGCTCGCGGAAATGGACAAGACCCGCAGCCTGCAGCAGGACGAGCGCGACACGCTGCGCGCGAAGATCGGGAACCTGAAGGGCACGCTCGCGCAAATCGACGACCAGCTCGCGGCCCAGCGGCTGCGTACCTCGATCGCGGCCGACGGCGCAACGCGCTATCGCGGCCTGCTCGCGCAGGATTACATCTCGAAGGACCAGGCGCAGCAGCGCGAGGCCGACCTGCTCGACCAGCAGTCGAAGCTGAACGGGTTGCTGCGCGACCGTGCATCGACGCTCCAGTCGCTCACCGAGGCGAGCAACGAACTGTTGGGGCTCGGCTTCAAGCAGCAGAACCAGCTCGCGCAGATCGACCGAAACGTGATCGACGTCGACCAGAACCTGATCGAAAGCGAGGCGAAGCGCCGGATCGTCGTCACCGCGCCGGAGGCGGGCATCGTCACGGCCGCGATCGCCGACGTCGGTCAGTCGGTCGATACGTCGCGGCCGCTCGCGAGTGTCGTGCCGGGCGGCGCGCGCTGGCAGGCGCACCTGTTCGTGCCGAGCACGGCGATCGGCTTCGTGCGGGTCGGCGAGCCGGTGCTGGTCCGCTATCAGGCATTTCCCTATCAGAAATTCGGCCAGTACGGGGCCACGGTCGTGTCGATCGCGCGCACGGCGCTGTCGGCGGCCGAACTCGCGAACGACGGTGGCCCGGCGGCGACGCCGGGAGAGGGGCGCAACGCGACCTTCTACCGCGTGATCGTCGCGCTCGACGCGCAGCACGTCACCGCGTACGGCGCGCAGCAACCGTTGCAGGCCGGCATGACGTTGCAGGCGGACATCCTGCAGGAACGCAGGCGCTTGTACGAATGGGTGCTCGAGCCGCTTTACAGCCTGACCGGCAAACTCTGACGGGCGCACGCATGCGATTACTCGATCGACTCTCGTTCGGCCTCGGCCGCAAGCTGCCGATGGTCCTGCAGACCGAAGCGGCCGAATGCGGCATCGCGTGTCTCGCGATGATTGCCGGCTATCACGGCCATCACGTGGATCTCGCGACGCTGCGCACACAGTTTCCGGTCTCGCTGAAGGGCGCGGGCCTCGGGCGCGTGATCGAGATCGCGCAGCGCCTGTCGCTCGGCACACGTGCGTTGAAGCTCGACATGGCGCAGCTCGGCCAGTTGCGCCTGCCGTGCCTGCTGCACTGGAATTTCAACCACTTCGTCGTGCTGGAGGCAGTGAACGGCAAGACCGCGACGATCCACGATCCGTCACACGGCATTCGCAAGGTGTCGCTCGCCGACGTCTCGCGCGGGTTCACCGGCGTCGCGCTGGAGCTGTGGCCGAACGCCGGCTTCGCGCCGCGCGCGGCGCGGCCGGCGGTCAGGCTGCGCGAACTGCTGGGCCCCGTGTCGGGGTTGTCGCGTTCGCTCGCGCAGATCCTGGTGCTGGCGATCGCGCTCGAGGTCTTCATGCTCGTGCAGCCGTTCTTCCTGCAATGGGTGATCGACGAAGTGATCGTCAGCGCCGATCGCGACCTGCTGACGGTGCTCGCGCTCGGCTTCGGCCTGCTGCTGCTGATGCAGCAGGCGACCGGCGCGATTCGCGCGTGGGCGCTGATGTATGTCGGCGTCACGCTCAACATCCAGTGGCGCGCGAACGTGTTCACGCATCTGCTGAGCCTGCCGGTGCGCTATTACGAACGCCGCCATCTCGGTGACGTCGTGTCGCGCTTCGGCTCGATCGACACGATCCAGCAGACGCTGACCACGTCGTTTCTCGGTGCGGTGATCGACGGACTGATGACGCTCGTCACGCTGGCGATGATGTTCGTGTACAGCCGCACGCTCGGCCTCGTCGCGCTGGCGACGATGGCGTTGTACGCGCTCGTCCGATGGATGTGGTACGGCCCGTTACGGCGCGCGACGGAGGATCAGATCGTGCACGCCGCCAAGCAGCAAAGCCATTTCCTCGAGACGGTGCGCGGCGTGAAGACGATCAAGCTGTTCAACCGCCAGACGGAGCGGCGCGCGAGCTGGATCACGCTGCTGGTCGAGCAGGTCAATGCGAGCCTGCACGTGCAGAAGCTGCAGATTTTCTATCAGCAGCTCAACGGGCTGCTGTTCGGCATCGAGAACGTGCTGGTCATCTGGCTCGGCGCGCGGATGGTGATGGACGGCCAGTTCACGGTCGGCGTGCTGATGGCGTTCAACGCGTACAAGAGTCAGTTCGACAGCCGGGTCGGCAGCCTGATCGACAAGTATTTCGAGGTCAGGATGCTGCAGTTGCAGGGCGAGCGGCTGGCCGACATCGTGTTCGCGGAAGCGGAACCCGACGCGAGCCTGCGCAGCGTGCCGGGCGAGGCGGACTCGCTCGACCCGAGCATCGAGATCGACGGGCTGTCGTTCCGCTACGCGGACGGCGAGCCGCTGGTGCTGGACGGCGTCAATGCGACGATCGCGGCCGGCGAATCGGTCGCGATCGTCGGGCAGTCCGGTTGCGGGAAGACGACGCTGATCAGCGTGCTGCTCGGGATTCACGAGCCGACGGGCGGCGCCGTGCGCATCGGCGGGCTCGACGTGGCCAGGCTCGGCATCGAGCGGCTGCGCGCGCTGGTCGGCACGGTGCTGCAGGACGACGTGCTGTTCGCGGGGTCGATCGCGGAGAACATCAGCTTCTTCGACCCGGAAGCGGACCCGGACTGGGTCGCCGAATGCGCGCGCATCGCGGCCGTGCACGACGACATCGCCGCGATGCCGATGGGCTACAACACGCTCGTCGGCGACATGGGCACCGTGCTGTCCGGCGGCCAGAAGCAGCGCGTGCTGCTGGCGCGCGCGCTGTACAAGCGGCCGCGCATCCTGGTGCTCGACGAAGCGACGAGCCATCTCGACATTCAGCGCGAGATGCAGGTCAATGCGGCTGTCACGCAGCTCGCGATGACGCGGCTCATCGTCGCGCACCGGCCGGAGACGATCGCGTCCGCGCAGCGCGTCATCATGCTGCAGGGCGGGAAGGTCGTGCTCGATCAATCGACCGCGGCGATGCGCGCGGCGGTCGCGGCGAAGTCGCGTGGCGGCGAGCCGGCCGCGACCCGGCCGGCGCCGCACGATGCCGGTCCGGTACAGCCGGTGGCGGGGCGCTAGACGATGAAGCGACCCTTCGCCGTCGTGCTGACCGCCGTTGCGCTGGCCGCCGCGCTGCCCGCGGGCGCGCAGATGCTCGACGTCTATCGCACGCGCGACGACGTCGCGGCGACGCAGGCCGGGTCGATGGCATCGGCCACCGCGTGCGGCGCACGGCGCCTCGACGACCGGCCGATCGCGCTCGAGGACGCGATCCTGCTCGCGATCTGCTCCCATCCGCAACTGAGCCGCACGTGGGCGGACGCGCGCGCGGCGACGGCCGAGGTCGGCGTGTCGAAGGCCGCATACCTGCCGACGCTGAACGCGACGGCCGGGATCCAGCGCGACAACGTGAACACGACCTATACGGGCGGCTTTTCCGGCGACCAGCGCAGCACCAGCCGCTACGGCATGCTCAACCTGAGTTGGGTGCTGTTCGATTTCGGCAAGCGCGGCGCGAACCTCGACCGCGCGCGTGCGTTGCTGCGCGCGGCCAATGCGGCGCACGACGACGCGTTGCAGAGCGTCTTCTACGACGCGGCGCAGGCGTTTTATGCGCTGCGCGACGCGCAGGCGGCGCTCGAGGCGGCCCAGGCGGTCGAACGTGCCGCGCAGGAGAGCCTGGCCGAAGCGAGCGCGCGACACGACGGCGGCGCAGGCACGCTCGGCGACGCGTTGCAGGCGCAGACGACCTATCGCAAGGCACTGCTCGATCGGGTGAGCGCGGAGGGCGACCTGCAGAACGCGATCGGCACGCTCGCGACGACGCTCGGCGCCGACGCCGACACGCCGCTGCGCATCGCCGATGCGGAACCGTCGCCCGATCGCGACGATTTCACGCGCGGCGTCGCGAACCTGATCGCCGAAGCGAAGCGCGATCACCCGAAGCTGATCGCCGCGCGCGAGCGGCTCGAAGCGGCGCGCGACCAGATCCGCGCGGTGCGCGCCCAGTCGCTGCCGACGATTTCGCTGATGGGCAGCCTCACGCGCAACAACCCGTCATACCAGCAGCAGCCGTCGCTGTTCCAGTTGCAGAGCAGTCACAGCAACTCGATCGGCATCCAGATTTCGATTCCGCTGTTCGAGGGATTCGCATCCGGGTATCGCATCGCGGAGGCGAAGGCACAGGCCGATGCGCAGGAAGCCGACGTGCGCAATACCGAACTCAAGGTGTCGCTCGACGTGTGGAAGAGCTACCAGAGCCTGCAGACCGACACGACGAACCTCGACAACTCGCAGCATCTGCTCGACACCGCGCTGCATTCGCTCGAGATCGCCCGCGGCCGCTACAAGGCCGGGGTCGGCACGTTCACGGAACTGCTGAATGCGCAGTCGGCGCTCGCGGATGCGCGCCGGCAGCGCGTGCTCGCGGTGTCGAGGTGGCGGACCGCGAGACTGAAGCTGGCCGAGAGCCTTGGGAGATTGGGATTATGGAACGACGCAGGTTGAACGGCACCGGGCCGAACGCGGGCGACGCGCAAGCGCACGGCTGCGCGTTCCTGTTCCCGGGACAAGGGGCGTTCTACGCGGGCGCGTTGCGGCAACTCGGGCACGAACACCGCAGCGTGCGGCAGACGCTCGACACGATCGACGCGGTCGCGAGCGAGCGGCTCGGCCATCCGCTGACCGGCGCGCTGTGGCGCGACGACGCGGGGCTCGATACGTGGCTGCGCGACGCGCCCGACTTGTTGCAGCTCGGGATCTTCGGCGCATCGGTCGGGATGTTCGGCGTGCTGCGCGAACGCGGCATCGTCCCCGACCTGCTGATCGGACACAGCTTCGGCGAAATCGCGGCGCTGGTATGCGGCGGCATGTATTCGATCGAGCAGGGCGCGCGGATCGTGTGCGACAGGATTGCATCGTTGCAGGCCGCGGCACCGGCCGACGGCATGATGGCCGCGATTTCGGCCGGCGCCGACGCGACACTCGCGCTGATCGACGCGAGCGCGCTCACGCACGGGGTGCGCAACGTCTGCATCGCGGTCGAGAACCATGCGTCGCAGACCGTCGTGTCCGGCCCGCGCGACGCGCTGGAAGATTTCGTCTCGGCCTGCGCGGCGCAAGGCGTGACCGCGCAGACGCTCCGGTCTCCGTATGGCTTTCATCACCCCGACCTGGCCGGCGCGCGCGCGCAGTTCGCCGCGCGGCTTGCCGCATATCGGCCCGGCGCGCTCGCGATTCCGGTGTATTCGCCGATCCTCGGCCGCCGCTATAGCGGCGCCGACGATCCCGGCATGCGGCTCGCGTCGCATTTCGTGATGCCGGTGCGCTTCGCGGACGCGATTCGCGCCGCGCGCGCGGACGGCATCGACCGCTACGTCGAGTGCGGCGGGCTCAATGCGCTGGCGCGCATCGTCGTGCGCATCGTGGGGCCGGGCGCGGTCAGGACGTTCGGCGGCCCGTCGAACGTGGCAGAGGAATCGAGCGTCGTCACGACGATCACCCGTTATTTCCAGGAGGACACCATCATGAAAGACGATATTCGCATCGGCAACGCCGGCTCCGGCTTCGACGCGTTCTGGCACGCCCGCGGACCGCACATCGTCGACTGGCTCAAGGGCGAACTGCGTCACGCGTTCGACGCGGCGGGCGCGGTGCCGGCAGGCGCCGCACCGACGGTGACGCCGTTCGCGCCGCAGCCGGAACCGATCCTCGCGCCCGCGCCGCGCCTCGCGGCAGTGGGCGGTGCCGCGCTGGCGCCGGCGGTGCCGCATGCGCCGGGTGAGCCGGTGACGGCGCCCGCGGCGGTTGCAGCGGCGCGGCCCGCGCACGTGCCGCGCGAGCGGCTGTTCTCGGAGCTCGTCGATATCTACGCGCAGGCGATGGAATATCCGGCCGAGGTGTTCTCCGAATCGATCGAGCTCGAAGCCGAACTCGGTATCGACTCGGTCAAGCAAACCGAGATCATCCAGCGCATCACGGCTCGCTACGCGTTGCCGCCGCTGCCCGCGAATTTCCGCAGCGGCGACTTCAAGGCGATGGGGCAGATCGTCGATTTCGTCTACGAGAACCAGGGAAAGGCGCACGCCTGACGGCCGTGGGCCGAAACGTTGGTCGGCAGGGGGGGCCCTGCCCGTAATGACAAGTTCTCGATAGGCAGGCGATCCATGTCGAATACCAGCATGCGCGGCAAGCTCGTTCTCGTGACGGGCGGTGCGAAAAACGTGGGCAAGGCAATCTGCAGGCGTTTCGCCGAGCAGGGCGCGCACGTGATCCTGAATTTCTTCCATTCGCTCGACGCGTCGAAGGAGACGGCCGAGGAACTGCGCGCGCTCGGCGCGACCGTCGACGTGATCCGTGCGTCGGTCGCGCAGCAGACGCAGGTCGACCGGATGTTCGACGAGATCGAACGGCGCTACGGCCGCCTCGACGTGCTCGTCAACAATGCGGCGTCCGGCGCGCTGCTCGGCGTCGACGAGATCGGCGCCGAGCATTTCGATCGCGCGCTCGACACCAACCTGAAAGGCGCGTTCTGGTGCGCACGCCGCGCCGCGGCGCTGATGGCGCGTTCGGGCGGCGGCGCGATCGTCAATGTGTCGTCGGTGGGCGCGACGCTCGTGCCCGCGAACTATCTCGTCGTCGGCACCGCGAAGGCGGCGCTCGAATCGTTGACGCGCTATCTCGCGGTCGAGTACGCGGGGCGCCAGATCCGGGTGAACGGCGCATCGTCGACGCTGATCGACGGCGACGTCGCCGCGCAGTTTCCGGACCCGGAGAACACGAAGCGCTCGAGCATCGCGGCGACGCCGCTGAAGCGGCTCGCGCGCGCGGAGGATCTCGCCGATCTCGTCGTGTTTCTCGCGTCGGATGCCGCACGCTGGATCACCGGACAGGTGGTCGTCGCGGATGGCGGGTTGTCGCTGTGCAGCGAGGGATTGTCGCCGCGCGCCGAATGGGCGAACGCCGGGCAGGATGCAGGCGCCGCCGCGGCCGTCGCGCAACCGGCCGCGCCTGCCGACGACGCATCGGAGCGCGACGCGCCGGACAGTGACGACATCGCCGTGGTCGGCATGGGTCTCGCATTGCCCGGTGCTAGCGATCCGGACGCATTCTGGCGCGCGCTGCTGGACGGCCCCGAGCTGTTCGGCAACGTGCCGCCGGATCGTTGGGACTACCGGTCGTTCTACTCGCCGGATACGTCGGCGGAAGACAAGAGCTACCAGTCGCGCTCGGTCTTCATCGAACAGTTCGAGCCGTGCTCGACGGTGCGCGCCGAACTCGACGCCGGCACCGCGCCGCGCGAACTCACGACGCTGTGGCTGCGCCACGCACTGTGCCAGGCGCTCGACGGCGTGACGCTGCGCGATGCCGACCGCGTCGCGTTCCTGGTCGGCTACACGGCGGACGGCAGCCAGCATCTCGAGGAGGGCATGGTGCTGGCCGCCGCGCGCGAGCGCCTGAACGCGGTGCTGGCCGACGCGGGCGTCGACGCGGCCGAGCGCGCGCGCCGCGTGGCCGCGATCGATGCGGTGCTGAGCGCGCGTTATGCGCGCGGCGCGGGCGATCTTGCGTCGTTCTTCCCGCATCGGGTCGGCCTGAATGCGATGAAAGGCGTGCTGCCGGACGATGCGGAGTACATGATGGTCGACACCGCGTGTTCGTCGTCGCTGTATTCGATCGATCTCGGGATCAAGGCGCTGCTGCTCGGCAAGCAGGACGTGGTCGCGTGCGGCGGCGCGTTCGCGCTCGCACCGCGCGGCTCGATCCTGTTTTCGAAGCTGCACGGGCTGTCGCGCAGCGGCGAGGTGCGGCCGCTCGATCGCAACTGCGACGGCGTGCTGTTCGCGGACGGCGCGGGCGTCGTGATCCTGAAGCGCCTGACGCGCGCGCGCGCGGACGGCGACCGCATTCTCGGCGTGCTGAAGTCGTTCGGCTCGTCGTCGGACGGGAAGGGCAAGGCGATCTACGCGCCGAATTCGGCCGGCCAGCGCATCGCGATCGACCGCGCGTATGCGCGCACCGCGACGGTGCCCGCCGACGTCGACTGGGTCGTGGCGCATGCCACCGGCACGCCGGCCGGCGATCTCGCCGAATTCCAGAGCCTGCGCGATGCGATCCGGCGCGATCGCCCGGTGCAGGTGACCTCCAACAAGTCGCTGGTCGGGCATACCGGCTGGGCGGCCGGCGTCGTATCGGTGATCCAGGTGCTGCTCGGTTTGCGCCATCAGGTGATTCCGCCCCAGCATCGCTTCAGCGAACCGCCGCCGGAATTCGATCTCGACGGCACGAACCTGCGGATCCCGGTGGCGCCGGTCGAATGGCCGGCCCGGCGCGATTCGGCACGCGTCGCGGCGGTGTCCGGGTTCGGCTTCGGCGGCACGAACGGCCACCTGATCGTGTCGGAGTACCGCGCCGATCTGCCGGCCGGCGGCGCGAGCGGCCGCTTCCAGCGCGAACCGCTGGCGATCGTCGGGTGGTCGGCGAAGTTTCCCGGTCTCGACGGCGACGCCGAGGTCGAGGCCTGGCTGCGCGGCGAAGGCCGCTCGCCGGACGCGAGCTTCGGGATCGGCTATCCGCTGCCGAGCTTCGCGCGCGTGAAGATGCCGCCGGCCGTGTTGCGCGCGCTCGATCGCTGCCAGCTGATGGCGCTCGATGCCGCGCACGACCTGCGCGAACGTCTCGGCACGTTCTGGGGCGAGCATGCGGACACGATCGGGCTCGTGATGGGGCACATGGGGCCCACGCGCAACGCGGCGCTGTATGCGAGCCGCTGCTATCTCGACGACATCGCGGCGGCGGTGCTCGACGCGACGCGGCCGGACGAGCGTGCGGCGACCGAACGCCTGCTGGACGGCCTGCGCGAGGCGACGCAGCGGTTCGTCGCGCCGACCACCGAAAACTCGTTTCCCGGGATGATGCCGAACGTGATCCCGGCGCGCGTCGCGAATTATCACGATCTGCACGGGATGAACATGACGGTGGACGCAGGCCACGCGTCGACGCTCGCCGCATTCGAGGCGGCCGAGCGTTTCCTGTGCAGCGGCGAGCTCGACATGGCGATCGTCGGCGGGATCAACGGCAACGCCGCGGAGGAGGTGGGTCCGGCATTCGGGCTGCCGCTCGCGGAGGGCATCGTGCTGTTCGCGGTGACGACCGTGCGGCACGCGCAGGCCGAAGGGCTGCCGGTGCTCGCGGTGGTCGGCGGCGGCGACGCGCGGGCCGCGGTCGAGCCGGCCGCGCCGTGCGATGCGACGGGCCGCGCGGTCACGTATGCGGGCGCCGATGCGGCGATCGACGTGCTGCGCGCGATCGTTGCGCGTACCCCCGACGTGACGCTGGCGCGCGACAGCGGCGGCGACCGGCTGCGCTATGCGCTGCATGTCGCCTGCGAGCCGGCCGACGCGCAGGCGGCCGCCCCGCGCGAACCGCAAGCCGGAGCCGGAGCCGTGCCGGTGCAGGCCGTGCAGCCGGTGCCTGCGCCGGTTGCCGCGCCCGTCGGGCCCGGTACGTTGCTGCCCGGCGCATTGCGCCGGACCGGCGTCGCGGCCGACGGCGAGCCGCTCGGCGTCGCACGATACCGGATCGAATGGCGCGATGCGCCGTGGCGGCCCGCGGGGCGGTCGACGCCGTTCGTCGCGCCGCGTTGCGTGATCGTCACCGACATGCCGGAAGCGCTCGCCGCGCAGGCCGATCCGGGCCCCGGCTGCGTGGTGCTGTCGACGCGTCCGTTCGCCGCGAGCCGGCCGGGCTGGCACTGGATCGAGCGAATCGACGAAACGGTGCTTGCCGGGCTGCCCGACGACATCGGCCACGTACGCGTGCTGACGTCGCTCGATGCCGGCACGCTCGCGCCGGGCGCCGCGGCGCCGGCCGCGCCCGCACGGCTCGCGCTGCACGATCTCGCGTTCCTCGCGATCAAGCATTGCCATGCGGCGCTCAAGCGCGACGGCAGCTTCGTCGTGCTGCTGCTCGATGCGCTCGCGGGCGAGGTGCCGCATCCGGATGCCGGACTCTACACCGGGCTCGTGAAGGCGCTTGCGATCGAGATGCCGGAAGCGCGCCCGGTGGCCGTGCTGACCGACGCCCGCTCGCTGCCCGACGCGCTGCGCGATGCCGAGCGCGAAAGCGGCGCGCAACACTGGCTGCCGGTCGTCGCGCTGGGCGGCGGGCGTCGCCGCACGCCGCGCGTGATCGAGGACGCGGGCGAGCTGCGCGCGGACGAGCGCCTGGCGCTCGGGCCCGACGCGGTCGTCGTCGCGGTCGGCGGCGCCCGCGGGATCACCGGTGAACTGATGAAGACGCTGGCCGCGTATGTGCGCCCGACGCTGTACCTGATCGGCAGCAGCGCGCTCGACGAGGTCGATGCGGACCTGCTCGCGATGGACGACGAGGCGTTCGCGAAGAGCCGCCCCGATTACATCCGCCAGCAGAAGGCACGGCATCCGGAGCGGCCGCTGCCGGCGATCATCCGCGCGTTCGAGCGGCGCGCGGACGCACGCACGGCGTGCATGAACATCGAGGCGATGCGCGCATTCAGCGGCGCGCATCGCGTGACGTACCTGCGCGCCGACGTGCTGGACCCCGACAGCCTGCGCACGGCCATCGACACGATTCTCGCGCGCGAGTCGCGCGTCGACCTGCTGGTCAACGCGGCCGGATTGAACCGTTCCGCGTCGGTGCTCGTGAAGTCGCTGGACGACTTCGTCGCGGTGCGCGACATCAAGGTGCGCGGCTACTGGAACCTGCGCGACGCGTTCGGCGCCCGGCAGCCGCGCCTGTGGTGCAACTTCGGGTCGTTCATCGGCCTGACGGGCCAGGCCGGCGAAACCGACTACGCGTCGGGCAACGACTTCCTGAACACGCAGGCGTCGTATCACCGCGCGGCGCTCGGTCACGACGAATTCACGATCGGCTGGACGCTGTGGCGCTCGGTGGGGCTCGGCTCGAATCCGGTCACGCGCGCGTTTCTCGAGAAGAGCGGCCTGTTTACGAGCATGCGCACCGCGGAAGGGCAGCATCATTTCATGCGCGAGCTCGGTCTCGGCGAGCGCGCGGCGATGTCCGTGCATCTGGGCGAGGCCGAGCGACGGGCGATCGAGACGCACCTGCCCGGCTACTTCGATCTCGACGAAGCTGAAGCGGTGCCCCGCGTCGCCACGCCGCGCGATCCGGATTTCTATCTCGGCCGCGAGCTGGCGCGCACGGACGACAGCGTGACCTTCGAGCGGGTGTTCGATCTCGAGCGCGACGCGTATCTGCGGCATCACGTCGTCAACGGCTTTCCGACGCTGCCGGGCACGTTCGTGCCCGAAGTGGCCGCCGAAGCCGCGCTGCGGCTCGTGCCGGGGCTCAAGGTCGTCGGATTCGCGGACGCGGCGTTCCTGCACTTCCTGCGCGTCTACGACGCGAAGCGGCCGAGCGTGAAGCGCATCCACGCGAGGATCGCCGCGCGCGACGGCGACGCCGTGCTCGTGCAAGTGCGGATCTCCGGCGACGTGCTGGCGCCCGGCGGCCAGGTTCTCGTGCGCGACAAGCCGCACTTCGAGATCACCGTGCGCCTGGCCGCGGCCTACGCGCCGGCACCGGTATGGAACGAACCGCCGGGCGGGACGTTTGTGCCCGTCGCCGATCCGTATCACTTCGACGCGGCGCCCGTGAGACTGACCGGCATGTTCGTGTCGACGACCGACACCGGCATGAGCGAAACGGGCAAGCAGGCGCGCTTCCGGCTGAACGTGCCGGACGGCGATCCGGTGTTCTCGCGCTTCGTGGTGCCGAGCATCCTGCTCGATGGGCTCGCGCGCGTGGCGGCGCTCGATCATGTCGCCGGCGATTACATCCCGCTCGCGGCGCCGATGTCGATCGGCCGCATCGACCTGTACGAAGCCGGCAACGACTGCGAGCTGGCCGCCCGCCACGCGTCGATCGCGCTGCGCGTGACGCCGCGCGCCTTCGGGCTCGAAGGGCCGGCGAGCAGCGGCAACCGGTTCGTCGCGGTGCGCCCGGACGGCCGCATCCTGATGCAGATGCGCGACGTCACGGGCATCGTGACCGGCTACGTGCACCGCGTGACCGGCGCGTTCGCCACGCGCGGCGAGATCGACGCGCGGCTCGCCGCGCACGCGGCTTCCGAGCTGGTGTCGGCATGAGCACGAAGCGTCTCGCGCCCGGCCCGCGCGGCAGCGTCGTGATGGGCAACCTCGCGGAATACAAGCGCAATCCCGTCACGATGCTGCTGAAGCTTCAGCAGCAGTACGGCGACATCGCCCGCAACCGGCTGGGCCCGTTCCTCACGCATGCGCTCGCGCATCCGGACGGTGTCCAGCACGTGCTGCAGGACAATCACCGCAACTACGTGCGCGGCCGCTTCTACGACAACTTCAAGATGTTCTTCGGCGACGGACTGCTGACGACGGACGGCGAGTTCTGGCGGCGTCACCGGCGGGTCGTGCAGCCGCTTTTTCACCGCAAGCAGGTGGAATCGCATACGGCGGCCGTCGGCGACGCGGCGCTCGCGCTCGTCGAGCGCTGGCTGAAGCGGCCCGCGCATGCGCCGTTCGACGCGGTCGAGGAGATGATGCGCGTGAGCCTGCGCATGCTCGGGCTGATGCTGTTCAACGCGGACATCTCGCGGCATGCGGACGAGGTCGGGCCGGCGGTGCGCTTCGGCATCGAGGCGATGATGCCGCAGGGCAACATGAACGATTTCGTGCCGCGCTGGATGCCGACGCCGTTCAACCGCCGGATCGCACGCGCGCGCCGCGGGATCGACACGATCGTCGATGCGATCGTCGCCGAGCATCGCGCGGGACGCTGCGAGACGAGCGACGTGATCGCGCTGCTGCTCGCCGCGCGCGACCCCGACACGGGCGCGCCGCTGACCGAGCGCGAGGTGCACGACGAGGTGATGACGGTGTTCCTGGCCGGCCACGAAACGACCGGCAGCGGGATGGCGTGGGGGCTCTATGCGCTCGCGCAGCATCCGGACGTGCTGCGCCGGCTGCGCGAGGAGCTCGATGCGGTGCTCGGCGGTCGCGCGCCCGCGGCCGACGACATCGCGCGCCTGCCGTATCTGGTGCAGACCGTCGACGAGATCCTGCGGCTCTATCCGCCGATCTGGGGCTTCACGCGCGACCTGGTCGACGACGACGAGATCGGCGGTTATCACGTGCCGGCCGGCTCGTCGGTATTCATGTCGCCGTACGTCACGCATCGTCATCCGGCGCTGTGGGCCAACCCGGACGCATTCGATCCGGAAAACTTCGGATCGCACGCGCCGACGCGGCACAAGTACGCGTACTTTCCGTTCGGCGGCGGGATGCGCAAGTGCATCGGCTATCAGACCGCGCTGCTGCAGATCCGCGTGCTGATCGCGGTGGTCGCGCAGCACGTCGATCTGAGCGCGGTGCCCGGTCGTTCGCTCGACACGGGCGCGACGATTTCGCTGCGCCCGCGCGACGGCATCCAGCTGGTCGCCCGGCCGAGATCGCGCGAGCGCACGAGCGCCGCGCCTGCCGGGCACGATGCGCGCGTGCCGGCTTCGCGCGGCGCGGCGTGTCCGTTCGCGGGTGCGCCGGCCGCGACGGCAGCGACGGCCGGCGGCGAGCGGGCGGCAAGCGTGGCGACGGCGGCCGCGCCCGGGCCTGCCGTCGGGCCGACGCTGGCGCCCGACGTGCTGGCGTTTCTGCAACGCGACGCGACGGCATCCGAAGCACCGCGTGACGCCGGCGTCGACATGGACGACGCACCGACCCACCGCTTCACGTGGCGGCCGGTCGAGATCGAACCGCTGCCGGAACGGCCGGCGGCCGAACTGAGCGGCAAGCGGATCGCGATCGTCAACGGCCTCGGCCGCACGGTCGAGCGCGTGGTGGCGGCGCTTGCGCGCGCCTGCGCGAAGCCGGCGGTGTTCGCCCCGGCCGACGGCGTCGATCCGGCGGCGGCCGCGAACACGTTCGTTGCACAGTCGGGCCCGTTCGACGGGATCGTCGATCTCGGCGTCGAGGCGCCGTTTTCGCTCGACGCACGCGATCAGTGGGAAGCGCCGCTGCGCCGCACGGTCGTGTTGCTGCAGGCGTGCTACGGCGACTGGGTGCAGGAGGAAGCGACGTCGCGGCTGTTCTATCTCGCGCTCACCTGGCAGGACGGGCTGATGGGATACGGCGACGATGCGCTCGTGCAGCCGCTCGGCGGATTGTGGGCGGGGCTCGCGAAGACGCTGCCGCAGGAACTGCCGAACTGCAACGTGCGCGTGCTCGACATCGCGCCGGACGAAACCGGTCGCGTCGACGGGTTGATCACACGCGAGCTGTATCGCTGGGGGCGCTTCGAGGTCGGCCATCGCGGCGGGCGCCGCCACACGCTCGTCGCGACCCGCGACGACCTGCCGGCGCAAGCGGCGCCCGACTGGGGGCCCGACGACGTCGTGCTGTTCTCGGGCGGCGCACGCGGCATCGGGTTCCTGGCCGCCTGCGAGATCGCGAAGCGGTATCGCTGCACGGTGATCGTCACCGGGCGCGACGCGCCGCCGGCCGGAGACGAGCCGTGGCTCGCGCTCGACGATGCGGGCTTCAGGCGCTACGGGCTCGACCTGCTGCGCCAGGCGACGCCGGAGCGGCCGCCCAAGGCGATCCGGCACACGCTGCAGCAACTCGAACGGCGCCGCGAGCTGAAGGCGTCGCTCGACGCCGCGGCCGCGCTCGGCCTGCCGGTGCGTTACCGGGTATGCGACGTGACCGATGCGAACGCCGTGCGTGCGCTGTGCGACGCGTTCGGCGCGCGGTTGCGCGGCGTGATCCATAACGCCGGCATCGACCAGCCGGTGCGGTTGCCGCGCAAGTCCGCGGACGAATTCGTCGGCACCGCGCGCGTGAAGGTGCTCGGCTTCATGAACCTGTACGCGGCGGTGCGCGAGCGGCCGCGTGTCGACTGCTTCGTCAACGTCGGCTCGCTGACCGGCCGCTGGGGCGGCATGACGGGCGAGACCGACTACGCGGCCGCGAACGAGGCGCTCGCGCGGCTCGGCTGGTGGGCGCGCCGCGATGCGCCCGGGCGCAACGTGAAGACGCTCGTGTGGCCGACGTGGGACGGCGTCGGCATGATCACGAACCTCGCCGTCACGCGGCGTTATGTGACGCCGATGCGCATCGCCGACGGCGTCAGGCACTGGCTTGCGGAACTCGCGCAGCCGGCCACGCCCGCGGCGTCCGGCGGCGGCGAACCGATGTACATGGGCGCCGTCGGCCGTGCGCTGACGCCGATCCAGCTGCGCGGCTTCGATGCGGTCGACGGCTTGCCGAATCTCGGCGAACTCGCGACACGCCGGCACCACGCGGGCGAGCCGCGGCGATTCCGGCCGTTCGCGTTTTTCTCGACGCGCTATCGTGCGGCCAACGCGCCCTATACGCGCGCATTCCGCTTCGGCGGCCGCGCGGCGGTGCCCGTGTCGCTGCTGCTCGAGCACGCGCGCGTCGTGGCCGACTGGGTGGCACCGCCCGATGGCGAGCGCGCGTACCTGCATGAAGCCGTCGACGTGACGATCGCGCTCGATGCGCTCGCCGACGCGCTCGATGCCCACGGCGATCTCGCGCTCGACACCGACGTGACCGGCCGCACGGCCGGCGACGGCTGGCACGTGACGGTGCGGTGCGCCTCGCTCGCCGGCCGCGTGCTGCTCGATGCGACGTTCGTGTACCGCAGTCATCCGCCCGCGGGTGCGACCGTGCCGCTGCCGCACGACGGGCAGGACGATGCGGTCCGGCCGGCCACGTGCGCGATCTGGCGCGGCGACCTGCTGCCCGACGCGGACTGGCGCGGCGGCATCGCACAGGTCAGGGCCGCCGACGCCGATGCGTTGTGGCGCGCGCCGGGCGAGGGCGACGCACGCGGCGCGGCGCCGTGCCCGCAGATCTGGCTGCCGGTCAATCATCTGGAGAACGTGTTGCGCGTGCTGCTCGGCGCGTGGCCCGCAGACGGCGAACCGCCGCGCACATGGCACATCGGCGGCATCGCATTCGGCGCCGCGCGTGCCGCCGACGCCGAATTGCTGCTGCGCTACCCGGACGGCCGCTTCGCGATCGCCGATCGCGGCGGCGCATCGATCGCCGATCTGCGCGATGCGCGGCTGGCCGGCGCGACCGGCACGCAGGCCGCGGCCGGGCCGGTTCTTTGAACGGAAAGGGGAAATCCACCATGACGGAGCGCAACGACGGCGCGCGGTACTGCATCATCGGCGCGGGCGCGGCGGGGATCACCGCCGCGAAGAACCTGCTCGCGGCCGGAATCGGCTTCGACGTGATCGAGCGCGAGGACGACGTCGGCGGCAACTGGTACTACGGCCGGCCGAGCGGCGCGGTGTATCGCTCGATTCACATGATCAGCTCGAAGCGGTTTTCGGAGTACACCGACTTTCCGATTCCCGACGACTACCCGACGTATGCGCGCGGCGACCAGGCGCTTGCGTACCTGCGGGCGTACGCGCGGCGCTTCGGCGTGTACGACCGGATCGAGTTCGGCCGCTCGGTGCTCGAGATCGCGCCGGTCGCCGGCGGCTCGGGGTGGCGCGTCGAGCTGGACCGCGGCGAAGTGCGCACCTATCGCGGCGTGATCGTCTGCAACGGGCATCTGTCGCATCCGCAACTGCCGGACTATCCGGGCCGTTTCGACGGGCTGCAGCTGCATTCGTCGCAATACCGCACGCCGGAGATCTTTCGCGACCGGCGCGTGCTCGTGGTCGGCGCGGGCAATTCGGGCTGCGACATCGCGGTCGAGGCGTCCCACCATGCGCGCGCGGTGTTCCACAGCACCCGGCGCGGCTACTACTACTGGCCGAAATTCCTGTTCGGGATACCGGCCGACCAGTGGGCCGAATGGCCGCTGCGGCTGCGCATGCCGCTGTGGGCGCGCCGCTTCTTCGGCGAGCGGCTGCTGCGGCTGACGACGGCCGGGCAGCCGGAGGACTACGGGCTGCGCAAGCCGGACCACAAGCTGTTCGAGTCGCATTTCATCATCAACTCGACGCTGTTCTACCACCTCGGCCACGGCGATCTCGATGCGCGGCCCGACGTGCGGGAACTGAAGGGCGATCGCGTCGTGTTCGCCGACGGCCGCGAGGAGCCGGTCGACGTGATCGTCTACGCGACCGGCTATCGACCGGGCTTTCCGTTCATCGACCAGGCGCATCTGCAATGGCGCAAGCAGCAGCCGTCGCTGTACCTCAACATGTTCGACGCACAGCATCGCGACCTGTTCTTCATCGGGCTGTTCCAGACGTCGACCGGCAACTGGCCGCTGATGGACTACCAGGCGCAGCTGCTCGCGCGCTATCTGCATGCCCGCGACGCGGCGCCGCGCAAGGCCGCGCACATCGACCGGCTGATCCGGCGCGGAAAGTCGGACTGGAGCGGCGGCATCGCGTTCCATCGCACGCCGCGGCACGTGATCGAGGTCGAGCATTTTGCCTACCGGCTGCAGCTGCAGCGGCTGATACGCGGCCTGCCGGCCGTGCCCGGCGCGGCAGGCGCGGATGCGCGCGCCGCGCAGGCAGCGCCGGCGGCGCCCGTGCGCGCGGGAGGTGCGTCATGAGCCTCGTGAACGTCGAACACCTGTCGAAGACCTACCTGCTCGACAGCGTGCGCGTGACCGGGCTCGCCGACGTGTCGGCGACGCTCGAGGCCGGGCGCTTCACCGTGTTGAGCGGGCCGTCGGGCAGCGGCAAGACGACGCTGCTGAACATGATCGGCTGCATCGACCGCCCCGACAGCGGGCGCGTGACGATCGCGGGCCACGATACCGCGTCGCTGTCCGACGATGCGTTGTCCGATTTCCGCGCGCGCCATGTCGGCCACGTGTTCCAGACCTTCAACCTGCTGCCGGTGCTGTCCGCGTACGAGAACGTCGAGTATCCGCTGCTGATGGCGGGCTGGCCGCCGGCGCGGCGCGCGGCGCGGGTGCGCGACCTGCTCGATGCGGTCGGGCTGGCCGACAAGGCGCGGCACCGGCCGAGCCAGCTGTCGGGCGGCCAGCGCCAGCGGGTCGCGATCGCGCGGGCGCTGGCGGCCGAGCCCGCGATGGTGCTGGCGGACGAACCCACCGCGAACCTCGACAGCGCGACCGGCCACGCGATCATCGCGCTGATGCGCACGATCCAGCGCGAGCGCGACGTGTCGTTCATCGTGTCGTCGCACGACCCGCAGGTGGTGAGCGTCGCCGACGAGGTGATCCGGATTCTCGACGGCCGCATCGTCGGCCGGGAACGGGCCGGCGAAGGTGCGGCGGCGCAGGAGGTGGGCCGATGATCCATACGCTGATGCTCGCGCTGCGCAACCTGCAGCGCAACCGCCGGCGCTCGCTGACCACGCTGCTCGCGATGATCGTCGGCGTCAGCGCGATCCTGCTGTTCGGCGGCTTCAGCCGCGACATCACGCTCGGGCTGCAAACCGACTTCGTGCAGCGCAGCGGTCATCTGCAGATCCAGCGGCAGGGCTATTACCTGTACGGCACGGGCGATCCGGCCGCGTACGGGATCCGCCGCTACGCGGCGCTGATCGACCTCCTGCGGCGCGACCCGCAGCTCGCGCCGATGCTGCAGGTCGTCACGCCGACGCTGCAGTTCGGCGGCATCGCCGGCAATTTCGCGGCCGGCGTGTCGCGCACCGTGATGGGATTCGGCGCGATTCCCGACGACCAGTACCGGATGCAGCAGTGGAACGCATACGGTTTTCCGCTGCGTCCGCGCGCGTTCGCGCTGCGCGGCAGCGCCGACGATGCGGCGGTGGTCGGTCTCGGCGTCGCACGCGTGCTGCACCTGTGCGGGCCGCTGAAGGTGCCGGATTGCCGCGATGCGCCGCCGGGGCCGGCCGCGCCCGCCGCCACCGGCCCGGACGCGAGTGCGCCGGCCGACGTGCTCGCGCTCGCGCAGGGCGAGGCCGGCTCGCAGCCGGCCAGCGACGGCGCGACCCACATCGAGGTGCTGACCGCGAGCGCGGGCGGCGCGCCGAACGTCGGCCGCTTCTCGGTCGTGAAGGCCGAGCAGCAGGGCGTGAAGGAGCTCGACGACGTGTATCTCGCGGTGCGTCTGCCGCAGGCGCAGCGGCTCGTGTACGGCGGCGCCGAGCCGCGCGCGACCGCCCTCGAGATCCAGCTCGCGCGCACGGCCGATCTGCCGGCGGCGCGCGCGCGCATCGAGCAGCTGCTGCGCGGCGGCTTCGACGGCCAGCCGCTCGACGTCGTCGATTTCGCGACGCTGAACCCGTTCTACGACCAGACCAACCGGATGTTCTCGGTGATCTTCGGTTTCGTGTTCGTGCTGATCAGCGCGATCGTGCTGTTCGTGATCAGCAACACGATGAGCACCGCGATCATCGAGCGCACGGTCGAGATCGGCACGCTGCGCGCAATGGGCATGCGGCGCGGCGGCATTCAGGCGCTGTTCGTCTGCGAGGGCGCGCTGCTCGGCGTGGCCGGCGCATCGCTCGGCGTGCTGGCGGCGCTCGCGATCGCGGCGGCCGTCAATCACAGCGGGCTGGCCTGGACGCCGCCCGCGCGCATCGACGCGGTCGCGCTGACGGTGCGCGTGTGGGGCGAGTGGCGAACCATCGCCGTCACGTTCGCGGGGCTCGCATGCGTGGCCGGGCTGTCCGCGTGGCTGCCGTCGCGGCACGCGGCGCGGCTGTCGATCGTCGATGCGCTGCGGCATGTATGACGCCGTGCGGATGCGGTCTTTTTCGTTCATTTCACTTTCCGGGAGATCGCACGTGCGTCGCCTGTTTGTTTCATGCTGTCTGAGTCTTTCATTCCTGGCCGGCGCCGCGCACGCGCAGCCGGCGCCCGATCCGCAGAAGGTGCTCGCGGCGAGCGACGCGATCCGCGCGCCGGCGAAATCGTTCGTGCTGACCGCGACGCTGATCGAGTATCGGTCGGGCAAGCAGGTGGACGGCAATACGCTATCGATCTATTCGAAGCCCGACGCACAGGGCGGCGCGTTCCGCACGCTGGTGCGCTTCGTCGCGCCGGCGCGCGACACGGGCAAGCTGATGCTGAAGAACGGCAACGACCTGTGGTTCTACGATCCCGCGAACCAGGCGAGCGTGCGGATCTCGCCCGACCAGCGGCTGCTCGGGCAGGCCGCGAACGGCGACGTCGTGACGGTCAATCTCGCGCACGACTACACGGCCGAGCTGAAGGGCGTCGAGGACATCGCCGACGGCGACCGGCAGACCCGCCGCGCATACCGGCTCGCGCTCACCGGCCACGGCGACGGGCTGACGTACCGCCGCATCGAGATCTGGATCGACGCGGCGAACAACCGGCCCCTGAAGGCGCGCTTCTATTCGGAGAGCGACCGGCTGCTGAAGACCGCGTTCTACCGGCGCTACACGATGCAGCTCGGCGTCGAGCGGCCGACGGAAACGGTCATCATCGACGGGCTCGACAGCAACTGGGTCACGGTCATGCGTTTCTCCGACTACGCGTGGCGCGACATTCCCGATGCATGGCTGCAGCGCGACTACCTGTCCCGCTTCCAGGCGCAATGACGGTGCGGCGTCGATGCCGGGTCGCCGCGCTCGCGTTCATGCTGCTGCCGGCGCTCGCGCGTGCGGCGTCGGCCGGCGCGGATACGACGAGCGGTGCAGGCGGTGCGGGCGGCGTGGATGCGGCCGATGCCGCGGCGCTCGATCTCGCCGACCGGTCCGCCGCGGCGCCGGCCGATACCGCGAAGCCGTGGAAGCTCGACGTGCAGGACGCGTTGCGCGCGAGCCGCTATCGCGACGGCGCGCACGCCGGGCGCAACCAGCTGTCGGTCGAATTCGAGTACGGGCAGTGGCTGACGCCGACGTTCGCCGCGCACTTCTCGATGCGCTTCGACCGCTTCGATCCGCTCGGGACGTCGCGCACGTCGTCGCGCGACGTGACGCTCGTGAAGGAGGCGTACGCGAGCTGGCGCGCGGCGCCGACGTTCGTCGTCGACGCGGGGCGCGTCAACGAGCGGCTCGGCGCGGCGATCGGCTACAACCCGACCGACTTCTTTCGCGCGGGCGCGGTGAGCCTCGACGTGCCGCCCGATCCGGACAGCCGCCACACGAACCGGCTCGGCACGGTCGCGCTGCGCGCGCAGCAGGTGTGGGACACGGGTTCGCTCGCGGCGCTGCTGTCGCCGCGGCTCGAGCGCCGCAGCCTGCCCGGCGATCCGGCCGCATCGTCCGACCTGCAGCGCACCAACGGCGTCGATCGCTGGATGCTCGTCGCGAGCCAGCGGCTCGCCGCGACGATCCAGCCGCAATGGATCGTCTACGGCGAAAGCGGGCAGGCGCCGCAGTTCGGCCAGAACCTGAGCGTGCTGCTCGGCAACTCGGTGGTCGCCTACGTCGAATGGGCGGGCGGCTACCGGCGCTCGCTGATCGCGCGCGCGACCGGCGCGGCCGGCGACAGCGCGTTTCGCACGAGTTCGTCGGTGGGCGCGACCTGGACGCTGCCGATCGACCTGTCGCTGAGTGCCGAATTCCAGAGCAACGGCGGCGGCGCGGATGCGTCGCAATGGCGCGCGCTGCAGCGCGCAAACCCGGCGGCCTGGGGCAGCGCGGTGCAGACGTCGATCGCCGCGCAGGAGCTGCAAACCCGTCACGGCGTGTTCCTGATGGCGACATGGCGCAATATCGGTGTGCGCCGTCTGGATCTGTCGGGTTTCGTGCAGGCCGATCTCGGCGGCGGCCGGCAATACTGGCTCGAGCTGCGGCGGCGCTTCGACCGGTTCGACATTGCGCTGCAGTGGCTGCATCAGGGCGGCCCGTCGTGGAGCCGCTTCGGTGCGATGCCGGAGTCGGCCAGCGTGCAGGTGCTGGGCATTTTCTATCGATGACGCAAGGAGAGTTCGAATGAGCAAACGCGCGCTTCAGGCGGCGACCGCCGTGCTTGCGCTGGTCCCGTCGATCACCGGGGTACTCGGCATGATGGGCATCCACGATCCGTTGTACGCGTCGCTCGGCATCGCGCTGCCGGCCGACGCGACGCTGGACGGCAACCTGCGCTTCTACGCGGGCGTCTGGCTCGGGCTCGGCCTCGCGGCGTTCTCGGTGATCCCGGGGATCGAGCGCCAGGGACGGCTGTTCGCGACGCTGTGGACGATGATTTTCCTCGGCGGCATCGGACGGCTGATTTCGCTCGCGACGCTCGGGCTGCCGTGGCCGCCGTTCGTCGGCTTCACGGTGCTCGAAGTCGTCGGCGCGCCGTTGTTCATCGCGTGGCAGCGGCGCGTGGCCGCGCACGCAATCTTGGAGAGCGCGCATGCATGACATCGACATCGATATCGCGAGACGCGCCGCGCCGGGGCGACGCCTTTGGCGCGCGTGCGCGCGCCTCCTGGCCGGTGCCGCGCTGCTTGCCTGCGTCGGCCTGGCCGCACCCGCGGCCGGCGCGCAGACGGCGGCCGGCACCGCGCTCGACGACTACGCGGCGACCCGCTATCCGATCATCCTCGTGCACGGCCTGACCGGCACCGACGACTATTTCGGCGTGGTGCCGTACTGGTACGGGATGCAGGCCGACCTGCAGCGGCATGGCGCGACGGTTTACGTCGCCGACCTGTCGGGGTTCCAGAGCGACCTCGGCCCGAACGGGCGCGGCGAGCAACTGCTCGCCTACGTGAAGCAGGTGCTGGCGGTCACGGGTGCGGCCAAGGTGAACCTGATCGGGCACAGCCAGGGCGGGCTGACGTCGCGCTACGTCGCATCGGTCGCGCCCGCGCTCGTCGCGTCGGTCACGACGATCGCGACGCCGCACCGCGGCTCGCAGTTCGCCGACTTCGTGCTCGCCGCGCTGAAGCTCGACCCGACGGGCATCTCGACGCCGGTGTTCGGCGCGCTCCTGAACCTGTTCGGCGTCTTGACCAGCGACACGCACAACACGAACCAGGATGCGATCGCCGCGCTCGATGCGCTCGGCACGGCGCGAACCACGCGGTTCAACCAGTTGTTCCCGAGCCCGGGCCTCGGCGCCGGCGCCTGTCGCACCGGCGCGCCCGCCGAGACGATCGGCGGCAACGTGCATCTGCTGTATTCGTGGAGCGGCGCCGCATACCAGCCGGTGTCGCTGCTCGGCATCGTGACGGGCGCTGCCGACACCAGCGTGATTCCGGTCATCGATCCGGCGAACCTGCTGGATCCGTCGACGCTCGTGTTCCTGACCGCCGGCAACGTGATGGCGCTGGCCGGTGCGGGGCCGAACGACGGCTTCACGTCGACCTGCAGTTCGATGTTCGGCACGGTGATCTCGACGCGTTACCACTGGAATCACTTCGACGCGATCAATCAGTTGCTCGGTATCCGCGGCGCGTACGCGGAAGACCCGGTCGCCGCGCTGCGCGTGCATGCGAACCGGCTGAAGCTGCAGGGCGTTTGAGCGATGACGGTCCGGACGATGCTGTCTCGCGCCGCGCTCCATGGCGCCGTCGGCACGCTCGCGGCCGCGGCGGTATGGCATGCGCTCGACCGGCCGGCGGCGTCGGCGCAGGCCGTCGCGCTGCCTGCCGCGCGCGCCGTGGTGCTCGACGCGGCGGTGCCGCGGCCCGTGCCTGCGTCCTCCGACGTCGCGCCGCCAGCGTCGCTGGCGGGGTCGCGCGCGCCGCGCCTGCCGGTCGGGCCGGACGGGCGTCTCGCGAAACGACGGGCGGTGCGGGATTTCTTCGATTACTTCCTGCTCGCGCAGCACGACCTGACGCCGGCCGCGCTCGACGCGCTGGTCGCGCGGGAGGTCGCCGCGCAGCCGATCGGCGCGCCGGCGCAGCGCGAAGCGCTCGACCTGTGGCCGCGCTATCGCGCGTGTCTCGCCGCGCTCGATGCGCATCCGGGCACCGTGCAGCCCGGCACGCGTATCGATCCGGATGCGATCGCGGGCGAGCTCGAACGACGGGCGGCACTCGCGAGCCGCTGGCTCGGCGATTGGAGCACACCGTTCTTCGCCGACGCGTTCCGGCAGCAGCATGGCGACCTCGACCGGATCCGGATTGCGCGCGATCCGGCATTGAGCGATGCGCAGAAGCGTGAACGCCTTGCGGCGCTCGACCAGGCGCTGCCGCCGGACATGCGCGACGCGCACGAGCAGCTCGCGCGGCAGCGCGAGGCGGTCGCGACAGTTGCACGGCTCGACGCGCGTCGCGCGACACCCGATGCGCTGCGTGCGCAGCTCGGCGCCGACGTCGCCGCGCGCGTCGTGCGGCAGCGGCAGGACGACGATGCGTGGCAGGCGCGCTATCGCGACTATGAGGCCGAACGCGAGCGGCTCGTCGCGCAGCAGCTTGCGCCCGATGCGCGCGATGCCCAGCTCGCGCAATTGCTGCAGCGCGATTTTCCGGATCCGGCGGACGCATTGCGTGCCGTGTCGTTGGGCGCGGACCGCGCGGACATCACCGCTCGCCAGCGCGCGCGGTAGCCGCCCGGCGCCGACTTCCCCGGCAAGCGCCGTCATGGATATTCCACGTTCGCCATTGGAGAAGTGTGGGATATGTCACTCAGTCCGCATTATTTCGATGGAGGAATGATTTTTATTTTCAGGATTAACTGCATTCCGTCGAATTGGCCGCTATTCGTAATTTTCAATGATTCACCGGGACGGCACCTTTGCAAGGGCAATATTTAAATCGTCGATAATTGATTGATCATGCAAATATCTCGGAGTAACGCCTGAAACTGTCAAATTACTTCATGTAACAAAGCCGGAGGGGCGCGCACGACGGGGCTGCGTGATATCTTTTTGTCCAATTAGACCGTAAGGAAAACGGCAAAACCGGAAAACCGGTTCGTTTCAACGCTGCATGAAGATTCGGTGGCCGAGGGGCAGGAATACAACGTACGAGGTGCACCGTGATACATCAGGCCGACAATGTCATCGAGTTGCCGCATGCGCTTGGTGCCAATCAATTCCTGGCTGCGCTCGACGGAATTAGCCGTGCGGAATTGGCGCCTCGTTTGATGCTTTCGAATCTCAAGACCGGCCAGGTGCTGTGCGATGCCGGCGAGAATCTGGAGGCCGTTTATTTTCCGGTGACGGCGGGTATTTCCCTCCAATACACGATAGGCAGCAAGACGACGCTCGGCGTGACGGAAATCGGCCGCGAAGGCATCGTGTGCGACGACGTCATCGGCAGCACGACGCAGCGCCGCGTCGTCGTCTATCACGGCGGATTCGCGTATCGGCTGTATGCGCGCCGTTTCGCCGACGCGTGCGACGCATCGCCGGCGATCAGGCGGCAGGTCTTCGTGCGGATGCAGCTGGTGCTGGCCCAGGCATCGCAGGTCATGTTCTGCAGCCGCCATCACGTGATGCGGCATCAAGTGAGCCGCTGGCTGCTGATTGCCTACGAGCGCTCGCGCAGCATCGAAATCCCGGTCACGCACGGCATGCTGGGCCAGATGCTCGGCGTGCGCCGCGAGACCATCACCGATACCGCGCGACAGCTCCATGAGCTTGGCGTGATCCATCAGCATCGCGGCGCCATCGTGCTGACGGATCTCGCCCGTCTCGCGGGGCAGGGCTGCGACTGCCATCGGGTCATCCGCGACGAAACGTGCCGCATTCTCGCGATCGATGCCGGTACCGAGGCCGGCGCCGGGTTGTCGCGACGCGTCCGGACGACCTAGTTGCCGGAGCATCCTGCCGCGCGGCCGGCACCGGCGTGCCGCCGCCGCTGAATGAGCGCCGGCGCGTCGCGCGCATGGAAGGGGAGAGGTCCGAACGCAAGACGCGTCGCGACGCGGCTGGCCGGCGGCATCGAGAAGAATCAGAAAAGCAGTCAATCGGGTATGGAAAACATTTCGAAGCTCCAGAGTCAGCGCAGCTCGTTTCACGTGTGGCCATGGAGTCCGGCGCTCGGCATCCTGCCGATCGTCGTCGTGATCGTCGCGCTGGCCGGGTTCGTCGCCGTCAGCCTGATCGTGATCATGTCGCTGCGCGTGTACGTTGGCGGCGAAAGCAGCTGGTCGAAGGCGCAGAAGGACGAGATCATCCTGCTGTCCCGCTACGGACAGACCGGCGACGAAAAACTGTTCGACGATTACCTGGCGGTTGACCGCACCCTCACGTTTCTCGGCGTTGCCCGCCGCGCGATGATCAGCGTGCCGCCGGATCACCGCGTGGCGCGCCAGGCGCTGATCGAGGCGGGCATCAATCCTGTCGATGCGGTGGCGGTGGTGTGGTTCTATCCGATCCTGAGCAGCTTCGCGCGCCTGAACGCAGCGTTGCAATACTGGGAGGACGCGGACCGGCAACTGGTCAACCTGCGCGCGATCGCCAACGCGTTGCGCGAGTCCGTGCAGGCGGGCGACGTCCGGCGCACGAGTCGCCTGAACCGCGCGATCTGGGACTTCAATTCGCACATCGAGCCGCTGCCGAAGCGCTTCTCCGACGAGCTGAGCGCCGAATTCCGTTCGGCCGTCATCCAGCTGTTCCTGTCGTACGTCGTGGCCTCGCTGCTGATCCTCCTGCTGTCGGTGCGCTGGGCGAGCCGCGCGCAGCGCCAGCAGGCGTCGATGCAGACCGAGCTGGACCGTAGCCAGGCGTTCGCGGAAGCGGCGCTGCGCTCGGTGGCCGACGCGATCGTCACGATCGGCCTCACGCGCAGCATCGAGACCGTCAATCCGGCGGCCGAGCAGCTGCTCGGCGCGCCGTCGCGTCTCAGCGTCGGCAAGCCGATCAACGACGTGCTCGACCTGATCGATACGTCGACCGGCATGTCGATCAAGCTGCTCGCGTCGCTCAGCAACAGCGGCGATCACACGTTCACCCGCGATCTCGACCTGATCCGCGTGTGCGGCTCGGCGGTGTCGGTGCGCGCGTCGCTGTCGAGAATGGACAACGCCGCGGGTCGCTGCGTCGGTTACGTGCTGATCCTGCGCGACATGACGCGCGAACACCAGTTGATCGAGAAGCTGACCTGGCAGGCGTCGCACGACGCGCTGACCGGCCTGATCAATCGCACGGCGTTCGAGCAGCGCCTGGGCGACGCGCTGACGCACCGCGGCGGCGGGACGTTGATGGTTCTCGACCTGGACGGATTCAAGGAAGTCAACGACGTGTGCGGGCACGCGGCCGGCGATGCGCTGCTGCGCGACGCGACCGCGGTGTTCGCGCGCTGTCTCGATGACGACGACGTGTTCGGCCGGCTGGGCGGCGACGAATTCGGCATCCTGCTGCCGGCCGGCCGCAACGGCGTGCCGGACGACGGCAAGGCGGAGCGCATCCGGGCGTGTCTCGAGGATTTCACGTTCCTGTGGGAAGGCGAGCCGTTCAAGATCAGCGTGAGCATCGGCGTGCTGGATCTCGCCTGTCGGCCCGAGAGCGTCGAGAAGGCGATGCAGCTGGCCGACATCGCGTGTTACATCGCGAAGGACCGCGGCCGCAACCGCGTGCATGTCGCCGATTCGCGCGACATGAACTCGGGACGCCAGGCGTATCACATGCAGTGGAGCCGCCGCGTGAAGACGGCGCTCGAAACGAATTCCTTCCAGTTGTATGCGCAACGGATCGTGCCGATCCAGCCGGCGCACGGCGCGCAGGAGCGCGCGGAGATCCTGCTGCGCATCCCGGACGCCGACGGCAAGCTGATCTCGCCGGTCTTTCTGCCGGCCGCCGAGCGCTACGGCCACATGACGATGATCGACCGCTGGGTCGTGCGTAACGTGATCCGGCGGCTCGCGCGGCTCGAACAACGCCAGTACGTCGAATACAACGTGAACCTGTCGGCGATGTCGATTACCGACGAGCGCTTCGTGGAGTTCGCGATCGCCGAGCTGTCGGCGTCGGGGCTGGACCCGGCGCTGCTGTGCTTCGAAATCACGGAGACGAGCGCGGTTCGCAACCTGGAGGTCGCGTCGCGTTTCATGTACGAGCTGCGCGACCTCGGCTGCCGCTTCGCGCTCGACGACTTCGGCGCCGGCATGTCGTCGTTCTCGTATCTGCGCCAGTTGCCGATCGACTACCTGAAGATCGACGGCGGCCTCGTGGCGACCATGACGTCCGACAGCATCAAGCGCGGCATCGCGTCCGCCATCAACGACATCGCACACGTGATGCAGTACCGCACCGTCGCCGAGCACGTCGAGGACGCGGCGACGGCCGAGATGCTTCGCGCGCTGGGCGTCGACTATTGCCAGGGCTATTACTTCAGCCACCCCGCGCCCTGGCAGGAAGGGGGATTCCATTGAACCAAGCGAGGAACGAACGCATGAGTGCTCCATTTGAACTGACCGGCGACCTGATGGACCTGGCGAGCTATCCGGCCTGGCTGCGCGACGTGGTCGGCGCGACCGACGAGCTGAAGGCGCGTGTCCGTGCACATCCGGTGTTCGCGGCGATGAGCGGCGGGACGCTGCGCGCGGCGCAACTGCGCGCGTTCTTCGTGACCGGCTGGGCGGTGGTCAGCCAGTTTCCGGAGTACATGGCGATGAACCTGGTGAAGACCGCTGCCTATCGGTCGCGCGGCGAAGAGAAGGCGCGGCGCTATCTGATCCGCAATATCCGCGTCGAGCAGAACCACGTCGATCACTGGGCCAACTGGGCTGCGGAATCGGGCGTGACGACCGACATGCTGCTGGACGGCGATGCGCCGCTGGCCGGATTCGCGCTGAGCCACTGGTGCTGGAAAAGCAGCAGCACCGACGCGCTCGCGCCGAGCATCGCCGCGACCAACTACGCGATCGAAGGCGTGACCGGCGAGTGGAGTGCGTTGCTGTGCGCATCGCCGTATGAACAGCAGTTCGACCCGGCCGTGCGGTATCGCGCGATGCGCTGGCTCAAGCTGCATGCCGACTACGACGACCGGCATCCGTGGGAGGCGCTCGACATCGTCGCGACGCTGCTCGGCCAGTCGCCCGCGGCCCGCGACGTGCGGGACGTCGAGACGTCGATCCGCAAGAGCCTGAGCTATTTCCTGACGAGTCTCGATTGCTGCATGCATGTGTAGTCGTTTGCGCCGCACGCTCGCGGGTTCGTGCAGGCCGCACCCGGCCGTTGCGGCCGGAAGGCGGGCCGGCGTGACGTCGCGATTCGCCGTGCGGGCCGTCGTGCTGGACGATTTTCCATGGCCACCCACGTTCTCGTCGTAGAGCCCGATCCGCGCATGCGTGACCGGATCCGCGCGCTCCTGCGCGGCTGCCAGATCGCCACGTCGGCGCTCGACGATGCGTCGCGGCTGCTGGCGCACGTGACGGCCACGCCGCCCACCCTGATCGTGATGCGGGTCGAACGGCCGGCCACGACGTTCTACATGGCGCTCGGGGCGCTGCGGCGCGCCGGTCACGACATGCCGGTGATCGTGATCAGCCGCGACGCGCAGGTGGTCGACAAGGTCGTTGCGCTCGAAATCGGCGCGGATGACTATCTGGTGGAGCCGTTCGACCCGATGGAACTGATCGCACGCGTGCGCAGCGCGGTGCGCCGCTACGCGCCGAACCGTCCCGCGCCGGTGCGCGAGCCGGTGAACCCCGAATCGTACGCATTTGGCGACATCGAGGTGAATTTCATCACGCGGCGCGCCACCCGCGCGGGACAGGACCTCGGGCTGCGTGCCAGCGAATTCGCGCTGCTCGCACTGTTCATCTCGCAGCCGATGCGCGTCCTGTCGCGTGCGGAGATTCTCGCGCTCCTGGGGCTGAGCGTGGCCGGGCGCTCCGAGCGCGGGCTCGACGTGCTGATCTTCCGGCTGCGCAACCTGGTCGAGCAGGCGGTCGGCGATTATCGCTACATCCGTACCGTGCGCGGGAAGGGCTACATTTTCGTGCCGCTCGGCACGCTGGCGGACGATGTGGATGGGTCCCGGCATGCTTGAGCCGTGTGCGGCCCTGCAGATCGCCATTCTTTTCGAATTCGTCACACCACGCCTTGAGAGAATGCTTCGCTGGGTAGCCCAACGGGCGAATGGTCGGCTTGATGCGCTTCCCGCGTTTCAAGTACAGATTTGACCGACCGCATGCGCTCTTCGCATGAATATATGGCCTACAGTATCGAGTACGGTATAGGCGAGGTCGGCTCGGGGTGTCAGGATGTCCGTGTTCAAGGCGGGTGGAGCCCCAGGTCAGCCCCTCTTCTTGGAGGCCAGTTCAAAACCCGGCGGGGAACCACTTACTTTTCCGGCAAGCTGTTACTTTTGGTTGCCTGAATCGATAAGGACATGAAGATGAATATTCGTGAAGCGCAACCAAACGACCTCGATTCGATTAGAAAGCTGCTCGAGGAGAACCAACTGCCGATCGCTGACGTTACCGCTCCGCTCCTGGACGATTTTCTCGTAGCGGTTGGCCCGGGTCTCGTGGGAGTGGTAGGACTTGAGCGATTTGGGAGCAATGCGTTGCTACGGTCGCTCGTTGTTGCCGGTGACGGTCGCTCTCGCGGACTAGGCCAAGAACTGGTCGAGAAAATGGAGAAGAGGGCGAGAGCGACGGGTGTCTCATCGCTGTGGCTGCTGACAAACTCTGCGATGGAGTTTTTTCAGGGTGCGGGATATACGACAGTTCACCGGAATGAGGTTCCGACAGTGGTCAAAGGAAGCAGAGAGTTCGCCGAACTTTGTCCAGCTAGTGCCGTTTGCATGTGCAAGCACCTGTGACACATGCCGCTTTTGCTGTAATAGGTTAGATCAAGCAGGTTGCGCCGTGCGCCTCAAAATGTTCCAGCAGACGAGAGCGCAGCTACATTTCAAGAACGCTTCGTGAATGTCGGCTCGGCGATCGAACCGAATGCGCAGACGCCGGAAGTTGTGGAGCCACGAGTGAGTCCGTTCCACTACCCAGCTGAATTTGCCCGGACCGCTGCCATGAAGCGATCGAATAACGACGCCCTGTGTAAAAATCGCTGCATCCTGCGCGGTGTGTGAATCGCGTCTCGCATCCGGGAGACCGATTTGTTTGAGTCAGGCCACCTTGACGACGTCTTCAAACCAGAATGATTTCTGAATGTCCCTCGTATCGATGACAAAAATTACCGAATGGGCTGCCGGACTGACGCTTTCCATTGCTCCGTGGTTGGCCTCCACCGCATTCGCTCAGGCGACAGACACCCAGGTACAGGAAGGCATCATTGGCGGTCAGGCTGTACAACTGATCCTGCGTCTCGACAATCACGGCCCCAGCCTGAGCGGCTACGTATTCGAACAGAACGGCGGCCTGCTGTTGCCTCTGGAGGAAACGCCGCTGGCGGATAGTCCGGAGGCGGCTCCCGATCTGTCGATTGACGTAACTGATGCGAAGGGTCAGCCGTTCGCGATGTTGATGCTGCGTTCTTTCCGCTGGACGGATCATAAGCTGGCCGGAGACTGGGTGGACCTGAGAAGCCGGGTCCGCACCGCGTTCCAGTTCAAGCAGACGGCCATGTTCGGGAGCGGCTATGCCGCCGTGGCCTACGATGGCGATCTGCTGCAGGTCGGGAAAAGTGGTCCGTATCTGTTCCGCGTACACGCACACAAGGCTCGTGGCGAATTTGGCGGCCTGGTGGATCGAATCGATGTCTACGATCGCGCCAGTGGCAGCAAGATTCAGACACTGGATCACCTGCAGCTGGACTTCAACTACACCGACACGCTGGAGTTCGACGATTACAACGGAGACGGGCATACGGACTTCCGTGCCTCCCGGCTCGCTATCGACGGCAGCGGCAATCGCTCCACGGGCAGCCGGAGCTACTTCCTGTTTCTGAACGGCCAGTTTCGCGACTTCACGCCGCTCGACAAGCTGGAAGAGGATGGAACGCCCTGGTTCCTGCCCCACGGCCGGATCGACGTCCGGCAGGAGTCCAACATCGACTATCGCAACCGTCTCGCGACCTGGAACCACTACCGGTTCACGTCGCCCGGGACACTGACATTTACCGGCAGCACCCAGGGGCCAATGAACCGATGATCAAGCACCTTAAAGCCGTCGTGGCATTGTCGGGCCTGACCTTGTCGGGACTCGGCGCACCGGCTGCACAAGCCGCTTCCCTGTTTCAAGGGACCATTGGAAAGCAACCCGTTACGTTGTACCTGTCCCTCGTCAATACCGTGACCACGGGGGTCTATTTCTACGACCGGCACCGTACCCCCATCCGGCTCAAGCCCACGATCTCCCATACGTCGGGGGACACCCACATCGATGAGCTCGACGCCGACGGGCTGCCGGCCGCCCGGCTCGCACTGCCGAGCGATATCAATCCGCCCAAGTCGTACGATGGCACTTGGGTCAGTTACCGCACCGGGCAGAAACTGCCCATCCATTTGAACCTCGTCGCCTACAGCGCATACGGCGCCGAGCCGGTTCCGATACTTCAGGCAGCATCCACGGATCGCTGGTATTTCGTCATTCCATCGATCGCCACGCTCGATCGCGTGATCGAGGTGCGGGACAAGAAAACCGGCGATCTCGTCCAGGCGCTGACCCCCGCTCATGGTGCGTTGTGCGATTGGGGCATCGATACGGTAAAGGTGAAAAAGGACGGACCTGCGCCGGAGTTGAGCGTGGCGGGGGTAACGGTCGAAAACGGCGCGTGTGTGGGGGCCGCATTTGCGTGGGATCCTCAAAAGCAGGTATTTCGGGAAGTGCGTCCGTAACTCGGGTCCGGGGAGCAAAGGAACAACCAACTCACCTAAGCGGGCATGTTGCCCGTCAGGCAAGCGATAGCGGGATTTGTCGGCGGAGGGCATTGCATTCCCACATGCGGAGCCTGTCCGTAAGAGGGCTGGGCAACGAACGCCACTCGATCGTGTGCGACCCATCAGCGACGCCCCTCGGCACAACTCGCGCCATATGCTGAGCATTCGGAGAGGTTGCGCAGAGCACTGCTCACGACAAGGCAGCTAGCGACGTCACATTGAAGGATCGGGACGTTTGATCATTGGCATGGCAAGCGCCGCACTTGCGCAGTTCGGCGTGCGGTCGAGCGGCCAGCGTAGCCATGCGCTTTTGCCGGCAGGCAGCGATGTCCTGATCTTGGGCTGGAGATGCCCCCGCGGCTAAAAGCACACTGGCGCCGAGTATCAGCCCGGAGGTGTGCATTGTGAATCCAGTGAGTCGTTTTCACGGAATTCCAGCTGCGCGTCGCCGCGACCGACGCACCGGTGACGGCGCACGAGAGCGCGTGCATGAAGGCCCACCAGACCGCCACCTTGGTGGCTGGTTGTTGAGCGTGGTGAAGGACTGGGACCAGCCCGTGTCGGTGGGTCGCGGTACCTTGACCTGGCATTGGGCCGAGCGCGAACGATCGTACTTGATGGTGTTGAGATCGACGTCAACGAACGAGACTCCTTGGCGAACTCAAGCCACGATCTTGCGATTGGCCGCGCCCGGCAGGACACGCAGGCGCTTGTCAGTGATGGCCCGGTAGTTCCGGCTGGTAATCGTGTCCACCTAGGTGAATTCGGCCACGCACTCATCGCGCGTCGCGGTCAGCACGACGTAGCCACGCCGCGAAGTGTCGCAATACTTCAGCGGTTCCACCAAGTTCGTCAGAGTGGCACTCAGCGCGGCTGGCTTCACGTTGGTTATGGATTGCTCCATACCGGGCGAGCTCACCGATGGGGTGGCGAACTCGACGCCAACCTGGCGGCCCTGTCCATCGAGCAGGTCGCTGGCCCAGGCATTGTGCGAATCGCCAGCCAGTACCACGAGGTTCTTATCCAGATTGCGCGCCATCTCCAGCACGGTTTCGCGCGCAGCCGGGTAGCCGTCCCACGAATCCAGGCTGGCGGGAATGGAGGGCGCCTTCAGCACGGCCAGCTCCTCTGGCGTCAGCGTCTGCGGCGCGGTCTGCGCCTTGGCCGCAATCTCCATGTACCTGGTCAACGACACACCTCCCACGCCCATCATTCCAAACAGCAACGGAGACGGTAACTCGAGGTGGCCCATCAGCACCTGTTGACCCAGCACCTGCCAGGTGGCGGTGGAGGCGGCCATCTGCTTGGCCAGCCAGTTGGTCTGAGTGGTTCCGAGCAGTTGGCGTGCCGGGTTGCCGATGGCGCTGGCGAAGCCGGCCGCGTCGAACCCGGCCTGGGTGACGTAGTTCGCGTAGGAGAGCTGCTTGTCGCGAGCAATCGCGCGAGTGTCCAACATGTGCAGGGCCAGCAGGCCGCCAAAGTCGAAGCTGCGGTAGATCTGCTCCGCATTGGCACCGCTGCGAATGGGCATCCATTCGTGGTAGGCCTGGATGGCAGCGGCCTTGCGCGCGGCGAAGTCGCCTTCTGCGGGCTGGTGATTCTGCGCGCCGTCGCGCCAGGTATCGTTGCTGAACTCGTGGTCGTCCCACACCGCAATCATGGGCAGGGCGGCGTGTAGCGCCTGCAGGTCCGCGTCACCGCGGTACTGTGCGTAGCGGCGACGATAGTCGTCCAGTTTCACGATCTCGTGGGCAGGTTCGAACAGGCGGCCGAGCTCAGCCGCCTGCGGGGCTACGGCACTGATGTCTTCACGCGAGTATTCATAGATGTAGTCGCCCAGGTGCAGAACGGCGTCCAGGTCGTTGCGCTTGGCCGCATCGGCATAGACATTGAAGAAGCCGGACGGGTAGTTGGAGCACGAGAGCACTGCCAATCGCACCTGAGAGATGCCTGCCTTCGGTAGCGTTCGAGTGCGGCCAACCGGAGAGAGCTGGTCGTAGGCCTTGAAGCGGTACCAATAGCTGCGCCCGGCCGACAGGCCCATGGCATCGATCTTGACCGTGTGGTCGCGCGCAGCCGAGGTGCGCACCTCCCCGCTGGCGACGATGTTCGTGAAGCCCGCGTCACTGGCGACCTCCCAGCGCAGGACGATCTCCTGGCTGGACTCGGTGCTCACGCGTGTCCACAGGATCACTCGGTCGGCCAATGGGTCACCGCTGGCCACGCCGTGCGCGAACGCGACCTTCGGGTTGCCACTGCCTCCGAGAGAGCCGCCGTCATCCCCGCCGCCGCAGCCGGCCAGCGCCACCCCGCTGATGGCAACCGCACCCAGTGCGACCTGGCGTACGAAGCGGCGGCGCTCAGGCTGCGGGGGCATGGCCTCGGCCAGTGGGTTGATCATTGGATTCTTGGTATTCGACATGCTTGAGCCTCCCTCACAAAGAAGCCCGCAAGCTTGCCGATGGCGAGTGACGCGATAATTACAATCGCATTACTTACAAATTACAAAAATGCTTCGCGCATTGGCGCGTTGCTGCGCTTTACGTGAAGGCTCCTGTGAGCATGCTTCCCATAGGGCACCGGGTTGTACGGAAGCCATGATCGAATCCGTTTTCCAGGTGCGCCGCCTTCCTTGGCGATATACGGGAGCCGTTTTCTCGAGCTTCGATCGGGCTGAAAATTCCAGGGCAGGTCAGGTCTTGTTCGGCCTTGGAGAGGGCCTGCCCATGGATGTTCAGACGGGGCGCTTCTTTCCGAGAACAATGTCATACCCGGATCGGGCCGGTTTGCTCTCGCGCCAGCGTGCCATCAGCGTATTCGACGGCAACGTCTCGTCGCGCAGCTTGCGTGCGACATCGACGCCGGCGACCGGTAACCCGCGTGGATCGAGCAACCCGAGCTGGACGAGCACGCTCGCCTGGTCCCAGTAGATGTGTTCGTTGTAGAGCTTGGGCCCGCGGAATGCGACGACGACGACCATCGGAATCTCCACACGCTTGCCGGTCGGCGCGACGCCGGGCAGCAACCAGTCGATCTCCCGGTCGTGCGTAAACGTCAGGATGAATTCGTCCACCATGCGATCGACGCCGACCACGCGCGAGATCGGCGCCATCGCCATGTCAGCCGGATTGTTGTGGACGAAATGGTGCGTGTAGAAGCGCTTCAGTTCCGTGTACCCGGTGCCGCCCGTCATGGTCGGTACGTGATTCACGTACGGCTCGGGCACCATCGTCCGCATCGTCTCCTCGGGATCGCGCGCGGCGAACTCCAGATGGAAGTGATGATCGGCGAGTGCACCCAGGTCGTAGTCGGGGCCGAGCACCTTGCGAAACACCGCGAGGCTGCGCGTATGCGCGGACATCGCCGCGGCCTTGACGAAGGTCGGGCCGTTACGGCTGAATGCGTGGCCGGCGCCCTCGTAGACGTAAAGCTTCGCGTTCGGTTTGCCGTCCAGCGCCGCGCGTATCGCCGTCACGGTCTCGGGCGGATTGAGCGGATCGTCGGCGCCGAAATGCAGCGCGAGCGGGCACGCGATGCGCTCGGCCAGTTCGAGCGACTGCTCGATGCCGACGCCGTAATAGCCGACCGCACAATCGACGTCGCCCTGGGCCGCGGCGAGCCAGGCGAGCTTGCCGCCGAGACAGAAGCCGAGCACGCCGACCCGGCCGGTCGATTCGGGCAACGTGCGCGCATGGGCAACGGTCGCGCGGATATCGTCGACGGCGCCGGCCACATCGAAGCGCGTGTAATAGTCGAATGCTTTGGCATGGTCGGCTTCGCCGTAACCGAGTTCGATGTTCGAGCCGAACGGGTGGAACAGGTCCGGTGCAATGACGACATAGCCCTCGGCCGCATAGAGATCCGCCACTTCGCGGATCTCGGCGTTCACGCCGAATATTTCTTGCAGCAATACGATGACCGGGCCACGGCCGGCTTCCGGCAGTGCGAGATAGGCGTCGAACGCCGTGTCGCCCCGAACTATTCTGATGTGCTTCGTCATGGATGAAGTCCCGATGGAGTAGGGGGAGGAATGCGAGCCGAACGGTTCGCTACTGCGCTGCGTGCCGCTCGAACCATTCGCGCGGCGAGCGGCCCTGATCCGGCCCCAGGATAGAAAAACCGCCGTCGACGGGTACGTCGATGCCGGTGAGCCACGATGCATCATCCGAGCAGAGAAACGCGACGATGCGCCCGATCTCGTCACCGCGACCGACGCGGCCCAGGACGTGCAGCGGCCGGCCGACGCGGTCCGCGACATCGACCGACCCGCCCGCGAGTCGTTCCAGCGATGGCGACCACGTCCAGGCCGGCGATACGCTGATTGCCCGCAGGTCGCGCGGCGCCAGATCCACGGCGAGGTTGCGCGTCAGTTGCAGCAACGCTGCCTTCGACGCCGGATACAGCGCGCGCCCGGCCGCGCCGAACTTGCCGCCCAAGCTGCCGAGGTTGACGATCACGCCGCGTCGCCGCAGATGCGGCGCGGCTTTTTGCGCCAGGATCGCCGCCGACACGAGATTGACGTCGAGCAGGCGCGACCATTGTTCGCGCGTCGATGCGAGGCCTGCGTCGTCGTAGCTGCACGCATTGTTCACGACGATGTCGAGGCCGCCGAAGACGGTAAGGGCGGTCGCGATCGCGCTGTCGAGTTGTGCGTCGTCGGTGACGTCGGTGCGTGCGAAGCGCGCCGATGCGCCGATCGAAGCGGCCAGCGCGTGTCCCGCATCGACATCGAGCCCGGCGATCAACACGCCAACGCCTTCGTTCGCGAGGGCGCGCGCAATGTCGGCGCCGAGCCCCTGCGTCGCGCCGGTGACGATCGCGACCTTGCCCGCGAGACGCGCGTGCGTGCTGGCCGGACTCGTCTGCGAGGACGATTCGGGAGAAGGCGAAACGCTCATGCGCCCTCCGTTTGCGGCGCGCGGCCGAACAACTCGGCCACACTGGAAATGCCCGCGATCAAGCGCATCGACTCTATCGATGCATCGTGCTGTCGACGATCCGCGCACGCGCAGGCATCAGCCGCGACGGTCACGCGATAGCCGAGATCGGCGGCATGGCGGACAGTCATTTCAACGGTCGAATGCGTGGCGACGCCTGCGACGATCAGGTGACGCACGTCGTGCGCCGCGAGGATCCGTTCCAGCGGCGTACCGATGAAGCCGCTCGTACACTGATGATGGATGACATGGTCGAGCGCGCGCGCCGGATCGGGTTCGAGCGTCGGGTAAAACTGCGCGCCCCAGCTGCCGTCGCGCAACGCACCGAGCTCGGCCGTGCGCACGAAAATCGGCGCATTGCGCGGTAAGTCCGCGTAATCCTCGCGGAAGGCAATGCGGACATGCGCGATCGGCAAGCCGAGCCCGCGCGCGCCGGCGATCAGCGCGCGGGCCGCGTCGAGCACCGCCGCGCGGCCGGGTTGATCCGCGTCGAAGCCGACGCGAATCTTGCCGCACGGGTCGAGCACGTCGTTCTGGTAATGCAGCGCGATCACGGCGGTGCGCGCAAGCGGTATCGGCAGCGATGCGGCGTTCACACGAATACCTCCAGGTTCGCGAGCGCATCGGTCGAGTTGATGAGATCGACGCGCTTCAGATAGATCTTCCAGTCCGGGCCGCTCGTATCGAGCTTGTGCGTGACGAGCCCGGCGAGCGTGCGCTGCCCGATCCGCCATTCGTTGACGATCTGTGTCGAGTGGACCACCAGCCGGCCGGCCGCATCGCGGCCGTCGACGATCACGTTGCCGACGACGCGCGCAGTGCGCGTCGACGGCTGTTGCGACCAGTTGCGCCGGTTCGTCACGCGGGCCGCGCGCACTTCGCGCAGCGTCGCATCCTCCCAGAAGAGCGAGATATGGTCGCGCGGATTGGCTTGGCCCGGCTCGTGTGGCAGCCAGTACATCCCGTCGGGCGTCCACGTGTCGAGCCAAGCGTCGAATGCGCGCGTGTCGAGCAGCCGCGCCTCGCGAAACAGGAACTGTGCCGCCTGCGCGTGCAGCGCGGCGTCGAAGGCGAGGGCAGGGGCGTCGACCACGACGGTCGACAGATCGAAAGCCGGATCGTGCAGCATCAGGCGTCTCCTTCGCGCGTGCGCGCCGTCGGGGCGGCCTCGTCGACCATGAAGTGTTTCCACGCGGCGAACTGGTTGCGCATTGGCAATTCGCTGGTGCCGTTGATCGACACGAAGCCGTCGTCCGTCGCGCGATCCGTGCCCGCGTAGCGATGCATGCTCACCCACTCGCCGCCGCGGGTCTGGTTGCCTTCCTGGCAGCGCGCGTAAACTTCGACGTCGTCGGGCATCACGTTCGACGACGGCGAATTGATCACGTTCGCGTAGGTCAACGCCCGGTCGAACACGGCATCGGGCGCGCCTTTCAGGCGAAACAGCTGGATTTCGACCAGCGTCCGGTCCACCGCAATCGGACGAATCACGCGGAACTGCTGAAACACCGTATGCGGGGAACCGCTGCCGTAGATCACGGTATTGTGGCGGTTCATGCCGAGAATCCGGCGTGCGCGTTCTTCGCCGTAAACCTCCGCGAGCACCGCGAAATGCGCGCTCGACACCGAATCGCGTTCGGCAGCCGCCGGGTCGAAAATACCTTCCATGTAGCCGTGGCCGTATGCGTACGCGCGCAATTCCAGTTTTTCCCAGAATTCGTACGGCTCGCCGTTCCCGTCCATGATGAGCAGCTCGAACGGCATCGCGCCCATCTCCGCGGCCTGCGCGCGGGCCGACACCACCGACGATTCGTGGGTGACCGGCGCATGCATCGTGTCATGCAGGTTCTCGTAGAACACTTTCCAGTTCGAGCGCTGCAGGACGCGGAACACACCCCCCGTGACTTCGACCTCGCCGACCGGGGAGCGGTCGCACAGATTGTCGATCGACGACACGACGCCGTTCAGGAAGGTTCGCAGATCCGGGCCATCGTTGCTCTGGCTGGCGAATACGAAGCCGCGATAGCTGTCCACGCGCGCGACGCGGCGCATCGAGAAATCCGGATGCTTCGGGTCGAAGCAGGTGTTCTGCAGGCCGTTGCGCAGCGGCGCCGACAGGTGCGTGCCGTCGTGCCTGAACGTCCATGCATGATATGGACACCGGAAGAACTTCCCGACCGAGCCGTCGCCGTCGGGTACGACTTTCGCCCCCTTGTGCGGACACCGGTTGTAGATCACGTGGATCGTGCCGTCGGATGCGCGCACCATCACGACGTCCTGGTCGCCGATACGCGTCGTGTGATAGTCGCCGGCCGTCTTGACCTGGCTCTCGTGGCCGACGTAGATCCACGCGCGGCCGTAGATCCGCTCCATTTCCAGCGCGAAGATCGCCGGATCGGTATAGAGGCGCTTGTGCACGCTGTCGGGCCGCACCAGCCCGGCCAGTGTCTCGTTGGTAACGCTCATGGGGGTACCTCGAAGGGAAGGGTCAAAGATCCAGCACGAGATGCGCGCCATGCGCGCGCGACACGCATGGACAGAACGCGCCGCTCGCGTGGTCGTCGTCGCTCAGGCAGATGTCGCGGTGATCGGGGTCGCCGTCGAGCAAGCGCACCGCGCACACGCCGCAATCGCCGCGCCGGCAGTCGTAGAGCGGATCGAGGCCGGCTTCGATCATCGCGTCGAGAATCGACGTGCCGGGTGGCACGTTCAGCACGTGCCCCGAACCGGCGAGACGCACTTCGACCGTGGCGTCTTCCACCGTCGCGACCGGCGCGGCAAAGCGTTCGCAATGCAGTGCGTCGTCGCGCCAGCCGAGATGCCGCGCGGCCGCGAGCGTCGCCTCGATGAGCCCGGCGGGGCCGCACACGTACAGATGCGTACCGCTCTCGGGCGCGCCGATCGCGTCGGCCAGCGGCAGGCCGCGCGACGGTTCGCCGTCGTCGAACCAGCATGTCGCACCCGGTAGCGCGGCGACCTCGTCGCGATAGGCCATCGACATCGCGTCGCGCGCGGCGTAGTGCAGCGTGAACCGCCGCCCGCTGCTCGTCAGTTCGCGCGCCATTGCGAGAATCGGCGTAATGCCGATGCCGCCGGCCACGAGCAAGTGCCGGCGTGCGTCCGCGACGAGCGGAAAATCGTTCCGGGGCGGATCGATGTCGAATTCGTCGCCGGGCGCACAGGCGTGCATCCACTGCGAACCGCCGCTTCCGGCCGCTTCTCGCAGCACCGCGATTTCGTAACGGTCAATCGAATCGGCGCTGCCGCCGGCGTTCACGAGCGAATACGCGCGCCGTCGCGAACGAGGGGAGAGCGGCACGTGCACGCCGATGTGCGCGCCGGCGGCGAACCCGGGTAGCGGGCCGCCATCGGCGGCGACGAGATGCAATCGGCGGATTGCGGGCGTCAGTGCATCGATGCGCTCGACGCGGATTCTGAGCAGGGACATCCAGCGGCTCCGTTGAATTCAGAGGAGTCCACTGTATGCGGGCGAATGTGCCGAGAATATCCGGCGATCGCAGCGCCTGTCCGGCGCGCGCAGAATTTCCGCTCAGGCGGCGGACTGGCGCGCGCGCCGCAACGTATCCGACGGCGATTCTCCGAACGTTTCGCGGTACAGGGCGGCGAATCGGCCCAGATTCGCGAAGCCGCAACAGAGCGCCACGTCGGCCACGCGATCGGTGTCGCGGCCTTGCCGCAATCGGTCGCGTGCGTGTTCGAGACGACGCTCGCGGACCAGCTGCATCGGGCTGCCGCGCGAAAAGCGTTGAAACCCGTCGAGCAGCGTGCGCACGGGCACGCCGGCCGCCAGCGCGATATCGGCCAGCGCGATCGGCTCGCACGCGTGCTCGGCGATATAGGCTTCCGCGCGCTTGACCGTGCGCGGCACGAGCGCCGTTCCGCCGGATCGCGCCTGGCAGTGATGCGGCTGGCCGGCGAGCAGGAGCGAGATCACGAGCCGCTCGAATTCGAGCGCGATGCGGCGGTCGCGCTGCGCGAGCGCGACGGTCTCCGGCGACGATGTCATGACGCGCAACTGCATCAGCCACGGCAAGAGTTCGGAGCGGGAAAGGTCGAGCACCGGCTCGATCTGCAGATGGTCGTAGCCGGTGTGAGACAGGATCGCGTGCTTGTCGACGCGCACGAAGAACTGCTCGCAGTCGCGAGAGAACGTGGCACCGAAATGACTGGCCGGGCTCACGATGACACCCTGCGCCGGCCCGACGATCATGCGCCGGCCGCCGACGCTCACGTCCGCATAGCCGCCGAGGCTGAGGATCGCGAGATAGTAATCCTCGATTTCGCCGGCATCGACGCCCATCGCGACGTCGTAACCGATCGTGCCGAACCCGACACTGTCGATCCGCACGTAGTCCATGTACGCGGAATAGCCGCCGCGCGAGCTGCCCGGGATGAGTCGATGCGGCTGCAGCACCGCGGCGATCCGTTCCCGCGTGTCGTCGATATCGACCGACTCGAAATAGCGGTATCGACGGAGCTGGGTCGGCTCGATCGGCAAGGAAGCATTGGACATGGCGAATCTTCTTTGCGTATGCGGGGAAACCCGGAGCGCGATGTCGGACGATCGCCGCGGTGTTCCGGGTCACGTCCACTGTACACGTTTGCAGCAAGGTCAATAAAACGGCCAGTAACGGCCTCTGGATACTTGCGGGAATTGGACAGGCGGCCGTGTGCGGTTGCGTTTACCGGCTGGATGGTGAGCGGAGGTCGAACAGCTTACGCGGCCTAAAAGCGGACATTTCAATCTAGCCGCTACAACACATGTCATACCCGGATTGCCGTGACGCTCCAGATACGCGCGCGTCGCCTCGAAGTAGCTGAAGGTCGACTCGGTCGCCGTGAAATGCAGCATCATCAACCGGCTCGTCGCATCGTCCACGTATACCAGCAGCGTGCAGGCTGGCGCCCGATCCTCGAACCAGCGGTGGTCG